>CP067345.1:140000-456854 GCA_020641055.1 Clostridioides sp. ES-S-0010-02
ATGGGAAGCTCCCTACCCATCATTACTGATGCCGTAGCTTCGGTAGTAAGTTTTAGCCCCGGAAATCTTCGGCGCAGGATCACTCGACCAGTGAGCTATTACGCACTCTTTGAATGAGTGGCTGCTTCTAAGCCAACATCCTGGTTGTCTGTGCAATCCCACATCCTTTACCACTTAACTTACATTTAGGGACCTTAGCTGACGATCTGGGCTGTTGCCCTTTCGACTATGAATCTTATCACCCACAGTCTGACTCCCAAGTATAAGATGACGGCATTCGGAGTTTGATAGTCTTCGGTAGGTGCAATACCCCTAGGACATTCAGTGCTCTACCTCCGTATCTCTCACCTTGAGGCTAGCCCTAAAGCTATTTCGGGGAGAACCAGCTATCTCCGGGCTCGATTGGAATTTCACCGCTACCCACAAGTCATCCCCGAGCTTTTCAACGCTCGTGGGTTCGGACCTCCACGAAATTTTACTTTCGCTTCATCCTGCTCATGGGTAGGTCGCCCGGTTTCGGGTCTACATCAAGTAACTGAACGCTCAGTTAAAACTCGCTTTCGCTACGGCTCCACACCTTAAGTGCTTAACCTTGCTACTTAACGTAACTCGTTGGCCCGTTCTACAAAAAGTACGCGGTCACACAAGAAATGTGCTTCCACAGCTTGTAAGTGCAGGGTTTCAGGTTCTATTTCACTCCCCTCCCGGGGTTCTTTTCACCTTTCCCTCACGGTACTATACGCTATCGGTCACTAGGTAGTATTTAGCCTTGGAGGGTGGTCCCTCCTGCTTCCCACAGGGTTTCACGTGTCCCGTGGTACTCTGGATCATATCTGAAGTTTTCTCGTTTGACATACAGGACTATTACCTTCTGTGGTGGGTCTTTCCAAACCTCTTCAATTACGATACCTCTTCGTTTAAGATATGTCCGCAACCCCAATAAAGAAAACTTTATTGGTTTGGGCTATTCCGCGTTCGCTCGCCGCTACTTACGGAATCGAATTTCTTTCTCTTCCTTCAGGTACTTAGATGTTTCAGTTCCCTGAGTTCCCCTCATTAAGCTATGTATTCACTTAATGATACTTAGACATTACTCTAAGTGAGTTTCCTCATTCGGAAATCTTCGGATCAAAGTTTACGTGCAACTCCCCGAAGCTTATCGCAGCTTATCGCGTCCTTCATCGGCTCCTAGTGCCAAGGCATCCGCCCTGCACCCTTAATAACTTGACCAGTTAAAAAGGTTTGATAGATTAGAAACTATCAACTTCGATAATTTTTAAAAGTTATCAACTTTATATATTACAAATTAGATGTCATATCACTAAATATATATATGCAGTTTTCAAAGTGCTAACGCACAGCGCCAACAGATAAATCCTGTTGCTTAAAGTGCTAACACACAAGGCCAACAAACAAACTTCACATGCGTTCAGTTTATACTGTTGCTCAAAGTGCTAATTGAGTATTCGTAAAAACGAACCCTCAAAATTAAACAGTAGGCAATTCTCCTTAGAAAGGAGGTGATCCAGCCGCACCTTCCGATACGGCTACCTTGTTACGACTTCACCCCAGTTATTGATTCCACCTTCGACGACTTCTTCCAAAAGGTTAGATAATCGGCTTCGGGCGTCTCCAACTCCCGTGGTGTGACGGGCGGTGTGTACAAGACCCGGGAACGCATTCACCGCAGCATTCTGATCTGCGATTACTAGTAACTCCAGCTTCATGTAGGCGAGTTTCAGCCTACAATCCGAACTGAGAGTAGCTTTAAGGGATTAGCTCCACCTTACGGCTTGGCAACCCTCTGTACTACCCATTGTAGCACGTGTGTAGCCCTAAGCATAAGGGGCATGATGATTTGACGTCATCCCCACCTTCCTCCAGGTTATCCCTGGCAGTCTCTCTAGAGTGCCCAACTTAATGATGGCAACTAAAGACAAGGGTTGCGCTCGTTGCGGGACTTAACCCAACATCTCACGACACGAGCTGACGACAACCATGCACCACCTGTCACCAATGTCCCCGAAGGGAACTCTCCGATTAAGGAGATGTCATTAGGATGTCAAGCTTAGGTAAGGTTCTTCGCGTTGCTTCGAATTAAACCACATGCTCCGCTACTTGTGCGGGTCCCCGTCAATTCCTTTGAGTTTCACTCTTGCGAGCGTACTTCCCAGGCGGAGTACTTAATGCGTTAGCTGCGGCACCGAGGGGGGGTAACCCCCGACACCTAGTACTCATCGTTTACAGCGTGGACTACCAGGGTATCTAATCCTGTTTGCTCCCCACGCTTTCGTGCCTCAGCGTCAGTTACAGTCCAGAGAGCCGCCTTCGCAACTGGTGTTCCTCCTAATATCTACGCATTTCACCGCTACACTAGGAATTCCACTCTCCTCTCCTGCACTCAAGTCTCCCAGTTTCAAGAGCTTACTACGGTTGAGCCGTAGCCTTTCACTCCTGACTTGAAAGACCGCCTACGCACCCTTTACGCCCAGTAAATCCGGATAACGCTAGCCCCCTACGTATTACCGCGGCTGCTGGCACGTAGTTAGCCGGGGCTTCCTCCTCAAGTACCGTCATTATCTTCCTTGAGGACAGAGTTTTACGACCCGAAGGCCTTCATCACTCACGCGGCGTTGCTGCATCAGGCTTTCGCCCATTGTGCAATATTCCCCACTGCTGCCTCCCGTAGGAGTTTGGACCGTGTCTCAGTTCCAATGTGGCCGATCACCCTCTCAGGTCGGCTACTGATCGTCGCCTTGGTAAGCCGTTACCTTACCAACTAGCTAATCAGACGCGGGTCCATCCTGTACTGGCTCACCTTTGATATTCAAGAGATGCCTCTCAAATATGTTATCCCGTATTAGCATACCTTTCGGTATGTTATCCGTGTGTACAGGGTAGGTTACCCACGCGTTACTCACCCGTCCGCCGCTCTTTACCGAAGTAAATCGCTCAACTTGCATGTGTTAGGCACGCCGCCAGCGTTCATCCTGAGCCAGGATCAAACTCTCAAATAAAAGTTTATCAGGCTCAGATACTATTGTTATCTAAATATCTGGCTTTATGGTTTGTTTCTTGTTTTATAAATTAACCTACTGTTTAATTTTCAATGTTCGTATTTTTTCTTGTTCCTTTTTTTCAAGGACAAGTAATACTATACCATCATTCAAACAGTAGGTCAATACTTTTTTTATTATTTTTTAGAAATTTTTTTCATATTCTTTTTTTAGCTTTTCTACGACCTTTTTTTCTAAGCGAGAAACAGTCATTTGAGATATATCTAATTCTTTAGCTATACTAGACTGGGTTTTATCGAAGAAAAATCTATCTTTAAATATTTTTACTTCTAACTCATTTAAAGTTTCAATAAACTTATTAATAAAATCTTCGTATTCTATACTTCCGAAATTACCTTCTTCTTTTCCTATTTTATCAATAAGAGTTATGTCTTTGTCTTCTGAATCATCATTACTTGATGAATCTAAAGACATAGGTTGATAACCATAAGATGCTTCCATAGCCTCTAGTACATCTTCTTCACTAACTCCTATATAGTCAGCGATATCTTTTACCTTTGGATGTTTTTTATTTTCTTGCTCTAGTTTAATTTTCGCATCACTTATCTTTTTGCTTAATTCTTGTATTCTTCTTGGTACTCTAAGTGTCCATACTTTATCTCTAAAATATTTTTTAATTTCTCCTACTATAGTTGGTGTTGCAAAACTGGAGAATTCAAATCCCTTTTCAACATCATATCTATCAATAGCATAAATTAATGCTAATGAAGCAACTTGATATATGTCTTCAAAATCAACACCCTTGTTTATATACTTTTTAGCTAACAACCTTGCTAAATATAGATGTCTTTCAATAAGAATATTCCTGATATCTACGTTTTTATTTGTATTATATAAATTAAATAGCTCTTTTGTATCCATATTTAGGTAATGTGTAGCATTAGCTACATTTTTCATTAAATATCAACTCCTAAATACTTAGTCATTTTTATTTTTGTTCCTTGATTACATTCTGATTCAATATCTACATCATCCATTAAAGTTTTAATTATAAATAATCCAAGACCACTTTCTTTTGGATTCTCTAAATCTGGTGTACTTATTGAGCTAACATCATATCCTTTTCCATTATCTTGAATCTCTATATTAATTGCATCGTCTAAAATATTAAATACTATATTGAATACATCATCATTACTATGTTTTATTGCATTGGTACATGCCTCTGATACTGCTACCTTTATATCTTCTATATCATCTATTGGAAACCCCATTTTATTTGCAATCCCAGACGCTGTTAATCTTATTATGCCTACATAATCTGGATTTGTAGTAATTTCCATCTTTATAGTTTCACAAGCCAAAATTTATCCCTCCACTTTAAATATTTTATCTAGACCTGTTATAGTAAAAATTTTCCTAACATTACTCTTAGGATTTACTATGTATATCTCTTTTTCATTTATTTTTAGTTTTTTTAAAACACCTATCATAGCTCCTAAACCTGTAGAATCTATATAATCTAAATCTTTAAGATTAATCTTTACATCCAACATATTTCTTTCTATTAAACCATGTAAATGTTCTTTTAATTTATCTGCTGTAGAGACATCAAGTTCTCCATCAATACAAACATTCCAAAACTTATTTTGAGAATCTAAATTTGAATCTATATTCATAGACATGTAAAAACCTCCTATTTTCTCTTAATAATTTTAAATATATTACCTATACTCAATATCTTATTAATTACATAAACTATATCATCTATTCCCTTTGATATTGATGATGCATTTTCAACAATATCTTGTATATGTCTTTCATTGTAATCTACAATCTTATAAGCTTTTTCAACAACTTTATTTAAACTATTTAGAGTTTTAGCTAAATAAATTGCTACTATAAGAGCCGAACTACCTACTAACACTGCTCCTATTTGCCACCCCCATGCATTCATTAGTTAACATCTCCCTCGTCGTCAAAACTTTTACTTATTACTATATCTTCTTCTGAAATTTTTATATCTTCTTCATTATTATCATCATCTACTAAAGTTATTATTCTCTCTTTAACATCATTAAATGTTTCATGTAGAACTTCTTTTGGGTTTTCTTTCACTTTATCAAACTTATCTTTTGTCTCTTTTCTTAACTCAGAACCTTTTTTTGGTGCAAGAAACATACCAAATATAAAACCTAAAATGGCTCCTATTAATAAAAATCCACCTTTTTTACAACCTCTTTTATTACACATAACAACTACTCCTTTCAATTTTAAATTTTTATCTAAGTACATTATACAAAAAGAATAGGATATTTATCCTATTCTTCTTCAATATTTATTTTAGCAATCGAAACTACATTCACTTCTTCATTAGTCTTCATTAATTTAACACCACTTGTAACCCTTCCAAATAGTGAAATTTCATTAACTCTTATTCTAATAAGAACTCCATCAGAATTTATAATCATTATCTCATCATCTTCATTGACCATCTCTGCACCAACAATTGTACCAGTTTTTTCAGATATGTTATAAGTTTTAATTCCTTTTCCAGCTCTTATTTGGCTTCTATATTCTTCTATATTTGTTCTTTTACCAAAACCATTTCTACTGACAACTAATACATCTGTACCTTTACTACAAAGATTCATAGATACAACAAAGTCTTTTTTACTTAAAGTTATACCTTTTACACCCATTGCTGTTCTACCCATATATCTTATATCATTTTCATCAAACCTTATAGACATACCTTCATTAGTTACTAAAAGTACTTCCTGTTTTCCATCTGTTAGCTCTACTCCAATAAGTTCATCATCATCTCTTAAACCTATAGCAATAAGACCAGATTTGTTTATATTTTTAAACTCTTCTCGTTTAGTCTTTTTAACGATACCTTTTTTAGTTGTAAGTAATAAATATTCATTTTCATCATTACCATCTATAGGTATTAAAGTTGCAATCTTTTCGTCTGCTGACAATTGAAGTAAGTTTACTATAGCAGTACCTTTTGCTTGTCTCTTACCTTCAGGTATTTCATATGCATTTAATTTAAATACTCTACCCTTATTTGTAAAGAACAGTAATCTACTATGAGTAGTTGTAGTTATCAAGTGTCTTACAAAGTCCTCTTCTCTGGTTGTAAGTGCTGAGATACCTCTTCCACCTCTTTTTTGGCTCTTATAAGTATCAGATGGAAGTCTTTTTATATATCCAAAGTGAGTAAGAGTTATGGCTATTTCCTCATCACTTATAAGATCTCTCATATCTATCTCGCCTTCAGCATGTCTTATTTCTGTTCTTCTTTCATCAGAATAATTTTCTTTTATTATTGTCATTTCATCTTTTATTACATTTAAAAGTAATCTTTCATCAGCCAAAATTTCTTTTAATCTATTTATTTTCTTTATTAAGTCTTCATACTCAGCTTCTATCTTATCTCTTTCTAGACCTGTAAGTCTTTGAAGTCTCATATCTAGTATAGCTTGAGCTTGAATCTCAGTTAGATTGAATTTTTCTACTAAACCTATCTTAGCTTCTTGGCCTGTTTTTGAAGCTCTTATCAAGCTTATAACAGCATCTATATTATCTAAAGCAATTTTTAATCCTTCTAAAATATGTGCTCTTGCTTCAGCTTTGTTTAATTCAAATTTAGTTCTTCTTGTAACAACATCTTCTTGATGTTTAATATAATGATATAGTATTTGCTTAAGATTTAAAACTCTTGGTTGACCATCTACAAGAGCAAGCATTATTATACTAAATGTATCTTCCATTTGAGAATGTTTATACAGATTATTTAATACTATATTAGCATTAGCATCTCTCTTTAATTCTATAACAATTCTCATACCATTTCTATTACTTTCGTCTCTTAAATCTGATATACCTTCTATTCTTTTTTCTTTAACTAACTCAGCTATTCTCTCAACTAATTTAGCTTTATTTACTTGATAAGGTATTTCTGTAACTATTATCTGTTGTTTTCCTTTTGGAAGTTCTTCTATAAAAGCTCTAGATCTAACCTTAACTTTACCTCTTCCAGTTCTATATGCCTCTGCTATATTCTCTTTTCCCATTATAATTGCAGCTGTAGGAAAATCTGGACCTTGTATAAATTTTATTAAGTCCTCAACACTACAATCTGGATTGTCAATCAAATGTACAGTTGCATCAATTACTTCAGCTAAGTTATGTGGAGGTATTGAAGTTGCCATCCCAACAGCTATACCATTAGACCCATTCACTAATAGATTGGGATACCTTGCTGGTAGTACTGAAGGTTCTTTTAATGATTCATCAAAGTTTGGTTTAAAATCTACAGTTTCTTTTTCTATATCTCTTAATAATTCTAATGATAATTTACTCATCTTAGCTTCTGTATAACGCATTGCCGCTGGTGAGTCTCCATCAACAGAACCAAAGTTACCATGACCATCTACTAAAAGTGCTCTAGTTGAAAAGTCTTGAGCCATTCTAACCATTGCAAAATAAACAGCAGTATCTCCATGTGGATGGTACTTACCTAAAACGTCCCCAACAATACGGGCTGACTTTCTATATGGTTTATCTGGTGTTAAGTTTAATTCACTCATTGAGTATAGTATTCTTCTGTGAACTGGCTTTAGACCATCTCTAACATCAGGAAGAGCACGTCCAGCTATAACACTCATCGAATAATCGATATAAGATTTTTTCATTTCTTCCGCTATTTCAATAGGGAGTATTTTGTTATTTTCTTCCATGTATACTAATCCCCTCTCTCTATATATCTAAGTTTCTAACGAATCTTGCATTTTCTTCTATAAATTCTTTTCTTGGAGCAACCTTATCACCCATAAGCATTGAAAATACTTCATCTGCAATTGCAGCATCTTCTACAGTTACTTGCAATAAAGTTCTTGTATCAGGATTCATAGTGGTATCCCATAATTGTTCTGCATTCATCTCTCCAAGACCTTTATATCTTTGAAGTTCTGCACCATTTCTTCCAATTTCATCTAATAAAACATTTAATTCTTTATCTGAATAAACATAATGTTCCTTTTTTTGCTTTGTTACTTTATATAAAGGAGGTTGTGCTGCATAAACATACCCCTCATCTATAAGAGGTCTCATGTATCTAAAGAAGAATGTTAATAGCAAAGTTCTTATATGAGCTCCATCTACATCGGCATCGGTCATAATTATAATTTTATGATATCTAGCCTTATCTATATCAAAATCTTCTCCTATACCACAACCATAAGCTGTTATCATATTTTTTATTTCGTCTGAAGATAATATTCTATCTAGTCTTGATTTTTCGACATTAAGTATCTTACCTCTTAATGGAAGTATCGCTTGGCTATTTCTATCTCTACCTTGTTTTGCGGAACCTCCCGCTGAATCTCCTTCGACTAAGAATATTTCACTTTTAGCAGGATCTTTTTCTGCACAATCTGCTAATTTTCCAGGTAAAGATGTGCTTTCTAAAACACTCTTTCTTCTTGTTAATTCTCTTGCTTTCTTTGCAGCTTCTCTAGCTCTTTGTGCTCTCAAAGCTTTATCAACTATTATTCTAGCTGTTGCTGGATTTTCCTCTAAGAAAGAGCCAAGTTCATCAACTGTTACACTATCAACTACACCTCTCATAAAACTATTACCTAGTTTTGTTTTAGTTTGTCCTTCAAATTGAGGTTCTGGTAATTTAACTGATACTACAGCTGTAAGTCCTTCTCTTATATCTTCACCTAATAAGTTAACATCATTTTCTTTTAAGAATTTATTTCTTTTAGCATAATCATTTACAGTTTTAGTAAGAGCTGCTTTGAATCCACTTAAATGAGCTCCTCCTTCATGCGTATTTATATTATTTGCAAAAGAATATATGTTCTCTGTATAACCATCCGTATATTGCATAGCTAATTCGACAATACAATCATCAACTTTTTTATCTATATAAACTATGTCATCATGTATTCCAGTTCTAGATTTATTTAAATACTTAATATATTCTACTAGACCACCTGTATAGTGAAATTCTTTTCTTTTTTCTTGATTTTCTCTTTTATCTTCAAATACTATTTTTATTCCTTTATTTAAAAAAGAAAGTTCTCTAAGTCTATATTCTAATGTTTCATATTTAAACTCTATTTCATCAAATATAGTAGCGTCAGGCATAAATTGAATTATTGTTCCTGTACTTTGAGATTCTCCAACTATCTCAATCTTAGATGTTGGTAGACCTTTTTCATATGTCTGCTTATATATTTTTCCATTTAAATAAACTTCTGCTATCATCCATTTTGATAATGCATTAACTACAGAAACACCAACTCCATGAAGACCTCCAGATACTTTATATCCTCCGCCTCCAAATTTTCCTCCTGCATGAAGATTAGTTAATACTGTTTCTAAAGTCGATTTTCCAGTCTTAGGATGTGTTTCGACTGGGATACCTCTTCCGTCATCTTTTACTAAAATACTGCCATCTTCATTAATAGATACATATATATTTGAACAATAGCCTTGTAAAGCCTCATCGATACTATTATCTACAACTTCATAAACTAAGTGGTGTAAACCTCTTGGGCTTGTACTACCAATATACATACCTGGTCTTTTTCTAACGGCCTCTAATCCCTCTAATACCTGTATCTGACTTGCACCGTATTCTTGTTTCATTTAATTTCCTCCATTCTCTATGCTAATAACATTGCCGTTTTCAATATTAAATATTGTAACATCCTTTTCATCAAATATTTTTTTATGTGAAATTTCAGCACTTGTTATAAACATTTGAACATTGCTTAAATTATTTACTAAAAGTTTTTGTCTTGCTTCATCTAACTCACTAAAAACATCATCTAAAATTAATACTGGATATTCTTCAACCTCATTTTTTATTAATTCTATCTCTGATAGCTTTAATGATATTGAAGCAGTTCTTTGTTGACCTTGTGAACCAAAAAGTCTTGCATCTAAATCATTTATGAATATATTTAAGTCATCTTTGTGTATACCATATCTAGTAGTTCTAGATTCTATATCATTAGGTCTATTTGATGACAACTTGGCTAAAAATTTATTATATACTGTTTCTATAGTATCTTCGTCAGTTATATTTATTTGAGTTTTATATTTGATTGATAATTTTTCAACTCCATTAGTCAAATTCATATGCATATGTTCAGATATATTAGCTATCTTTTTTATAAAGTCTCTGCGTAAAATATAAATATAACTTCCGTATTTTGCTAGTGTATCATCATATACATCTAATAAAGCTTCATCAACATGCATGCTTTTTAGAACTCTACTTCTTTGAGAAAGTATTTTATTGTAATTAGTAAGATAATTATAATATTTAGGAATAATTTGGCTAATCTCTTTATCTATGAAAGTCCTTCTCTCTTTAGGACCTTCTTTAACCAGTCTTAAATCTTCAGGTGAAAATATGACAACATTTAAGTTGCCAAGTAATTCCTGCATTTTTTGCAAAGGAACTTTATTTATTCGTATCCCCTTTTTATCTTTTCCAATAATTAGCTCTATTAGACTATATTTATTATATTTTGAAAAACTTCCTCCAACATATAAATTTTCACTATTAAATCTAACCATTTCTCTATCTTTGTTGGTTCTAAATGACTTGCCAAAAGAAAGCATATAAATAGATTCTACTATATTTGTCTTTCCTTGACCATTTTTTCCAACAAGAAGATTCACTTTACCATTAAATTCCAGATGCAACTTTTCATAATTTCTAAAATTAACAAGCTGCAAACTTTTAAGTTTCACAAAAAGTTCTCCTTTTTTACAATACTTTTATTTTAGTTCCTTCTATCTCAACTATATCTCCTGATTTTATCTTTTTCCCTCTTCTTAATTCTATTTCATCATTTACAGTCACTAAACCTTCTTGAATTAAAAATTTTGCATGACCTCCGGTTGATGCAATCTCTGCTAGTTTTAGGAATTGATCTAACTTTATATAGTCTGATTCTATAGTTATTTCAGTCATAAGAGTTCCTCCTTGCCATTATTTTAGGTAAATAGGTATTAATACACTAAAAGTATATTATACCATAAAAATACTTGCAAAAGGAGTTGCCTAAGATTAGAAAAATTTTTCTACAAAAGACAACTCCTTAATATCTACTATATATTAGATGATATTCTTACTGGAAGTAATAAGTAAATATAATTAATATCATCTGTTGGTTTAATTATACAAGGATTTACATTTGTAGTAAATTCTATAAATATTTCCTCATTATCTATATTTTTCAATCCTTCAATAAAGTATCGAGAGTTAAAAGCTATATCTAAATAATCTCCATCTAAATCTATTTCAACTTCTTCATAGACATTTCCTTTTTCTGTATTAGAAGTAATTGCCATTACTTTATCCCTTATAGATAATTTTATAAGGTTATTTTTTTCTGATTGAGACAATAAAGATGCTCTTTCTATACTATTTAAAAGTTCTTTAGTATTTAACTTTACTCTACTATTATGCTCTCTTGGCAATAATTTTTTATAATCAATAAAATCTCCTTCAAGTAATCTTGTAATAATTTTTGTATCATTAATTATAAAAATAGCATTTTTTTCGTTAAATCCAACTTTAACATTATCTTCTCCAGAAAGCAAGCTATTTACATCTATAAGTGTCTTTCCTGGAATTATTACTTTTATATTTTCAGTTAAACTATCAACTGAACAGCTTTTTACAGCTAATCTATAGCCATCAATTGCTACTAGATTTAAATTTTTATCTACAATTTCTAGAAGTTCTCCCATTAAAACAGGTTTTGTTTGGTCTTGTGAAATAGCAAATACAGTTTGTTTAATCATATTTTTTAGGAGTTCTTGAGGTATGCTGTATAAATCTTCTTCATTTAATTCTGGTAGTTTAGGAAATTCTTTAGCTGCATATCCTTTAATTTTAAATCTTGAATTTACACAATTTATGTAAATATTATTTTCTGAATCTGTTTCTATCTCAACAAAAGAATCTGGTAATTTTCTAATTATATCTCCAAATAATCTTGCATCTACAACAACATCACCTTTTTCTATAATCTCTGCTTGTACATAAGTTTCTATTCCTATCTCCGCATCATATCCAGTAAGTTTTAACTGGCCTTCTTCTGTAGATATAAGTATACCCTTTAATAGTTCTATAGTTGTTTTTCCATTAATAGCTTTTTGAGCAATCCCGATTCTATTTGCTAGGATTTTTTGATTACAAATTATTTTCAATGTGGATAACCTCCTCTGGCTTTTTATATAAAAAAATAAGTTAAAATCATAGTAGTAATAGTAGTAGGTGTTGTTGATAATGTTAATAAGTACATGTAACATTATAAATGCAAAGATATCAACATGTGTATAAGATGTTGATATCTTTGTTATTTTATACTTAATTATTTGTTAATAAATTTTAATATAAAAAAGTTATTCAATAGATATAAACAGACAATTGTGTATAAATTATCCCTTTAAATCTGATATAATTTTGTCTATTTTAGTCTTAATTTCTTCGCTTTCTTCTATGTCTCTAGATACTTTATCATGAGCATGAATTACTGTTGTATGATCTCTTCCTCCAAATTCTTCACCTATTTTAGGGAGAGACAAATCAGTAAGTTCGCGCGTTAAATACATAGCTATTTGTCTTGGAAAAGCTATTGAACGAGTTCTTTTTTTAGAATTAAAATCTTCCATTTTTAAATTGAATACAGAAGAAACTTTTTCTTTTATTCTAAGCACATTGATTTCTTCATTTTTAGAAGTTGTTATAATATCTTTTAAAGCTTCTGTAGCAAGATCAAAAGATATCACTCTATTACTAAGAGAAGAGTAAGCAACTACTCTAGTTAAGGCACCTTCTAGTTCTCTTATATTTGACTTAATATTTTTTGCTATATATGACATAACTTCGTTTGGCACTTCTATACGTTCTAGTTGAGCCTTTTTTCTAAGGATAGCAATCCTTGTTTCAAAGTCTGGTGCCTGAATATCAGTTATAAGTCCCATTTCAAATCTCGATCTTAATCTATCTTCTAGTGTAGGTATATCTTTTGGTGGTCTATCACTAGAGATAATTATTTGTTTATTTGCCTCATGAAGAGTATTAAATGTATGGAAAAACTCTTCTTGAGTTCTTTCCTTCCCAGCTATAAATTGAATATCATCAATTAATAAGACATCTACATTTCTATATTTATTTCTAAATTCTTCATTTTTATCATCTTTTATAGAGTTTATAAGTTCATTAGTAAATTTTTCTGAAGAAACATAAACAACTTTTGAATCTTTTTTTTGGCTGACAATATGATGTCCAATAGCGTGCATTAAATGAGTTTTACCTAAGCCAACCCCTCCATACAAAAAAAGTGGATTGTAAGCTTTAGCAGGAGATTCAGCAACTGCAACACATGCAGCATGAGCAAATCTATTGCTATTACCAATAACGAACGTATCAAATGTGTATTTTGGATTCAGGTTAGGGTAAAGTACTCTATAATTTAAATCTGCACTATCAGAATTTAGGTCAGCAACTTCTTTTTCGCTCAATACAAATTTAATATTATACTTTTTTAATGACAGTTGATTTATAGCATCTTCAATTAAATGCAAATATCTATTTTCTAGAATATCTTTATTAAAATCACTAGGAGCTAGTAGTATCAAGTCATTAAGATGTATTTTTAATGGTACGATGTTTTTAAAAAAGGTATTAAAACTTACTGAAGTTAAGTCACCTTTTATTAATTGTAGGGTTTTGTCCCATAAAGAAACTATATCCATAATATAAACCTCCGAACAGAATAATTAATATTTTCCACAAAGTTATTAACAGAAAAGCAAAAATATATATAAATTTTACAGAATAACTAAATTTATGGATAATGGTGTTGATAAATTAATAATAGTATAAATTATTAAAAAAATATGAAAAGATATAAACAATATGTAGATAAAGTTATAAATAACATAAACATACAATAAATGGTGATTATAACTAGAGTATTGTCAGTAATCTTAAAAGTTATACACAAAAGTATCCACAAGCTGTGAATAATTTTTAATAAGTTGATAACATTTATACACATTATCAACAAGTATATTTATAATATCAAAATATATGTCAAACTTCAATGATTTGTAACTAATTTATCCACAATATTAACTAATTGTTGATAAAAATATAAACATGTTAAATTTGCTTTATTTGTGTATATAATTGAAAAAAATAATTTAGAATAAAATTAAATAGATTTTTACTAGTATTTTCAATAAAAAAAATACATAATATATATATGGTAGATTTTGTGATGCAAGCATACCAAAAACTCGTTGACAACGATAGTAAAAGTATTTATAATTATATGTGTTATGTTTACTTTGAGGGTAAAGTTATTATTTTTATAAACGGAAAATGAAATCTGAAAGGCGGTGCAAAATAATGAGTAAAAGAACTTATCAACCAAAAAAGAGACAAAGAAGTAAAGAACATGGTTTCAGAAAAAGAATGAAGACGTCTAACGGAAGAAACGTGTTAAAAAGAAGAAGAGCTAAAGGAAGAAATAGATTAACTCATTAATTACAAAAGGGCCGCTGCAAAGGTGGCCTTTTTGTGTAAATAATTACAATGCATAGCTGTGTTTATGGAGGTTAACTATGGACTTTAATAGGACAAAGGGGTTAAAAAAAGACTCTGATTTTAGAAAAGTATATAAACACGGCAAATCTTTTGCAAACAGATATTTAGTAATATATATACTTAAAAATAAATCAGATTATAGTAGAATAGGTATTTCTGTTTCAAAGAAAGTAGGAAAAGCTATCACTAGAAATAGAGTAAGAAGATTAATAAAAGAAGTCTACAGATTAAATATTGATGAAAAAATTAAGCCTGGATATGATATAGTATTTATAGCAAGAGTATCTAGTAAAGATGCTAGTTTTAAAGAGATAGACAAGTCTATAAAAAATTTAGTTAAAAGAACGGATATTTCTCTTTAAATTATATGCTATAAATATGGAGGTTAATAATTTTGAATAAAATAATTTATATATTAAAGGAAATAAGTAGGTATTTATCGAATTTATGTATTTATTTAGTAAAATTTTATCAAAAGTATATATCTCCCTTAAAGGGACCTACTTGTAGATTCTATCCAACTTGCTCACAATATTCAATAGAGGCATTTAAAAAATATGGATTTGTAAAAGGTATGTACTTAACAATAAGAAGACTTCTAAAATGTCATCCTTTTCATCCAGGAGGTTACGACCCTCTAAAATAAAAGAGAGTAACTATTAGGAGGTATAAAAAAATTGAATATAATAGGAAATTTCTTAGGATTAATTCTTAAGGTAATATTTGAATTTGTTAACCACTATGGTATTTCTATAATAATTTTTACTATACTTGTAAAGATTATTTTACTACCATTAACAGTTAAACAGACTAAGTCAACAAAGGCAATGCAAGATATACAACCTCGTATAAAAGAGATACAAGAAAAATATAAAAATAAGCCAGAAAAACAAAATGAAGAAATTGTTAAGTTATATGGAGAAGCTAAAATTAATCCACTATCTGGTTGTTTACCTTTATTAATACAGTTTCCTATATTAATAGGATTATTTAGCGTTTTAAGAGAGCCAGTTGCTCATGGCGTTTTTGCAAATCAAGCTGCATTTATGGCAGCTGACAATGGGTTTTTATGGATAAAAAGTTTAACAGCACCAGATTATGTATTAGCAGTATTTTCAGGAGCAAGTGCATATGTAATGCAAAAAGTAATGACTCCAAAGGACCAACTACAAGGCTCTATGAAAGTAATGACATATGTAATGGCAGGGATGTCTTTCTATTGGGGATTTATATTCCCAGCAGGACTTACATTGTACTGGACAGTAAGTAACTTATTCTCAATAGCTCAGTATTACTTAATAATGAATCCTTTAAAAGCTAAGCTGGCTGCTAACTCTAAGGAGGAAAAAGTTAATGAGAAAAAGCCTAAAATTAATAAAAAGTAAAAGTAAAGAAGAAGCTATAAATAAGGCGATAGCAGATTTAAATTTAAAAGTAGAGGATATAGAGGTAGAAATACTAGAAAATCCAAGCAAGGGGTTTTTAGGTTTTATAGGTGCTAAAGATGGTACCTATGAAATTTTTGTTATTGAAAAGGAACTAGATGTAGCTAAAAATTTTATAGAGGTAATGTTGAAAAATGCAAATGTTGATGCCAAAGTCAATGTATCTCAAAAAGATAATTTAATCATGGTTGATATTGAAGGCAAAGAAGCTGCAAGTTTAATTGGTAGAAGAGGGGAAACTTTAGATTCTATTCAATTTTTAACTGGATTAGCTCTTAATAAAATAAATAAAGACTCTCATACAAGAGTACTTGTAGATATAGAAAACTATAGGTCAAAAAGAGAAGAATCTTTAATAAGATATGCTAATAAGGTTGCTAGAGAAGTAGCGAAAACAAGAAAAACTAAAAAATTAGATTATATGAATCCATATGAGAGAAGAATAATACATTCAGCCCTTCAAAATGACAAATATGTAATTACATATAGTGAAGGAACCGATCCATATAGAAGATTAGTAATTGAGTGTAAAAGATAAAATCAACCTCCTAAACATTAGGGGGTTTTATTTTTTAATCTTATTAAATCATTGTAATTGGTCAAAAATAAATCTATATGTAAAAATTATAAATTAAGAGGTGATAAATTTGTTTATAGATGATACAATAGCGGCTATAGCTACAGCACCTGGAGAAGGTGGTATAGGTATACTGAGAATAAGTGGAGAAAAAGCTTTAAAAGTTTCAGAAGAAATCTTTAAATCCATGTCAGGAAAGAGTATTAAAGATTATAATAAAAGAACATTAATATATGGAAATATTGTAGATAATGAAAATGCAATAGATGAAGTATTATTGGCATATATGAAGGGTCCCAATTCATATACAGGAGAAGATGTTATAGAAATAAATTGCCATGGTGGATTTATTTCAGTAAAGAAAATTTTAGAACTAATATTATCTAAAGATGTTAGATTGGCAGAAGCTGGGGAGTTTACTAAAAGAGCATTTTTAAACGGAAGAATAGATTTATCTCAAGCAGAAGCAGTAATAGATGTTATAAAGGCAAAAACTGATATAGCTCATGAAGTTGCTCAAAACCAGTTAGAGGGTTCTCTATCAAAGAAGATAAGAGACTTAAGAGATAAAGTTACTGAGATACTGGCACATGTAGAAGTTGCTATAGATTATCCTGAAGAAGATATTGAACATATAACATATCAAACGCTTAAGGATAAAACTGGTGAACTTAAAAAAGAAATTAAAAAATTATATGATACAGCTGAAAGTGGGAAAATACTTAGAGAAGGCTTGAAAACAGTAATTGTTGGGAAACCAAATGTAGGAAAATCTTCACTGCTTAACTCTATTTTGGGAGAAAATAGAGCTATAGTTACAGACATACCAGGAACTACTAGAGATGTTATAGAGGAATTTGTTAATATAAAAGGTATACCTCTTAAGATAGTTGATACAGCAGGTATAAGAGATACTGATGATATAGTTGAAAAAATAGGCGTTGAGAAATCTAAAGAATCATTTACAAGTGCTGATTTAATT
This sequence comes from Clostridioides sp. ES-S-0010-02, assembly GCA_020641055.1. Lineage (NCBI taxonomy): Bacteria > Bacillati > Bacillota > Clostridia > Peptostreptococcales > Peptostreptococcaceae > Clostridioides > Clostridioides sp. ES-S-0010-02. Next base: position 157,681 of record CP067345.1, read on the forward strand.
ATAATGGTTTTAGATGCATCAAGAAAGTTGTCAGAAGAAGATGTAGAAATATTAAAGAAGCTTAAAGATAAACAAACAATAGTACTATTAAATAAAAATGACTTAAAACAAGAGATTGAAGAAGAAAAAATACTTAAATATGTAGAAAATAATAGTATAATAAGAATATCAGCTTTACAGCAAGAAGGAATAGAAACATTACAAGATAAGATAGAGTCTATGGTATATAAAGGAAGTATCAAAAACAATTCTAGTTTAATAGTAACTAATTCTAGACATAAGGATGCACTTGGTAAGGCATATAAGTCTGCAACAGATGCTTTAATTGCTCTAGAACAAAGTATGCCATTTGACTTTGTAGAAGTAGATTTAAAAAATATATGGGACTACCTTGGATATATTAATGGAGATACAGTAACAGAAGATTTATTAGATAATATATTCCATAACTTCTGTATAGGAAAATAGGATGTAAAATACAAAAGGAAAGAAGATATAGAAGTAATAAATTTCATTTTTTATTGTAGAAATTATAGATATTTTATAGTGTTTCTCATGAAACATTAATATTAAAAAGAAAGGAATTATAAATGATAAAGTTTGAAGCAGGAAAATATGATGTTATAGTAGTTGGGGCAGGTCATGCGGGATGTGAAGCTGCTTTAGCTACTGCAAGAATGGGATATAAAACTTTGATAATAACAATGTCTTTAGATTCTATTGCATTAATGCCTTGTAATCCATCAATTGGTGGAACGGGTAAAGGTCAGTTAGTAAAAGAGATAGATGCTTTAGGTGGTCAAATGGGACTAAATATAGACAAGACATATATACAAAGTAGAATGTTAAATACTGCTAAAGGACCAGCAGTTCATTCCTTGAGAGCCCAAGCAGATAAATTTAAATACCATGAAGAAATGAAAAAAACATTAGAAAATGAGCCAAACCTCGATATAGCTATGGATGAAGTTGTAGAAATATTACATGAAGGAAATGTTGTAATAGGTGTTGGAACTAAGCTAGGATGTTCATTTAAATCTAAAGCTGTAATATTAGCTACTGGAGTTTATTTAAATTCAAAAATATATATGGGTGAGGTGGCATTTTACGAAGGTCCTAATGCACTAGGATATGCAAAATACCTTACAGATAGTTTAGTTGAATTAGGTCTTAGAATGAGAAGATTTAAAACAGGAACACCAGCAAGAGTCCATAGAGATAGTATAGATTTCTCTGTAATGTCTCTACAAGAAGGTGACGAAAAAGTAACTCCTTTCTCATTTATGAATGAAAACATAGAGAAAGAGCAAGAACCTTGTTATTTAACAAGAACCACTGAAGATACTCAAAGAGTTATACTAGATAATTTAAAAAGGTCTGCCATGTATAGTGGAGTTATAGAAAGTACTGGGCCAAGATATTGTCCTTCTATAGAAGATAAAGTAGTAAGATTTAGTGATAAAACTTCACATCAATTGTTTATAGAGCCAGAGGGTTTGAATACTAAAGAAATGTATATTCAAGGGATATCAACTAGTTTACCTTTTGAAGTTCAACTAGATATGTATAAAACTATAAAGGGGCTTGAAAACTGTAAGATAATGAGACCTGCATATGCTATAGAATATGATTGTGTTGACCCAACACAATTAAAAATAAGTTTAGAAATAAAAGGTGTTGAAAACTTATTTAGTGCAGGGCAATTTAATGGAACTTCTGGATATGAAGAAGCAGCAGCTCAAGGGCTTATGGCGGGTATAAATGCTGTTAGAAAGATAGAAGGAAAAGAACCTTTTGTATTAGATCGTTCAGAAGCATATATAGGTGTATTATTAGATGACCTTGTTACTAAAGGAACTAATGAACCTTATAGAATGATGACATCAAGAGCAGAATATAGATTGTATTTAAGACAAGATAATGCGGATATGAGATTAACTCAAAAGGGTTATGAATTAGGCTTAGTTAAAAAAGATAGATATGAAAGATTCATAAATAAAAAGGATGCTGTTGAAAAAGAATTTGAAAGATTAAAGAGCGAAAGGGTTACACCAAAGGAAGTAAATAATTTACTAGAAGAAAAAGGTGCAACGCCAATAAAAGTTGGAATATCACTGTATGAGTTTTTAAAAAGACCAGAAGTATCCTATGAATTGCTTGAAGAAATAGGAAAAGATGCTGGTGAAGATGTTTCAAGAGAAGTTAAAGAACAATGCGTAATAATGACTAAGTATGAAGGTTATATAGACAAGCAATTAAAACAGATAGACCAATTTAAAAAGCTTGAGAATAAAAAATTAGATGAAAAAATAAATTATTCATCAATAGAAGGACTTAGATTAGAAGCAAGACAAAAACTAGATGACATAAAACCTATTTCAATAGGTCAAGCATCTCGTATATCAGGTGTTTCTCCAGCTGATATATCAGTATTACTTATACACCTAGAACAAGTTAGAAGAACTAGAGGTGGAAAAAGTGAATAATATAAAACTTCTAGAAAATGGAATTAAAAATTTTAATATAGATACAAATGATGATATGTTACAAAAATTTAAGACTTATAGAGATATATTAGTTGATTGGAATCAAAAAATGAACCTTACAGGAATAGAGGATGAAAAAGAAGTATATATAAAACATTTTTTAGACTCTATTTCAGCTGTAAAAAATGGATATATAAAAAATGGTATGTCCATAATAGATGTTGGTACAGGTGCTGGTTTTCCAGGTATACCACTAAAAATATGTTTAGAGGAGTTAGAGTTAACCTTATTGGACTCTTTAAATAAAAGAATAAGCTTTCTAGAAGAAGTTGCTAGAGCATTAGAACTAGAGGGTATTAAATTTATACATGGAAGAGCTGAAGATTTTGGAAAAGATGAAAAGTACAGGGAAAAGTATGATATTGCTACAGCAAGAGCTGTAGCTGGATTACCAATTCTTATGGAATTTTGTGTACCATTTATAAAAGTAGGAGGATATTTTATTTGTTTAAAAGGTCCAAATGCTAATCTAGAATTAGAGGAATCAAAAAAGGCTATAGATACTTTAGGATTAGAGTTTGTTGAAAAAATAGATGTAGAATTACCAGAAATAGATTTAAATCATAATATATTAGTTTTTAAAAAGATACATGAAACACCAGTTAAATACCCTAGAAAAGCTGGTAAGCCAGCTAAAAATCCTATTAAATAATCAAGATATTAATTAGTAGGCAACCTTAATCATTTCTCAGGAAATAATTAAGGTTGCCTCAAAACAAACAAAAATAAAGGAATTATTAAAGTAGATGCAGAAATAAAATTGTATGTACATATAGAGAACAAAAATATTTATATCTAAAATAAGAGAGGTATGTTATGGAAGATAAAAGAGTTATGGAGATACCTATAGAAGATATAGTTCCAAATCCATACCAACCAAGAAAAATATTTTCACAAGTTTCATTGGAGGAATTGAGCAATTCTATAAAGGTATATGGTATAATTCAACCTATAACAGTTAGAGCAAAAGATGGTAAATATGAACTAATTGCTGGAGAAAGAAGATTAAGAGCAGCTAAGTTAGCAGAGCTTAAAACTGTACCAGCAATTATAAATAATATGAACGATGAATCTTCTGCTGTTCTAGCGTTATTAGAAAATTTGCAACGAGAAGACTTAAATTTTATTGAAGAAGCAATTGGCTATGAAAACTTAATAAAAGAGCATGCTTTTACTCAACAGCAATTAGCAGAAAAATTAGGTAAAAATCAATCTACTGTAGCAAACAAGCTTAGAATATTAAAGCTTCCAAACGATATAAAAATGAAGCTAATAGAGAATAATTTAACAGAAAGACATGCTAGGGCATTCCTTAAATTACCAAGTGAAGATTTAATGAAAAGTGTACTAGAAAAGGTCATAAAGAATGAATTGACTGTTAAAAAAACAGAAAAACTGATACAAGATATACTAGAAGAAATTGAAATTCAAGAAGAGCCTGATAAAAAACAGAATATAAAGGGTGCTATGAGTATAAGAATTTACATAAATACTATAAAGCAAGCCTTTGATGCTATATCAAATACAGGAATTGATGCTAAGTATAATGAAATAGATAAGGGAGATTATATGGAAGTTGTCGTAAAAATCCCTAAAAAATAGAGATTACTGCTTACCAGTAATCTTTTTTTTTAAACAAGCCTTGTAATATAAATTGATTTATAGACATTATTTATAATTATAAAAGCAACTAGTCAATATTTAAAATTAATTTGATTCTTAAAGGGGGGAACATCATGGGCAAAGTTATAGCTATATTTAATCAAAAGGGCGGAGTCGGAAAAACTACAACAAATGTAAATTTAAGTGCCAGTTTAGGAACCTTAGGAAAAAAGATATTAGTATTAGATTTGGACCCTCAAGGAAATACAACTAGTGGATATGGTATTGATAAAAATGAAGTAGAAAATACAATCTATGAGATTATGTTAGATGGTTTGCATATTAAAGAAGCAATAATAAAAACAGAGTTTGAAAATGTAGATGTAGTTCCATCAGCTACGGAACTAGCAGGTGCAGAGATAGAGCTTGCATCTATAAATAATAGAGAGTATATTTTAAAAAATTCCATAAAAGTAGTAAAGGATGAATACGACTATATATTTTTGGATTGCCCACCTTCACTTGGAATGCTTACAATAAATTGTCTAACGGCTGTAGATAGTGTTTTAATTCCTATACAATGTGAATATTATGCCTTAGAAGGTGTAAGTCAATTAATGGAGACTATAAAATTAGTAAAATCAAGATTAAATACAGATATAGAAATTCAAGGTGTTGTTTTGAGTATGTTTGATGGAAGAGCCAATCTATCAATACAAGTTGTTGAAGAAGTTAAAAAGTACTTTAAAGGTAGTGTATACACTACTCTAATTCCAAGAAATGTAAGACTTGCAGAAGCTCCTAGTCATGGTAAACCAGCAATTTATTATGATAAAAGATGTAGGGGGTCTGTAGCTTATTTGGAACTAGCAGAAGAATTTATAGATTTAGAAGAGGAGGAGTGGTAGTATGGAGAATAAGTCTAAAAGAAGTAATAGATTGGGTCGAGGTCTTAGTGCATTGATACCAGAAATTAAAGGAGAAACTTCAGATAAAGAAATAGTTAATATAGATATAGACAAAATATATCCAAACGAAGTTCAGCCAAGAAAGCAATTTGATGAAGAAAAAATAAAAGTATTATCTGAGTCTATAAAAAATTATGGTGTACTACAACCAATAGTAGTTAAAAGAGATGAAAACAATAAGTACATGATAATAGCTGGTGAAAGAAGATTTAGAGCATCAAAACTTGCAAATAAAAGTCAAATACCTGCTATAATTAAAGATATAGAGATGAAAGACATAATGGAGATAGCTTTAATTGAAAACTTACAGAGAGAAGATTTAAATTCAATAGAAGAAGCACTAGCATATAAAAGTTTAATTGAGCATTATAATGTAACTCAAGAAGAAATATCAGAAGCTGTCGGTAAAAGTAGACCTCATATAACTAACACTTTGAGACTTTTAAATCTAGGACAAGATGTTATAGACATGATAGATAGTGGTAAAATCACAGCAGGTCATGGAAAGGCTCTATTAAGGATTGTAGATAAAAAATTACAACTACAAATTGCAAAAAAGATAGAAGAGGAAGAACTTTCTGTAAGAGAAGTTGAAAATATTGCAAAAAAAATATCTGAAAATAAAGAAGAAGATATGCCAAAGAAGTCTAAGCCTAAAGATGTATTTATTTTAGATGTAGAAGATAAACTTAGAAATATTTTTGGAACTAAAGTAAATATTTCCAAAGGTAAGAAAAAAGGTAAAATAGAGATAGAATACTATAATGATGATGATTTAAACAGTATTGTATCAATGCTTCTTGAATAACACACAAATATAAAATAGAGAGGACGATGAATATGATTTATCTAGACAATGCTGCAACTACATATCCAAAACCAGAAAGAGTTTATGATGCTGTTTTAGATTGTATGAAAAACTATTGTGCAAATCCAGGAAGAGCAGGGCATAAGCTTGCTATGCGAGCTGCTAGAGAAATTTATGATACAAGAGAAAATATAGCTAAGTTATTTAATGTAAGTAATCCTATGAATATAGTATTTACGTCTAATGCAACAGACTCTTTGAATTTAGCAATAAAAGGTGTATTACAAAAAGGAGATCATGTAATAACAACATCTATGGAACATAATTCAGTAATAAGACCTATAAAAGCTCTTGAGAAAAAAGGGGTTGAAAATACTGTAGTAAAATGTGATGATGAAGGTTTTTTAGATTATGAAGAGTTAGAAAAATCAATAAAGGATAACACTAAGCTGATTGTAACTACACATGCATCTAATGTATGTGGAACATTAATAGATATAAAAAAAGTTGGAGAAATAGCTAAGAAACATAATATAATATTCTTGGTAGATGCATCACAAACAGCAGGTGTTTATGATATAGATGTGAAGAAATGTAATATAGATATGTTGGCTATGCCAGGTCATAAATGCTTATTTGGACCTCAAGGAACAGGTATCTTATATGTAAGAGAAGGCCTAAATTTGAATATATTAAAAGAGGGTGGGACAGGTAGTAAATCAGAAGAAATGGTTCAACCAGAACTGTTCCCAGATAAATACGAGTCAGGAACTCATAATACTCCAGGTATAGCAGGGCTTAACCAAGGTGTATTATTTATATTTGAAAGAGGAATCAACAATATAAGACAACATGAAGAAGAATTATGTCAATATATGCTAAATAAGTTAGAAGAAGTATCAGATATAAAGATATATGGACCAAAAGACAGTAAAAAAAGAGCCTCAGTAATAGCTATAAATATAGGAAACATGGATTCTGGAGAGGTTACTTTCTTATTAGATAGTGAATATAATATAGCAACTAGATCAGGAATACATTGTTCTCCATTAGCTCATACTACTTTAGGTACGTTAAAACAAGGTGCGGTAAGATTCAGTATAGGATATTTTAATACGAAAGATGAGATAGATAAAGCAATAGATGCCTTGAAGAAAATTTCAAAAAATAAATAGTATAAATTACAACATAAAAATAGTGTCAACTTTATAGATAGTTGACACTATTTTTGTAGCTTAATATAATTTAAAAACTTACTTTAAATAATCTCCATCTTCAAGAACTATATGACCACTTTCATAGTTAGCGCCATCAACAGTAAGCTTTATTTGTTCAACATTCATGTTTTTTATGTAAGTACGTGCAACTGAATCAAGCATTAAAGTTTCTGCATCACTACCTAAGTTTGATTTTGTAAAATCAGAGTTAACATCTAATATACCAGTTTTTACACCATCAATATCTTTTGTAGTAAATGAATTTAGTTTTGCAGATTCTGGAATTACTTTAAGCTTTTGTAGCTCAGCAAATAAAGTGTTTTCATCAATTTTTTCTAAATCAACCTTATTCTCAATTAAATCTGTTTTGTCTACATCAAAAGAATAAATAACAGCAGACTCCGTCTTTTTTTCTTCCTTTGGAGCTGATGTAGACTTTTTATTAGGAACTTCTTTTTCATCATTATTTTCTTTATTGTTTTCTTCCTTTGGTTGCTCAACATTTGTATTATTTTTAGTTTCTTTTTTAGTTGCTTCATTTTGAGCATTGCTACATCCAACTGCCAATATAGATATAGATAATATACTTAACACTAACATTATTTTCTTGTTTTTCATAAAAATTACTCCTCTCAAGATACTATTCTTATATATAATTATAATCGTTATGACTGAATATATGAATACAAAATAGTAACAAATTTAAAAAATGATTTATTTAAGTTAATTAAATACAAAATAAACTAAATATTAGTCATTTTTATGGGAAATCATTTAATGTATAGAGAAAATATTGTAAAATAAAAGTAGTGTTTTTAAAATAAATATAAGTTATAATTATATTATAAAAAAATGTCTTCAAAAGGTGGGAATAGTATGGAAATTTTGAGCTTAGGAGAAAAGATTAAGAAATTAAGAAAAGAAAAAAATATGACATTAAAAGAGTTAGCTGGAGATAGAATAACAGCAGCACAAATAAGCCATATAGAGAGAGATAAATCTCATACTAGTTATGAACTGTTGGAATATCTAGGTGATAAGTTAGATGTAAGCGTGGAATATTTATTAGAAACAAAAGAAATGCAGTCAAAAAAGATAACAGATAATTTAATACTGCAAAGTGAAATTTATATAAAAGAGAATGAGTTAAACAAGGCTGAGGACCAAATAAAAGAAGTTTTAGATATATGTAAGAGATACGATTTAATGGAGAACTATGGCAGATGCAATTTTCTTATGGCTAACATTAACTTAAAAAAATCTAATTACAATAATGCTATAGAAAACTTTGAAAAGGCTTTATTTTTCTTTATAAAAAACAATGATAGTGAAAACATACTAAAGTGCTATTTAAACATAGGAAAGATATATATGCAAGAAGACTTTTATAAAGGTGCGATAAGTCACTTTAATTTTGCAGAGGAAATTTTGTCAGAGAATAAGTTTGAGGATATTAACGTATATAAGGAATTATATAGTAAGATGGCATATTGTTATATAAAATTAGATAATCCAAATATGTCATTAAAGTACATAGATAAAATAAATGAAATAGATAATAAAAATGATAGAAAAGAAGATGTCGATATTTTGGTGTTAAAAGCAAACAACATGCTTGAGATTGGAAAATATGAGGAATCAAAAGAGTATTTTAAAAAAGCACTAAAAATACTTGAAAATGAAGATAATAAAACTGGAATAGCAAATGTATACTTAACAATTTGTGATGTTTATAGAAAAATAGGTGAGACAGATAGAGTTCTTGAATATTCTCAAAAAGTGTACAACATAAAGAAAAATGATGAAGACGAATATATGATGTCAGGTTTATTCAAGATAATAGAAGCGTACATAGATAAAGAAGATTATGATTTAGCTAGAAAATATTGTAAAATAGCTTTAGCATCATCAATAAAAAATAAAAATAAGTTTAATGAGTATAAGGCATTAAAATTCTATTCTAATATGTATAAGAATCAAAATGAAATTACTCTTGCTATTGAGTATTTAATTAAATGTATAAAAATAGTATCAGACTTAGGTAATAATAAGATATTAGCAAACTTGTACATAGACTTAGGTCAATTATATTCAAGCATATCAAAAGAGAAAGAATTAGAGTACTACCAAAAGGGAGTATTTATGTATAAAAATTTAGAGATAATGTAAGTATAATAAACCTATAATAGTATAGAAACAATCTATAACAAGCAAGATAATATCTATGATAAAATATAAATTGTATGAATAATTTTAAGGAGATGAATCAAACAATGAGTATAAAAATAGATGCTAGAGGGCTTGCTTGTCCTAAACCAGTTATAAATACAAAAAAAGAATTAGATAATATAGAAGAAGGCATTGTAGTTACAACAGTTGACAATGAAACAGCAAAAGAAAATATATTAAAGCTTGCTAAATCTTTAAATTGTGAAGCAAGGATTGTTGATGAAAAAGAAAACTTAATTTCTATAGAAATTAAAAAAGGTAATAATGTTGTAGTTCAAAAAGAAGAAAGCGAACTAGAAGATACATGTGTATTTATATCTTCAGATAAGATGGGATTGGGAAATGATGAATTAGGACAAGTATTAATAAAAGGTTTTATATATACTTTAACAGAATCAAAGCCATATCCTAAACATATACTTTTAGTTAATGGAGGAGTAAAATTAAGTGCTGAAAATGAAGCAACTATAGAAAATCTTAAAATACTTGAAGATGCAGGGGTAGAAATTTTATCTTGTGGAACCTGTTTAGATTACTATAATTTAAAAGAAAAATTACAAGTTGGTTCAGTTACAAATATGTACACTATAGTTGAAACATTAAAAAATGCATCAAATACTATTTCTATATAATGTATGTTTGTTTAACAATATAAAGTTAATAGGAAATATTAAACTAAAGAAAAGTAGATAGTCAGAAAGGATTAAGCAATGAATCAAATGTATATAGTATCATTTAATTCTACACATCATGCAATAAGGTCAGAAAAGCTATTTGATGAAAATGGTTTAAAAGTAATGGCTCTTCCAACACCAAGAGAAATAACAGCAAGCTGTGGAATATCAATTAAATTTTCTTTTGAAGATATGAAAAAAATAAAGACAATTTTAGTTGAAAATAATGTAGATATAAAGGGAATTTACTGTATAAGTAAATTAGAGGATGGCTCAAGGGAAGCAAAGAAGTTAGATTAGGAGGCTAATTATTTATGCCAATGGATTTAAAAATAGGGGATATTGTTGAATTGAAAAAACAACATGCATGTGGATGTAAAGAGTTTGAAATCGTAAGAACTGGAATGGATATAAAGATAAAATGTACGAAATGTTCAAGGCTAATAATGCTTGATAGAGAGACATTAGAAAAGAGAGTAAAAAAGCTAATAAAAAAATGATATAAATTTAACATTTAAAAAATGTCAAATACCGTATATTAATATCCAAATTTTTGGTATAATAGAAATTGAAGAAAACATTTTCATGGGGGTGCTTTAATTATGGCAGTTAAATATGCAAAAAGAATGGAAGGTTTACAAGGATCTGAAATACGTGAGCTTTTAAAACTTACTCAACAACCACAAATAATATCTTTTGCGGGTGGAATGCCTGCTCCAGAATTATTTCCAGTTGAAGAAATGAAAAAAGTATCAGTTGCAGTGCTTGAAGAAAATGGAAGATCAGCTATGCAATATACTACAACAGAAGGATATGAACCATTAAGAGAAAAAATAGCAGCTAGAATGAATGACAAAAACAAAACTAATGTAGATAAAGATGATATATTAGTTACAAGTGGTTCTCAACAAGGTCTAGATTTTGCAGGAAAAGTATTTATTGATGAAGGTGATGTAATTTTATGTGAAAGCCCATCTTACATAGGAGCTATAAATGCATTTAAATCTTACCAACCTAAATTCATAGATGTTCCAACAGATTCTAATGGAATGATAATGGAAGAACTAGAAAAAATACTAGAAACAACTGATAGAATAAAAATGATTTATGTAATACCTGATTTCCAAAATCCAACAGGAAGAACTTGGCCACTTGAAAGACGTAAAAAATTCATGGAAATAGTAAATAAATATGAAATACCAGTAATAGAAGATAATCCATATGGAGATTTAAGATTTGAGGGAGAATCTTTACCATCTTTAAAATCAATGGATACAAAAGGATTAGTAATATTCTTAGGAACTTTCTCTAAAATATTCTGCCCAGGATACAGATTAGGATGGACTTGTGCTTCTCCAGAAATACTATCTAAATTTAACTTTGCAAAACAAGGTGCAGACTTACAAGCATCAACTATATCTCAAATGGAAGTAAGTAAATTTATGGATATGTATGACTTAGATGAACACGTTGATAAAATAAAAGCTGTTTATATCAAACGTAGAGATGTTATGCTTAAGACTATGGAAGAAGAATTCCCAGAAGGATTAGTATTTACTCATCCAGAAGGTGGATTATTTACATGGGTAGAGCTTCCAAGTAATTTAAATGCTAAAGAATTAATGCCAAAATGCTTAGAAAAGAATGTTGCTTATGTTGCTGGAGGAGGATTCTTCCCTAATGGTGGTAGAGAAAATACTTTCAGACTTAACTATTCAAATATGCCAGAAGAAAAAATAATAGAAGGTATCAAAAACATAGCATCAGTTTTAAAAGAAGCTATGGGTGTTGAAGCTTAATTAAAAATAATAACTTAAGATATATTATAAGGGATGGCAATAGCCATCCCTTGTTAATTTAAAAAATATATTTCACCTTATATTAAATATTAAAATTTGTCCAAAATTTAAATTGACATAAATAAGAAAAAATGATAAAATGTGTAGGTATGAGATTTTAGTCTCATTTCTCTGCTCTAAGAGTGTAGAGCCGTTAAGTCCAAAGGGAGGTGAATTATAGTGAGAAATTATGAATTAGTTTATGTAGTAAAGCCAAACTCTGATGAAGAAACAAGAGAAGCTGTACTAAACAAAGTTAAGGAAGTTGTTGCAACTGAAGGAGAAATAGTTAAAGTTGATACTTGGGGAACTAAAAAATTAGCTTATCCAATAGCTAAGTTTACAGAAGGTTTCTATGTGTTAGTTAACTTCAAATCAGCAGTAGACGTTCCTAAAGAAATAGACAGAAACTTAAAGATAAATGAAAACGTAATAAGACACATGATAGTTGTTGCTTAACAACTAGTTTTATTATAAAAAATAGGTGGTGTTTTTATGAATCAAGTTGTATTAGTGGGAAGGTTAACTAAAGACCCTGAATTAAGATACATCCCAGGTACAGGAACACCAGTGGCATCATTTACAATAGCCATTGATAGAGACTATGTAAAAAAAGATGGATCTAAAGAAACTGATTTTATACCTGTTGAAGTAATGGGTAAATCCGCTGAATTTTGTGCCAACTACATAACTAAAGGTAGATTAGTTGCACTTCAAGGATCGATAAGAGTAGACAATTATCAGACACAATCAGGCGAAAAAAGAACTTTTACAAAAGTAAGTACTAGATCGGTACAAGCTTTAGATAGCAAGAATAAATCGGAAAATTCATATAAAGAGAGTGCTCCAGCTTTTGAGCCAAGCTTTGAACCTCAAGGGTTAGACCCACAAGGTTTCCAAGCTATAGATGATGACGATATACCATTTTAAAAAGGAGGGAAAAAAGTCATGATGAATAAAAAAAGACGTAAGAAAAAAAGAGTTTGTCAATTTTGTGCTGACAAAAACGCTAAAATAGATTACAAAAGTACTCAGAGATTACAAAAGTATATAACTGAAAGAGGAAAGATATTACCAAGAAGAATATCTGGAACTTGTGCTAAGCATCAAAGAGAATTAACAGTTGCTATAAAAAGATCAAGAAATATAGCACTTTTACCATATACATTAGATTAAAAAATGAGCCTTGTGCTCATTTTTTATTATAGATATTTATATAAGTAAATGAGACGAGCTATAACGCTCGTTTTTTTGTTTATATACTTAAATATATTATTATTTATGATATAATATTATATATTAAGGAGGGTTGCAAACGTGAAAATAGATAAAGGTTCTGAGATAACAAGAAACATAAAGATAATAGAGTGGATGAAAACAGAAATATTAATGAGTGTAAGTGATTTGTTTAACTTATTATTTAAAGGGGTAAAACCTTTAGATGAGGCAATTCAAGATACTCTAGCAAATATAATAATGATAACATATCTCTTAGCAAAGAGATTAGGAATTAGTTTTAGAGACGTAGATTATAAAGTCAAGGAAAAAATAAAAATTGGTATAGAGGAAGACCATAGTGTTGAAAGATGGTATGGAGATTTATCTAACTTAAAAAAACATATGGATAATAGGGAGTGATATTAAATTGAATAATAAAATTAGACTATCTAAAGCCATGTCTATAATAGTTTTAGCTATAATAATTGCTTTAGTAATAGCCTATATTCCAATGCTAGGAATGTTTAGCATATTAGCAGCTGTCCCATATGTAATTATAGGTGCCATCACTGATAAAAAGTATTCTTTTTTATCTATTTTGATTACATTTTGTGTGCTAGTTTTATTTGCAGACATTTCGTATGCATTAAATATATGTATAATGTATTCTTTGCCAGGCATAGCAATAGGAAAGATGCTAAAGAGAAGTTTTGAGCAAGAAGATAGTAATAAATTTGAACCAATATATGGAGGAACAATAATATTTGTGCTTGCAATGGTTGTGTATTTCTTTGTATTGAAGACATTTTTAAATGTAAATTTATTAGATGAAGTTTCTAAAATGATAACAGAAATTGTAAATATTCAAAAAAATAGTTTTTCTGCAACTGAGCTTAAAGTATTTGATAAAATGAAGCCAGATGAAATTGTAAGTTATTTTACAAATATGCTACCAATGATGTTATTCTTACAAGGTTTATTATCAGCATTTGTAACATATTATTTAAGCGTATTCTTTATCAAAAGGATTACAAATTTGAATATAAGATTTCCTAAATTTGCTGACTTTTATTTACCAGGAAATGCTATAGTCACAACTTTTTTACTTTATTTATTAGTCTTATTTATTGAAATTATTGGCTCAAAATTATATACAGAATTAATAATGACTAATTTACAGCTAGTTTTTAACTTAATGTTTGTAATTCAAGGAATAGCAGTTTGTATTTATTATTTAAAGAAATGGATAAGACAAGGGCCAAATAAAATTATGTTTCTTTCAGGGATAATTTTATGTTTATTTGGATTTATGGGAATATCTTTTGTTGGTATGGTAGATAGTATAATTGACTTTAGAAAGGTGAGAAGTTATAAATCCACTTAGGAGGATAGAAATGAGTAATAAACAAACCTTTAAATTAAATATGCCAGAAATAAATTTATATATAATTATTATTGGTATTTCTAGTATAATTTTGCTTTATTACAACTTGTATGTAGGGTGTTTATTTTTCTGTATTTTTGCATATATGGTTTTTCACAATTGGAGAACAACTAATATTAGACGTCATGAATGGACAGAGTATATTCAAAATTTATCTTTAGATATAGATGAAACAACTAAGAAAGCTATAATAAATCTTCCAATACCACTATGTATTCTAGAATTTGATGGAAATATATCATGGTATAATGGAAAGTTTTATGATATGATTGGTCAAAAAGATTTACTTGATAAAAATATAGAAGATATAGTTAAAAATCTTAATTTAAGAAAAGTATTAAATGAAAATAAAGAGATGTACACTGAAATAAACTATAAGGATAGAGAATATACAATAGTTTATAATGTTATAAAAAATGATCAAGAAAAAAATCCTAAATATTTAATGATATTATACTGGATAGATAAGACAGAATATTTACAAGTAAAACAAGATTATGATGATGAAAAAGATGCAATGATGTTAATACAAGTAGATGGATATGATGAAGTATTAAAAAGTGCAGCAGAAGATAAGAGAGCTTTAATTAATGTTGAAGTAGAAAAAATACTTTCTGCTTTAGAATTAAATTCAAATGGTGCTTTGAGAAGGACTTCAAAAGATAAATTCTTCTTGGTAATGCATAAAAAAGAGTTAAAAAAATTGGAAGCTGAGAAGTTTTCTATTTTAGATACAATAAGACATATTGATTATGGAAATAATCTTCCTGTTACAATAAGTATAGGAATTGGTATAGATGGAGATACATTAAATGAGAACCTAAAACTTGCTACAGGTGCTCTTGATTTAGCACTTGGTAGAGGAGGAGACCAAGCTGTTGTAAAGACAAAAGATAAGTTTGTATTTTATGGTGGAAAGTCTAAGGCTGTAGAAAAGAAAACAAAAGTAAAATCTAGACTTATAGGTCATGCTCTGAGAGAGGTTATACAAGAAAGCGATCATGTTTATATAATGGGTCATAAATATCCTGACATGGACGCTATGGGAGCCGCAGTTGGGGTTTATGATATATGTAAATCTTGCAATAAGACAGCAAATATAGTTTTACAATCTGTAAATGAATCTATAGAGATATTTATAAACAAAATAAATGAAAGTAATTATTATAAGAAGTTGTTTATTGGAAAAGAGGAGGCTATTGATAACTGTACTAAAAATACACTAGTTGTTGTAGTTGATACTCATAGACCTAATTATACTGAATGTGAAGAACTCTTAAAGTTATCAGAGAAGGTAGTAGTAATAGACCATCATAGAAGAGGTGTAGAGTTTATAAATGATGCAGTGCTTTTATTCCATGAAATATATGTATCTTCAACATGTGAAATGGTTACAGAATTAGTTCAGTATATGGATGAAGAGGTAACAATCAATAAACTTACAGCTGAAGGTCTTTTAGCAGGAATAAGCTTAGATACTAAAAACTTTGCATTTAAAACAGGTGTGAGGACATTTGAAGCTGCTTCTTACCTTAGAAAAGTTGGAGCAGATACAATAGAAGTCAAGAAGTTTTTCAATTCTGATGTAAAAGATTTTATAATAAAGGCTGAAATAATTCAAAGTACAAAGATAATTAATAATAGAATATGTCTAGCATATTCAAGTACAGAAATAGATAGTATAAACGTCATAATAGCTCAAACTGCTGATGAGCTATTAAATATAAAAGAAGTAGAAGCCTCCTTTGTATTAGGAGAAAAAGATGATACTATATTTATAAGTGCAAGGTCTTTGGGGCAAATAAATGTACATGTACTTATGGAAAAATTAGGAGGCGGGGGACATATAGATATAGCTGGTGCACAGTTAAAAAATGTTTCTCTAAAAGAAGCTTACAAGATAGTAAATAAAATAATAGAGGAGTATTTAGAGGAGGAAGAATAGATGAAAGTTATATTATTAAAAGATGTAAAAGGAACTGGTAAAAAGGGGGAAATGAAAGAAGTAAGTGATGGATATGCAAGAAATTTCTTATTTCCTAAGAAAATGGCTGTGCAAGCAGATAGTGTAGCAATCAAGGAATTAAATGAAAAGAATAAATCTAAAGAAATAAAAGCTCAAAAAGAATATGAAGAAGCTGTTTTACTAGGAAAACAAATGGAAGAAATTAATATAGAAATATATTCAAAATCAGGTGAAGGTGGAAGATTATTTGGTTCAATAACAGCCAAAGAGATAGCTGAGCAATTGAAGAAACAAAAAGATATAGATGTAGACAAAAGAAAGATTTTATTAGATGAACCAATAAGAACTTTAGGTTCAACATTTGTAGAAATAAAAATACATCAAAAAGTAACTACTAAAATAAGAGTAGATGTAAAAGAAAAACAGTAATAACTAGAGGTGATAAAGATGGAAGACATGACGAGAATTCCTCCTCACAGTGTAGAATCAGAGCAGTCAATATTAGGTTCTATACTGCTAGACAAAGATGCTATAATAACAGTTACAGAAACTATAAGGCCTGGTGACTTCTATAAAGAGGCTCACAAAATAATATATGAATGTATGATAACTTTAAGCAATAAAGGTGAGCCTATAGACTTAATAACATTGACAGAAGAGCTAAGAAAACAAGGGCATCTTAATGATATTGGAGGAATCAGTTATATTACAAGTCTTTCTACAATAGTGCCAACAACTTCAAATGTAAAATACTATGCTGATATAGTAAAAGAAAAGTCTGTACTTAGAAAGCTTATAAAAGCATCTAATGAAATAATAAATCTAGGATATAGTGGAGCAACGAAAATTGAAGATGTTTTGGAACAAGCTGAAAAGAGAATATTTGATATATCACAGGAAAAAACTAGTGACGATTTTAAATCTATAAACTTAGTTTTGATGGATGCCTATGATATGATAGAAAAATTATATACAAATAAAAGCGATGTAACTGGTATAACTACTGGTTTTAAAGATTTAAATAAAAAAATAAATGGTCTTCAAAGAACAGATTTAATATTAGTTGCGGCAAGACCTGCAATGGGTAAAACGGCCTTTTCTTTAAATTTAGTACAAAATGCAGCTTTAAAAGGAGATGCTTCTGTAGCTGTGTTTAGTTTAGAGATGTCAAAAGAACAGTTAGTACAACGTATGCTATCTTCGCAATCTAGTGTAGAATTGAAAAAGATAAAGACTGGAACACTTAATGATAATGATTGGCCTAGGATTATAGATGCAATGGCAGTACTGTCAGATGCAAAAATACACATAGATGATACTCCTGGAATAAAAATATCAGAATTAAGGTCAAAGTGCAGAAAGTTAAAGATAGAAAAAGGTCTAGATTTAGTGCTTATAGATTATCTTCAACTTATGGAAGGTGAAGGTAATAATGAAAGTAGACAACAAGAAATATCTAAAATATCAAGGTCATTAAAAGTATTAGCAAAAGAATTAAATTGTCCTGTAGTAGCATTATCTCAGTTATCACGTGCCCCAGAGCAAAGAGCAGACCATAGACCTATGTTATCTGATTTAAGAGAATCTGGAGCAATTGAGCAGGATGCAGATATAGTTATGTTTTTGTATAGAGATGAATACTATCATGCTGATTCTGAGAGTAAAAATATAGGAGAAATAATAATAGCAAAAAATAGACATGGTGAAACTGGTTCTGTGGAACTAGTTTGGCTTGGTGAGGTTCAAAGATTTGGGGATAAGTTGAGAGACCTATAATTTAACTAATATCCACAGAACATCCTTTCTTTCTACAGGAAAAATGTGGATACATGTCACTAAATATGTCTAAACCTTGAAATTTAGCTAAAAAATTATCCACACTATCCACAGATAGCCTGTTGATAAGTGTGAATAAGTAGATAAAGCAAGCTTTTAGCTTGCTTTATCTGTGTATAAGTATTAATTATCAGGAGGAATAATATGGAAAAAATAAGCTTAAAATGTATATATCCCAATATAATTAAAGTACTTGATGAAATAAACTTATTTAGGATAGTTGATAATAATTTAAAAGAATCAATTGTTGTTTATGCTAGTATTGTGGACAATCAATATCATATAAACATGACTAATACAAACTTTGGAAATATAATTAATGTATGTAAATTAGAAAAACTTTTAGACGTGGACAAGTTTATAGAAAAAGTTATAAAAAATAGCACAGAAATTAAAAAAATAGATGACTTTTCAAAAATAGAAGAGTATCTGTTAAATATTGGAGAACATTAAAAAAGTTGAAAAAAATACGAATATTTGATAGAATAAATAAGTAAAGCGTTCGAGAGTATATAAAATATAGAGGTGAATTACATGAAAACAGTTGCAATTGTTGGTTCTCAATGGGGAGATGAAGGTAAAGGTAAAGTTATCGATTATCTTGCTACTCAAGCAGATGTAGTAGTAAGAGGACAAGGTGGAAATAATGCAGGTCATACATTAGTTGTTGAAGGTAAAAAATATGCATTACACTTAATTCCATCTGGAGTTTTAAATCCAAAGACAGTGAACATAATCGGAAATGGAATAGTATTTGACCCTAAAGGATTCTTAGAAGAATTAGAAATGTTTAAAGCAGATAATATAAATACAGAAAACATAAAAATTAGCGATAGAGCTCATGTTATATTCCCATACCATAAAGAGCTAGATGCATTATCAGAAGAAGCTAGAGGCGATTTAAAGATAGGTACGACAAAAAAAGGTATTGGACCTTGCTATATGGATAAGACAGAGAGATCTGGAATCAGAATATGTGATTTAATGGATAAAGATAAATTTGCCATAAAATTAAAGGCTCAGATAGAAGCTAAAAACAAATTAGTTAGAAACATATATGGAAAAGAAGAATTATTTGATTTTGAAGCTATATATAATGAATATATTGGGTACGCAGAACAAATAAAAAAATATGTAGCAGATACATCAGTTATTGTATATGACGCGGTAAAAGCAGGTAAAAAAGTGTTATTTGAAGGAGCGCAAGGTACTTTATTAGACTTAGACTTAGGAACTTATCCATTTGTTACATCTTCTCATCCAATATCTGGAGGATTTGCTATTGGTGCAGGTATAGGACCAAATATGATAAAGGATGTTGTTGGTATAGTAAAAGCTTATACTACAAGAGTTGGAGAAGGTCCATTTGTTACAGAACAAATAAATGAAACTGGTGATAAGATAAGAGAACAAGGGCATGAATTTGGAGTAACTACTGGTAGACCAAGAAGATGCGGGTGGTTTGATGCTGTTATAGTAAAATATGCAGCTAGAGTTAATGGATTAACTAGTATTTCATTTATGTTATTAGATGTGTTAACTGGATTTGACAAAATTAAAGTTTGTACATCTTATAAAATGGACGATAAAATAATAACAGATTTCCCAGCTTCTTTAGATGATTTAGCAAAATGTGAACCTATATATGAAGAATTAGATGGATGGAATGAAGATATAACTCAAGTAGACAATTTTGATGACCTTCCAGAAAATGCAAAGAAATATATTGCTAAAATAGAAGAGTTGATTGGAGTAAGTGTAGATATGGTTTCTGTTGGGCCTAATAGAGCTCAAACTATAATAAGAAAAAACATATTTGCTTAGTATCTTAAGTAAGTGATTTAAATTATAAATGATTAAAAAAAAGAGTATCTCAAGATAATATTTACAATTATTAGAGATGCTCTTTTATATTGAGTTAAAATTATTTATGTATATTTTAATAAAATTAAGGTCGAATTTATACCCTTGAATTAGATGTCTTATTTAGATGATTTTGTTGAAAATCAATGATTCAGGATTATTTTAATTATGTACTAAAAAAAATAAAAAAAACTGTTGACTAAAAGTTATACAGCAGTTATAATATAACTTGTGAGTGAAAGAAACGACGAAAAAAGTCGAAAAAATGTGGTCTATTAGCTCAGTCGGTAGAGCACCTGACTTTTAATCAGGGTGTCCCGCGTTCGAGTCGCGGATAGATCACCAAATCATGGCTCGTTGGTCAAGAGGTTAAGACACCGCCCTTTCACGGCGGTAACAGGGGTTCAATTCCCCTACGAGTCACCAATATGGGACTATAGCTCAGCTGGGAGAGCACCTGCCTTACAAGCAGGGGGTCACAGGTTCGAGCCCTGTTAGTCCCACCAGTTTTTAGATGAAAAATACTATATATGCTGGTGTGGCTCAACGGTAGAGCAGCTGACTTGTAATCAGCAGGTTGTAGGTTCGATTCCTATCACCAGCTCCACAAAATACATACATGTAAATTAATATAATTTTCTATGTTACAGGATACTTTTAGGTATCTTTTTTTTAATTGCGTCAAAAATTAATTATAATTAAATTTTTAAATATTATACAATATCATATATTTAGAAACAGAGTCTATAAATGTACTATAATAAATTTAAATAATGCAATATATTAAGAATGATATTAATATATATAAAATTACAAACTAGATAAATGATTAGTATATTAAAAGGTATATTAGGAATATAATTAGAAAAACTGAATGGATAATGTGATTATATAGTATAAGTTTTAAACAGAGAAGCAAGTATGTTCTTACCTCTCTATTTAAAAATAAAAAAATGTTTTTTAAGGGCTACTTTATTTAAATCTCTCCCATCTCAAATCATCTCCAGTAAATTCTAAAATTCTAAACTTATCTAAAATCCTAGATAGAATTCTTTGAGTATAAGTATTTCCTATTTGAGATGGTGTTAAGTTGGTTGATATAATAATCTTTTTACCAGCAACAAGTCTTGTGTTTACAATATTGAAAATTTCTCCACTAGTAAAAGAATTATTAAGTTCAGTACCAAGGTCATCTATTATTAATAAATCACAATCAAACAAGTTTTTATAATTTTCTTCACTTATTTGATTGTTTGGGTCTCTTCTAAATTTATAGTCTTCAAGAATATCTAAAATTCTAAAAGATGTTTGATAAATTACAACATTACCTTTGTCTAACAATTCTTTTGCAATACAGTTACACATATATGTTTTACCTAGTCCAGTAGAACCATAAAACAATAAGTTTTCACTATTATCTACCTTAAAGTCATGAACAAAATTTTCGCAGATACTTAGATTATTTAACATATTTTCTCTTGGAGATATTTCTCCATCAGGACTCTTCTTAGGAGAAAATATATTCAAGTTAAAATTCGAAAAATTTTCCTGACTTAAAATTCTATCTAAATTAGACATTTTATAAGCCTCATTTACAATTTCTTGTTTTAGACAAGAACATTTTTCACCATTAGGTAAAAATCCTTTGTCTTTACAAGAGTCACATTGAAACTTTATTTCTAAGTAATCAAGAGATATGCTGTTTTTAACTAAAAGTTCTTCTTTTCTCAATTTTAAAGATTCTATAGTTTTCTTAGACTCATTTACAATTTCATCTTTAGATTTAGGATTTAAAAGAACTGTTTTAGCTAAGTTAAGACCTATTTTAGAAATATCATCATCTATAGATTTTATCTCAGGAATTCTATTATAGACCTCATTTTTTCTATGTTCCAATAGTAGCTCATTTTTATCTCTTTTATTGGCATATTTAGCCAGTATTTTTCTTATTTTATCTTCATTCATTTAATCACCTACTTAAACTTTTCTTTTTGACTTTTTTTAATAATTTCATCGAGTTCATCAGATGTATATTGAGTAAATGTTTCGTTGAAATTATGAAACTTAGTTTTCTTGTAAGTATTGTTGTTTTGAGTAGTATTAATCTGCTTCTTATTAATATTCTCCTTAACTATACGTTCTTCCTCTTTTTGCTTTAAATCATTTAAATTTTTTATATTTTTTTCGTGCCAATTTTTAATTATTCCATTTATATAAGATATACTTGGGTTTGGTATATTCTTAGATTTAGAACATGCATTTACTATTAAGTCCATATCCATGTCAAATTTATCAAACCAAGCATCCATGAGTTCTTTTTCTGATTTCGTTGCTTGTCTTGAAAATCCCAATTCATTGAAAATAGTTTTATATAAAATATATCGTTCACTTCTAATCAAGAAGCTGTCTTCAACATCTTTTGGGGTATATAAATTTGAATCATACCAGTTTCTAATAATGCCTTCGATGTATTTAACTGGTTTAGATGTACCAGTTTTATCTTTAACATATTCATAAGCACAAAGTATCATATCAGGGCCCATGTTGTATTTATTCATTATATCCATAATACTTATTTTTTCACTTGGGTCAAGATATCGACCAACTATTTTATTTATAGAATTGAACATCTTTCTAATACTTGGATTTTCAGAAGTAGATACAACTTTATCTGTATTAGATTTTACAGATGAATTATTACCTAATATATTTTCGATATAGAAATTTTTTAAATCTAAAAATTCTATTGAATAATTAAAATTATCATATTCTCCATTATCATGTATTTTTATAATCTTTTTTTCTTCCCAGAATTTCCAAGCAGATAGTACATCAGACAAAGGTATATTTAGGTTCTTGGCTATTGAGCTATTGTCAAACTTAGGATTAGAAGTAATATCACAAGCCTGTCTATAGCCTAAAAGATAAACTTTTACGTATAACCCGTCCGCCATTGGCATAAATATATCTATAAAGATATTGGGAATAGTGATTTCACCTAAATCTATTTCATTGCTTTCTTTGAAAAACATTTTATCACCTCAGATTAAATTATATCATTTTTTG
Source organism: Clostridioides sp. ES-S-0010-02 (assembly GCA_020641055.1). Classification (NCBI taxonomy): domain Bacteria; kingdom Bacillati; phylum Bacillota; class Clostridia; order Peptostreptococcales; family Peptostreptococcaceae; genus Clostridioides; species Clostridioides sp. ES-S-0010-02. Next base: position 180,956 of record CP067345.1, read on the forward strand.
TATTACATTTGGTTGTAAACAAATAAAAGGTCATAAGATTAGCATGTAAATATTTTCTAAAAGTATTCATTTTAAAAAGGAGGAGATATTTTGGTTATAAAATTCAACCAAAAAGTAAGAAGAACATTATCAGTAGCAATTTTATTTATGGTACTAATAATAGGTTGCTTCATAGAAAAGGATGACAGTTTAGAAACGTACAAAGAAAAATCTAATTCAAAGATAAATCAATATAATATGGATGTTATATTTGATGATGAAACTAAGAGGTTAATGTGCAATCAGAGTGTTGAGTACATAAATAAGACAAAATCAAACATGGATAAAATATATTTCCATATATATCCGAATGCTTTTTCTAAAAAAGAATTTGCTCCTTTTGAAAAAGATGAGATGACAAGAGCTTATCCTAATGGATTCAATGAAGGATATATAGATATAAAAAACATACTAAATAATAGCAGTAAAATGGAATATAAAATCAAAGGAGATAAAAATGATATACTAGAAATAGAATTGGGGAAAGAGTTAAAGCCAAATGAAAAGATATCTCTGGATATAAAATATAACGTAAAAATACCAAACTCAGTGGGAAGATTTGGATATGGAGAAAACACTATAAATATTACTAATTGGTTTCCTATAGCTTGTGTTAATGATGAAAGAGGATGGAATCTAAAGAGTTATGAAACTATTGGGGACCCATTTTATAGTGAAACTAGTGATTTTCATGTGAAACTATTGATTCCAAATAAGTATAAGATTGCTCATACAGGTAAACTTGTTAATGACAAACATGATAACAAGAAAATGTTGTATGAGATAGAAGCTGAAAACGTTAGGGATTTTGCATTTATATTAAGTAGTAAATTTGATGTAAATAAAGTTGATTCAAAAGGTGTAGCTATTAGTACATACAATTTAAATAAGAAACTTTCTAGCAGAGCAACAGAGATTGCAAAAGATTCAATAAATATATTTAGTGAGTTGTTTGGCAAATACCCATATAAAGAATATTCTGTTGTAGCAAGTGATTTCTTTATAGGTGGAATGGAATATCCAATGCTTGTTATGATAGACCAAAGCTTATATAATGAAAAAAATGAGTTTTTACTTGAGTATGTTATAGCACATGAAACAGCACATCAATGGTGGTATTCTGCTGTTGGAAATGATGAAATAAGTGAACCTTGGTTAGACGAAGCACTTACTGAATATTCTACAATAGTTTATTTTGAACAAAAATATGGAAAAGAAATGGCAAATAAACTTATAAAAACTATGCAAATACAAACAAAGAGTTATTTGAGTGAAAACATATTTAAACCATCAAATGAGTATAAAAATTCTACTGAATACAGTTTAAATGTTTATACAAAAGGAGCAACAGCTTTTAATGAAGTAAGAAAAGAAGTTGGAGATAAGGTATTCTTTGAAACACTAAATGAATATTACAATAAATACAAACATAAAAATGCCAATGGAAGAGCTTTTGTAGAGTTATGGAACAGTAAAGGGGTAGATATAAATAAGATTATAAGTGAATACAAGTAAATTTCGTACAGAGTATTAAATTTTATTTAATACTCTGTTTTTTTGGTATAATATAATTTATAAGGCAGAAAAAGAGGTGAAATAATGCTAAAGTATTGTTCAGTGGGAAGTGGTAGTAGTGGAAATTGCCACTATATAGGATATAAAAATACTAATATACTGGTAGATGCAGGATTAAGTGGAAAGAGAATAACTACAGGTCTTAAAGACATTGGAGTAGATTCAGATAAATTAAAAGGGATATTTATAACTCATGAGCATATTGACCATATAAAAGGGGCAGGTATATTGTCAAGAAAGTTTGACATACCAGTGTTTGCTAATATAAAGACATGGTGTTCTATGAAAGACAAGCTTGGTGATATTAAGGACAAAAATATGAAGGTCTTTGAAAATGATAAAACTTATTCATTAGGAGATGTTATAGTAAGACCTTTTTCAATAGAACATGATGCAGCTGACCCAGTTGGATATAATTTCTATACAGAAAACGATGAAAAAATGTCTATAGCTACTGATATAGGATGTATAACTGAAAATATAAAAAAACATCTATATAAATCTAAATTAGTGGTATTAGAATCAAATTATGACCCTAATATGCTTATGATGGGTTCATATACATATGCTTTAAAGAAAAGAGTAATGTCAGATACAGGACATTTATCTAATGAAGATGCAGCAAATTTCTGTGTTGAACTTATTGATAAAGGTACAGAATCTATATTGTTAGCACATTTAAGTAAAGAAAATAATTTTCCAGAATTGGCATATGAAACTTCAAAGGGAGTATTAGCATCAAACGATATAGTAGTTGGGCAAGATGTAAAACTAGATGTATTATCACGCAATGATGTTTCTAATGTTTATAAGATGAAGTAGAGGTGAATAACTTTGCTAAAAAGAAATTTCGAAAATGTTGAGGATAATAAAATCTTATATTCTATAAAGCAAGGGATGATTTTAGCAATACCTGCTATTATGACTGGTTCAATTGCACTTGTTATTTTGAATCTTCCAATAAAAATTTATCAAGAATATATAGCAAGTTTATTTAATGGTGAGATTTTAAATATGCTTACATTTATAAATGATTCTACCTTAGGAATTATCTCATTAATAATATTGTTGACAATAAGTTATAGCTATGGAAAAATCTATGGGAGCAAGTATACAGTACTTGTTCCTATAGTTGCAATGTGCTCTTTTTTAGTATTTTCACATGGTAGTGAAATAGATTCTTATGTGGAGATATTTAAAACAAAGTGGTTGTTTACAGCTATTATTGTTTCCATAACGTCTTCTATGTTATTTGTAAAGCTCACAGAGTCTTTTATAACAAGTGTAAAGTTTCATACAGAGGGGGCTGATGCTGATTTTAATATGGTGGTTTCAGCTATAATTCCATTTATAACTGTAGTATTTTTATTTTCTATTTTGCGTGTAATAGTAATAAATCTAATTGGAAGTTCAAATTTTCAAGATATATTTTATAATTTATTTTCAAATATATTTAATAGTATGGGAAGAAACCTTATGAGTGCTTTGCTATTTATATTTCTAATGCATTTTATGTGGTTCTTTGGTATTCATGGAAGTAATGTACTTGACACAGTTGCAAAAAATTTATTTGAAAATGGGATGGCAATTAACATAAATTTAGTTAATAATAATCAATTACCAACAGAAATTTTTACTAAGACTTTTTTTGATACAATGGTTTTATTTGGTGGATGTGGAGCTTTGTTGTGTTTAGTAATTGCCATTTTTCTTAGTGAGAAACGTATAAATGTAAGAAAGCTGGCTAAAATTGCTTCAATACCAGCTCTTTTTAATATAAATGAGATGCTAGTTTTTGGGATTCCAATTGTTTTTAACTACATCATGTTTATACCATTTATAATTACACCTATGATTCTAACAATTACAAGTTATGTAGCTATGTCTACAGGTATTGTACCTTGTACAGTTTCTGCAGTAGAATGGACATCACCTATATTTTTAAGTGGATATATGGCTACAGATTCAATAAGAGGAAGTTTGTTGCAATTGTTTAATTTGTGTGTAGGAGTTATGATTTATATTCCATTTATAAAGATGTCACAAAATAGATATATTTACATGTTTAAAAATAATATAGAAAATTTAACAAATTTAGTAAAAAAATGCGAATTAACAGGAGAACAACCAAATATTTTAAATCATAGTGGAAAAATAGGTTCAATATCAAAAATGCTAGCATCAGATTTAAAGTTTGCTATGAAAAAAGAAGATATAGAGATTTTTTATCAACCACAAGTTAATTATGATGGGAATATTGTAGGAGCAGAGGGGTTACTTAGGTGGAGGCATTCAATAGGTGGATTTATTTATCCGCCACTTGTTATACTTTTAGCTAAAGAAGAAGGTTTTTTAGATGAACTTGGAGAGTATATTATTAATAAAGCATGTGTTGATTTAAAGAAAAGTGAAAACTTATTAATAAATCCTATTAAATTTTCTGTAAATATATCTCCAGACCAACTTAATGCTCCTAATTTACCAGAGCAAATAAAAAATATAATTGAGAATAATAATATCAACCCTAATATGCTTGGTATAGAAATCACAGAGCAGGTTGCATTGTCAGGTTCTCAGATAATTATAGATCGAATAAATGCAATACATGATTTGGGTATAAAGCTTATTATGGATGATTTTGGAATGGGACACAGTTCCCTTGTATACCTCCAAAATAATAATTTTGATATAGTTAAGTTAGATGGTTCACTTGTTAAAGAGATACTTACAAACAAAAGAAGTAGTGAAATCATAATGTCTATTGTAAATCTTTCAAAAAACCTAGATTTTGATATAATCGTGGAGTATGTTGAAAATTTAAATCAGAGAGATAAGTTGTATGACTTAGGATGTGAAATATATCAAGGATATTATTATAGTAAAGCTATACCTTTTGAGGAGTTTATAGATTATGCAAATCGAGAACTTGCTAAATAGTCTTACTAATAGTTTGTAAGTCATATTAGTATATAAATTTGTAATAAGATTAAGTTTAGGAGAAGTATATGAATATAAGTATAGTTGTAGTAGGTAAAATTAAAGAAAAATATTTAAAGTTAGGTATTGATGAATTTAGAAAGAGGCTTTCTAAGTATTGCAAGTTGGAAATTATAGAGTTAGATGATGAAAAAGCTCCCGAAAATTTAAGTGCTAAGGAAATGGAAATTATAAAAGATAAAGAGGGAAAGAAGATTTTAGGTAAGATAAAGCATAACAGCTATGTTATAGCTCTTGCTATTGATGGAAAGAATTTGTCTTCTGAAGAACTGGCTAAGACTATGAGCGATTTAGCAGTTAGAGGTAACAGTAGTCTTTGTTTTATAATTGGAGGTTCTTTAGGGCTTTCTGATGATGTTTTGGATAGGGCTGATTATAGATTATCTTTTTCTAGGATGACTTTTCCTCATCAGATGATGAGGTTGATATTGTTAGAGCAGATTTATAGGGCTTATAGGATAAATAATGGAGAACCGTATCACAAGTAAGGGAGCTATAACTTTACTATTTTGATAATAGACCATAATTATAATTGTGCTACATAGGTATATCTAAACTTAGATATACCTCTTTATTATGTATTTAATTATCTAAATTTAAATAGTATAATTAAATACATAATAAAGAGTAAAATTAATATTATTAAGGGGGATCCTATGAGTACAATTCATATTAACGGCATATCGATAAAAAATTATAGATCATTTAGAGATGAGAAAGTAATTGTATTTCCTGATGAACAGTATAATAAACCAGTAGCTATAGTAGGATATAATAATTCTGGTAAAACTAATTTATTAAATTCAATATTATTTGGTATTACTGAAAAGTATGTAACTAAAGATACATTTAAATTAGATGATTTTCATAATAGAGATATAAATAATATACCTAATATATTTACAGGAATAACTGCATCTAAAGAAGTTAAAAAGGATGGTAAATATGCAGACCTAACAGGGTATCATTTTCTTAATATTAAATTAGATGGATATGAGATTGAAAGTGCTAAAATAGAGTCATATAAAAATATGGAGCGAAACGATAAAAATTATGAAGCTTTTGGGGCTAATAAATATTATAAAATCTTTTATGTTAATTTTCATGAGATAAAAAAAGAGATATCAACAAAGAAAACTAGTTGGGGAAATGTTACTTCATTCTTAGCAAAACATATAAAAAATATAGTTGATTCAGATAAAGAGATGCTAGGAAAGAAAGTAAACTTTAAAGATGATATAAAAAAATCAACAGAAAATGTTATTGAAGACTCTAATCTGCATAAATTTTTAAATAAAATACAAGAAAATTACTCTAGAAATTTACGAGATAATAATTGTAATATCGAGTTTGGTTTGCCGGAATATGAAGACATTTTTTTAGAAATGATGTTTAAAATTGGTTTAAATGGAGATTTAGAAAACTTAGTACCAATTGATCATTTTGGGGATGGATACATATCAATGTTTGTAATGGCGGTAATTCAGGCTATTGCAGAAGAAAATGAAGGAGACAGGTGTTTATTTATATTTGAAGAACCTGAAAGTTTCCTTCATGAAAATCATCAAGAATATTTTTATAAGGCTGTGTTATGTGGACTTGCGGAAAATGGTCATCAGGTAATATACACAACACATTCTGACAAAATGATAGATATATTTGACACAAAAGGCCTAATAAGAGTTGAGTTTGATGAAGAACTTAAACAAACAGAAATTAAGTACAATAAAGCTAAAGAAGATTTTTTATGTGAAAGCAATGAACTTGTAGATAAAATAAAGGATTATAATGATTACATAAAGATAATTGAACCAAATTTAAACAAGATAATATTTAGTCGAAAAGTTATTTTAGTAGAGGGGCCAAATGATATGATGGTTTACAAAGAAGCTATTAGAAATAAGATTTTAGATAAAACTGGTGATATAAAATTTGCGGATACATATTTAAATTTTAATAATATATCAATCATACCTCATCATGGAAAAATAACAGCCTTAGTTTTAATAAAGTTATGTAAGCACCTTGGTATAGAGTATTTTGCCATAAATGATTTTGATTTTGAATCGGATGTTGTAAATAAATTAGCTAAGCTTTATACCGAAGAGGAATATAAAGAAAGTAAACTTTACTTAGAGGAAATAAAGACATTAGTATCTAAAAATATTAAAGGTGAAGAAAGAAGTGAAACAACTAAAAAAGGAATGCTAACAACTAATTGGCAATTAATAAATGAAGCTGGTATAGATCAAATTCATTTCAATATACCTAAGTTAGAGTGTGTAATAGGATATAATAGTAATGATAAAGATAGTATAGGTATATGGAAAACTATTAATGATATTAAAGAATTTAAAGAAGATTTATTTCCACAAAAACTAATAGATTTTTTAGAACTTGATAAAATCGAATGTAGAACTAAAGTTAACATATAACGTTATCATTTTAAAAAATATTTAAAAATTTCAATTTATAAATAGTAAAACCATTATATTATGAATATTAAAAGAGGTATTATTTTCACAATATAAAATGTAAGTTAACAAATAAGTAAACTAATTTTCTACTTTAAAAATAGTAAGATAACTATAATATAGGCTAAGATAATGGGGGAGTGAGTGAATGTATGTAACAAGTAAAATAAAAGAAAAGCTTAAGAATAATGGAGGAATTGCAAAAATAAAGCTATTAAAAGGAAATAGATACTTTAACGTAATACTAAAAGAAGATGGAGTATTAGTTGATAATTTAGATAAAGAAGCATTATTAGAATGGAAAGTATTTGAGAAAACAATAGAACTATTAGAAAACAATGGTGGAACTGCATTAAAAGGAGATGCTATGGGATTCAAGTTAGGAGAAGGAAAATTACCCATAAATTCAATAGAAGGATATGTTGCAAAAGAAGTATATGATAAATCCATAGGAGAGAGTGTGTTTAGAAGAATCACACCAATAGTCAATATTCTAATTTGGGTAGGAATATGTGAGAATGGCAGAGGAAAACTAATATTAAAATAAAAACGTGCTCTGTAGAGTACGTTACGGAGAACCATATCATAAGTAAGGGAGCACGTTAGTCTTAACCACTGAAATAAGTTGGTTAAGGCTACTTTTATTTTACAGGCATATAATAAGTTAAAGTACAAATAATATATAGTATTTTGATATAAATTATCAGATTAGATTTAGTAAAGTATCGAAATTGATTAAAATATAGATAAATAAGTAGATAAAGAGGGATTAAATAATGAAGTATAGAATAAATTAGGTGAGGTCTGATTTAGAAGAAAAAAACTTTGAAAACGTGGCTGAAGTTGAAATTTTAAGAAACTTAGCATCTTGTTTCGGTTTAGGTGTAACTAAAGAAGAAATGAATAAATTAAGAAATTTATCATCAGAGGAATTAAAAAATATTGCGGAGAAATGCAAGAAAGCATATTTACATGCTGTAGACTTTATAACAACAGAACTACCTTTAACTAGTCATGGATATTTGCCTTATTCATTACAGTTAACATATTTCATTTGCATTAAGAAATGTATTAAGTAAAACATATGCTCTTATTCTTTCTAGGAACAACCTTAGAAGCTTACTGGACGGAGCTCCAATAAATACACAGTCAGTACTGTCTATAGTCAATAAAAATGAATATCATCACATTTTCCCAGAAGATTATTTGAAAAATAAAGGGTTTAATAAAAATTAAATTAACTGTAATGGAAATATATGTATAATTAATCTAAATAACAGTAGAACTATATCAAATAAAGTACCTAGTGATTATTTCAAAATAATTAAAAATAATTTAGGTGATAACTTAAAAGATGTGTTAAGTAGTAACTTCATAGATTAAGAAAGCTATGAGTACGCATTAAAAGATGATTATGCTGGATTTATAACAGCTAGAATAAATTAATAGTAAAAAAGCTAAGGAATTGTGTGAAGATGACTTAGCTATTTTACCTGGACATGATTTATTTAGAGAACAAGATATTGACGAAACAAGTAACAATGAACAATTAACTCTAATTTAATATTATTTTATAAAATTGTAGCAAAATATATGCTCTGTTGGATTTATAATGGAGTAGTGTTTCAAAGGTAATAATGAATAAGAAAAGAGAAATAGATAGCATAGAGATATAAATAAATGATGATGTGATAATATACTTAATGAAGGATGGGCTGCCTAAATAACAAGGTAACCCATCCTTTTTGTATTTACTTGGAATAAATTGTGTAAATTTGAAAAGTAAATATATAAAAAGTAGACAAATACGTAAATTATAGTCTATTTGTAGTTAATATGAGATTGGCATTTTAAATAGGATAATACTCTAATTTTTATAAGAGTTAAAGCAAGCATGTATTATTACTTAAATATTTGTATAATCAACATCTAGTAATTTACCTTTTTGGTGAAAATGATTAATAAGTTTTTTAGGATAATTCATTATTAACTCATCTGGAAAATTAATTTCTTTTAAGATATTCTCAGAATACTCATAATTACCTATATCAAAACAAATGTGAGCATCTGAAGTTAGTATGATTTTAGCACCATATTTTTTGCAAAGTGTAGCAATATACTTACAATTATCTGAGCTACCATTTCTTGACACTCCTTTGATAGAACAATTATTTATTTCTATTAAGATACTCTTTTCCATGGCTAATTTAATGATTAATTCATAGTCGATTGGGTAGTTTGGGTTTCCAAGGTGGCCTAATATTTCAATATTATCATGCTTATTTATTGCATTTATTAAGGCTTTAGTATTATTCTCTAATGTATTTGGTGAAAAAACGGCTTCATGAAATGACAAAATAAGATAATCTAATCGAGAAATGACAAAGGGTTCTAAATCTATGTTTCCTTCAGTGTCTAGTGTATTTGCTTCACATCCTCTTAAGATTATAATGTTATTTATGATTCTTGGGATATTTTGAATGTTGTGAAAGTACCATTTGTGGGGAGAACCAGGCATCTTAGGACCATGTTCAGATGTACCTAGTATCTTAATTCCATTTTCTTTACAATAATTAATATTTTCTAACAAAGTGCTATAGCCATGACCACTGACTATAGAGTGGGTGTGTAAATCTGATAAAAAATTCATATAAATTCCTCCTCTATAAAAGATGAGGGTAACGTAATTTATATTATAAAATGAACAGGAAAGAAAATCAATAGCTACACAATTAGACAAAAATATTGAAATATTGTAGAATTAAGCTTAATAATAAATATTTAACAGTATTACTGCTTGTAGGGGAGGTTAACTATGACACAAAAGAAGCTATCAAGGAAAGAAAAAGTTTTAATTTGCTTGAAAAGATTAACAGAAGAACACTTGAACCTTAATAATGGCATTAGATTTGGATTTGATGCAGAACATATTGCTACTGAAGTAGGTATAAATAGAAGTAATGCTAGTAAGGAATTAAATCAATTAATAAAGGAAAATATCATTATAAAGATAAAGGGAAAACCTGTTCAGTACTTATATAAAGAACGTATTGAGAGTATTTTAGGAAAGAAACTAAATACAGGGATATTTGATAATATTAACTCTATAAACGAATATAGTGAAAATGATTCTATCAAAGATGAGTATATTGTAGAGGGTATAAAAAAAGAGAACAATATTTTTAATTTAGTAGGATGTGACGGAAGTTTAAAGTCCCAGATAGAGCAAGCTAAAGCAGCAGTAATATATCCACCTAAGGGGTTGAGTACATTAATAATAGGACCTACAGGAGTTGGTAAATCTATATTTGCAGAATATATGTATAAGTATAGTTTAACTATAAAAGAAGATAGTGATAATGCACCATTTATCATATTTAACTGTGCTGATTATTCTGATAATCAGCAATTATTATTAGCACAGCTTTTTGGATATGTAAAAGGAGCATTTACTGGAGCTGATAAAGATAAATATGGTATTGTACATGAAGCTAATAATGGAATATTGTTTTTAGATGAAGTTCATCGACTATCTGCAGAGGGACAAGAAATGTTATTTCTGCTTATGGATAAAGGTATATATAGAAGATTAGGAGAGGCTAATAAGGTACATGAGTGTAGAGTTATGATAATTGCAGCTACTACAGAAGATCCAGAGATAGCAATGTTGGAAACGTTTTTAAGAAGAATACCTGTAACTATAAAGATTCCGTCTTTAGAGGAAAGAGGCTTTCAAGAGAGAATGAAGCTTATATGTTATTTTTTTAAAGAAGAAAGTATTAGGATTGGTGTTAAGTTAAAGGTTTCAAAAGAAGTTATTAAGGCATTTATTTTATATAAGTGTAAGGGAAATATAGGACAATTAAAAAGCGACATACAATTAATTTGTGCAAGAGCTTTTTTAGATTATATGACCTATAAAAGAGAATGTGTATATGTAAGACTCTCTCTTCTACCAAACAATATTAGAGAATCATTATATGGAAATAATAGAAAAGAGGAGTTTGTACAAAACTTCAGTTTTATTGGGAAAGATGATATTATTTTTTTACCAGAAGAAAAGAATTTTGAAAGTGAAAATTTATTAATAGAAAATAAAAAATATGATTTAGATTTCTATGGAATGATAAAAGAAACTTGGAATAAACTTCAACAGGAAGGGATTAAAGAGTCACAAATTAGAAGCGTTATAGATGAAGATATACAGAAGTATTCCTATAATTTAATGAATACTTTTATATATAATAGTAGTAATCAAACAGCTTATAACAATATTGTTAATGATTCAATTGCAACTACTGTGAAGTATATTTTACAAAAGCATGATAAATGGAGCAAAAGAGAAGGATTAGATAAATTAATAAAAGCTATAGCCTTACATATTCAGAATTTAATTGAAAGAATAAAGATTGGGAACATAGTAAAGCATCCTAATAAAGATGAGATTATGAAGGAAAGAGCATATGAATATAACATAGCAAAAGAAATATTATCTAACATGTCGTTAATGTATGGAGTTGAGTTTCCAGAAGATGAAGCAATTTTTTTAGCAACGTTTCTTTATTTATCTTATGTGGGATTAAATGAGGAGAGTATAGCAATATTAGTTATAATGCATGGTGAATCTACGGCATCTAGCATGGTGAATGTAGCTAATACTTTACTGGATTGTAACCATGCGGTGGCAATCAATATGGGATTAGAAGATAGAGTTCAGGATATTTTAGTCCAAGCTGTAGAAATAGCCAATGAAATTGACAAAGGAAAGGGAATTTTAATTCTAACTGATATGGGATCTATTTTAACATTTGCTAAAGTTATTCATGATGCTACTGGAAAAGAAGTAAAAGCAATAGATATGGTAAGTACACCTATTGTAATAGAAGCAACTAGAAAGGCCTTAACTCCGGAAATGACATTAGAGAAATTATATTTTAATATTATAGAATCTATAAAGAAACATTATGGAGATATGGAAATTATGTATGCTGAAAAAGATAATGGTGGTAGATATTTTGATAGATTACTAATTGATAATATTAGTAAAACTTTGACTTTTTTAAATGGGGAAAAGGCTTATTTTATATTAAAAGAAGTAATTAATAGAATTAGCGAACATTATTCTTTAGTAATTCAAGATGAGCTTTTAGTAAAGTTTATATTTCATTGTTCATGTATGATTGAAAGAGTAATAATAAAAGAGTCTTTAGTTTATAAATTATATGAAGAAAGAATTAGTAGAAGTAAAGAATTATATTTAGTTATAAAAGAAAGCTTTAAGCTTGTAGAAGAGACATTCGATATAATTATTTCAGATATGGAATATGCAAATATATTAGATATATTTGAATCACAGTATGATACAGATAAATTCAAAAGTTGATACAAAATTTAAATATAGCCAAAAGGCTATCTTTTTTTTACCTATTTTTGATACAGATTTGATACAGGTTTGAAAAAGATTTTGATACATATTGAAAAAGTGAGTTTTTTTTATAAATTAAGTAAAAAGATTTGATTAAATCCTGTAAAATAGCCATTTGTTATTGATACACATAAGTTGGCACAACAATTGCTTATATAAAAAGTGACAAGAAAAGTGAGGTGAGATTGGTGATTGGGATAATAGTTATGACTCATGGGAATTTTAGTGAAGAAGTTATAAAAAGCTGTGAACTTATTGCAGGACCAGCAGAAAGAACAGCAGCAATTAAACTAAATAGGAATGATAATATTGAAGACTTAAATAGAAATTTTGTAGAAAAGTTAAATGAATTAGATGAAGGTGACGGAGTTTTAGTATTAGCTGACCTATTAGGAGGTTCACCAAGTAATGTTGCAAGTTTAAACCTTAAAAAAGGTGGAAAGTTTCATGCACTTACTGGAGTAAATCTTCCAATGCTACTTGAAGCTTTAATTAATAGAGATGGAAAAAGTTTAGAAGAGTTAGCAGAGACATGTATTGAAGCGGGGAAAACTGGTATAAACCATATTAATAAAGTTCTTGGCTCAATGTAATAGAAAAAGGAGTTCGATTAAAAATGTCTTTAGTAAAATATTGCAGATGTGATGATAGATTAATACATGGTCAAGTGATATATAAATGGGTTAAGCATCTAGGTGTTAAAAAAATAGTAGTAGTAGATGATGAAACAACCAATGATGTTATTGCTAAAGGTTTGATAAAAATGGCAGCACCAAAGAATATTGATTTATCAATATTAACTGTAAGTGAATCAAGGAGGTATTTTTATAATAACCAAGCTGATGATAACGTTTTTGTATTAATTAAAAACTTAGATACTGCAAATAGAATGAAAGAAGAAGGAATTGATATTAAAAAACTTATTATTGGAAGAATACCTACAGGGATAGGAAAAAAGAAAATATCTCAAAGTGTATATATTAATAAAAAAGAATTTCTTTTAATAGATGAATTTATTAAAAAAAATATTAATGTATCAATTCAAATGGTACCTGACGAGGACGAAGTAGAGTTAAATCACATTATTAATCGCTATAAAGGAGAGTTTGTTTAGCAATGAATAAATATAAGGCAATCATACTCTGCCATGGAACTTGGGGAAAAGTATTAGTAGAAGAAGCAAATAAAAACTTTGGATTGTCAAATCAATACGAAGTTTTATCACTAAGCCCTGAAAAAGATGTTTCTGTATTTATGAAAGAGGTTGAAGAAATAGTAGATAAAGAGGATGTGAAAATTATAATATCAGATCTGTATGGGGGATCTACATCAAATGTTGCAATAGCTGTTGCTATAAGAAGAGGGATAGATGCAATAAATGGACTTAGCTTACAGACAATTTTAATCGTAGATGAAGAATTAAGCAAAGAAGATAAAGTACATACATTACCAGAAAGAATCGTCAGAAAAAATAATAGCCTTTGTGTGGATTTAATTAAAGAATTTAAAAAAATATAAATTATGAGGTGGATATAATGGCAAAAATAACATTAGTAAGAGTAGATCATAGATTAATTCATGGACAAGTTATAACAAAATGGGTGAAAATCGCTCAAGCTCAAAAAATAGTAATAGTTGATGACTTCTTAGGTCAAGATGAATTTATGGCTGACGTATATAGGATGGCAGCACCATCAGGAGTAGAAGTGGCTATTTTAACAGTAGAAGATGCAGGGCAAGCATTCCAAAACAATACTTTAGGAGATAAAAATATATTTATTCTATTTAAGAACGTTGATATGGCAAATAAGGCGTATAAGGCAGGTCTTAAATATGAAAAGATTCAATTAGGAGGTATTCCAAATGAAGCAGGAAAGAAGATGGTATTTACAGCTGTTTCATTAGGAAATGAAGATGTAGAACAACTAAATGAACTTAATGAAAATGGGGTTGAAATAGTTCTACAGGTTATACCAGAGGAATCATCTATGACGTATGAAAATGCGTTAAAGAAATTTAAATAAAAATTTATAAATTAGGAGGAATTATAAATGGAATCTGTTTTGATGTTGGCAATTGTAACAGGATTATGGTATTGGTTTGCAGCAGGTCTTGCAGGGTATACCCTTTTCTCAACACTAAAGTCTCCTTTATTTATAGGTTTTAGCCTTGGATTACTTTGGGGTGATGTAACAACTGGTATGATTGTTGGTGCAAGTATAGAAATGGTTTATCTAGGAATGGTAGCAGCAGGAGGAAATATTCCATCAGATAAATGTTTAGCTGCTCTTATTGCAATACCAGTAGCACTTCAAACTGGTGTTAATGCAGAAGTTGCAGTATCTATTGCGGTACCTTTAGGTGTTATAGGAGTATTAGTTAATAACTTAAGAAGAACTGGTAATGCTGTATTAGTTCATAAGGCAGATAAGTATGCCGAAGAAGGTAATACAAAAGGTATCTGGAGATGTGCAACACTTTACTCTTTAATATTTGGGTTTGTTTTAAGATTTCCAATAGTTTTTGTATGTAACTTTTTTGGAGCAGATTTAGTTCAATCATTATTAGATGTTATACCACAATGGTTAATGAATGGATTAACAGTAATGGGTGGTATATTACCTGCATTAGGTTTTGCAACAACAATATTTACTATAGGTAAAAATAAATTCTTACCAATGTTTATTATAGGATTTTTTATGGTTCAATATTTTGAAATATCAATTACTGCAGCTGCAATATTTGGTGTTTGTATAGCTCTTTTAATTACATTTATGAAAGAAGATAAAAGGGTGGGTGAAGTATAATGCAAGAAATAAAAAACAAAGAAGTTAAAAATGAACAAGGTACGACTGAAGTTAATAAGACAAGAGTACTTACGAAGAAAGATGTAACAAAAACATATCTAAGATGGTGGTGGACAGCAGAATTATCTAACTCTTTTGAAAGAATGCAAGCATTAGCAGTTTGTGCAAGTTTCACTCCGGCTTTAGAAAAGTTATATAAGAGAAAAGAAGATTTAATAGATGCGTTAAAGAGGCATTTACAATTTTTTAATACTCAAGCTATATGGGGAGGGTTAATTCACGGTACAGTTTTAGCTATGGAAGAAGAGAAAGCTACTGAAGGAAAAATCCCAGGAGAAGTTATTTCAGGTGTTAAGAATGGGCTTATGGGACCTTTGGCTGGAATTGGAGATACTTTAGATTTTGGTACATTTCAAACAATATTCTTGGCTTTAGGTGCTTCATTTGGAGCAGAAGGAAGTGTTATAGGTGCATTTTTCCCAATAATGTTTAGTATATTACTATTTTGCGAAGGTTATTACTTATTCCATTTAGGATATTCTTTAGGTAGAGATTCAATTAAGAAAATTCTATCAGGTGGTATTGTCAATAAGATAATTGATGGTGCTTCAATTCTAGGAATGTTTATGATGGGAGCATTATCTGCAACTACAGTTAAGCTTTCAACTCCATTATCATTTGATATTGGTGGTAAAGCAATTGTTGTTCAAGACACATTAAATATGATTGCTCCAGGTTTATTACCACTTGGTGTTGTATTCTTCGTATATTGGGGAATGAAATACAAGAAGTGGACAATAACTAAGTTATTAGTAATTTTAGTTGTAGTAGCATTAGTAGGATCATTAATTGGAATATTCTAATTTGCAATGATTAAAATATAGAATTTAATTTTAGGAGGAGAAAGACATGTCAGAAAAAATGTATACAGAGAAGGAATATTTAGAAGGAATTAGAGGAGCAACAGGAGAAAGAGCAGTATGGTTCTATCTTCTTATGAAAGAAGCTGAAAAATTAGGAGTTAATCCAGATGATATATGTAAAGAAGCAATATATGGATTTGGCAAAATGAGAGGTCAAAAATATAGCGTAGCAGATACTCCAGGAAAAATGGCAGAAATGTTATATAACAGTAAAGGACAAAAAGTGTTTGAAATGGAATTAGTAGAAAATACAGATGAGAATGGAGTTTTAAAATTCCATCACTGTCCATTAGATGCTGCTTGGAAAGAGTATGGATTAACTAAAGAAGAAAGAAAAGAAATTTGTAGATTAGCTTGCTACGGTGATTATGGAAGAGTTGATTGTGCACAAGGTGTTAGATTAGAGTTTGCTCAAAAATGTGCTCATGATGATGAAGTTTGCGAATTAGTATTCACAAGAAAATAGTTTTTAATGCTAAAAGCCTGTTCTTTAAGAACAGGCTTTAAAAAAACAGAAAGTAGGTTGATTTATGGATATAAGCAGAAGTGTAGATAATAGTTTAAATAGAACAGTAGAATTCCTAAAAGAATTAATAAAAATTGATACACAACAAGGTGAACCTATTTCACAATGTCCTTTTGGTATCGGACCTAAAAAATCTTTAGATAAAACTTTAGATTACTGCACTAGTTTGGGTTTTAGCGTTAAAAATATTGATAATTATATTGGATATGCAGAAATTGGAGAGGGAGAAGAATTAATAGGAATTCCAATGCATTTAGATGTAGTTCCCCCAGGAGATGGTTGGAGTGTAGATCCATTTTCGGGAGCAGTAATTGACAATGTTATTTATGGAAGAGGTGCCATAGATAATAAGGGGGCTGTATCTATGCTTATACATGTATTGAAAAACATAAAGGATATGTACCCTACAATTAATAAAAGAATAAGATTAATTTTTGGTACAAATGAGGAAACAGGTATGAAGTGTATCAAATATTATTTAGATAAAGGTGAAGAAATTCCAAGTATGGGCTTTACTCCAGATGCTATGTATCCAGTGGTTAATGGAGAAAAAGGAAGAGTTCATGTAAGGATAGAAAAAGAGATTAAAATTGATAAAAGTAAACCTTACATAATAGTAAGTGGAGGAACTAAAGAAAATGTTGTTCCGTCTTATTGTACTGCAAAGATTATTAATGGAATTATTTCAGAATTAACTACTAAAGGAGTAGCTGTGCATGCAAGTAATCCTGAAAAGGGAGAAAATGCTATATCTAAAATGATAATAAAGATAGTTAAAGATAATATGGATTTTCAGTATAGAGAAGATATAGAATTAGTTTCAAAATACCTTTGTAGTGACTATTATGGAGATGCATTGGGAATTAATCAATATGATGAGGTGTTCAAAAGCACTACTTTAAATTTAGGAATATTAAAAGTGAATGAAGAAAAAATCATATGTGAGTTAGATATAAGGTATGGTAAAAATATAGTTTTAAACAATATAATAGATAGATTCAAAAAGTTTTTTTGTAATGGTTGGAAAATAAAGATTATTGATCATAAAGACTTACATTATGTGGATGAGAGTAGTTTAGTACTTAAAAAGTTATTAGAAGCCTATGAAAAAGTAACAGATGAAAATGGATATACAATTGCTATGGGTGGTGGCACATATGCAAGTTGGTTTAAAGATATGGTGGCGTTTGGACCTAAGTTCTTAGAGTATAAAACTGGTGGTCATGGAGCAGATGAAAGAGTACCAATAGAGCATATACGAAAGAATATGGAGATATATACCTTGGCTTTAATAAAACTATTAGAATTGTAAAAGGAAAATAGAACTTATGTGCAAATATAATTAAGAATACATTAAAGGTAGGTATACCTGGAACTGGGAAAATAGGAATAAAAATAGCAGCTGGACTTGGTGGTGTTATTAAAACAATAAGGTTTTTGAGTTTGGAAATATTTATGTGTATTCTTTAAATAAAAGTTTATCTTTTAAGTGATAATTAAATATTTATTGATAAGGCTATGGCTTTAAAAATCATAGGCTTATTTTGATATTTTTTCCATTTTTGCAAAAATTATTATCCCTTTAAGAAAATTTCTTGAATTTTTTGAAATATTTCTTTATTAACTTAAAGTTAAAATTCTTTCTTCAAAGTAAATACTTAAATGAGCTAAAATTTGAGTCCAATTTCTAATTACCTTTGGTTCAAAATCTCCATTTCGGTCTCTTGGAATATTTAAAGTTATTTCTCCAAAATCTGATTTAACATTTTTATTTCTATATCCATTTCTAGAGTTTTAGTATTTTTATTCTTATTATCATACCTATCATAACCTAGATGCTCATCAAGCTCCGCTTCTAACATTTGATGAATTGTACTTGCAAATAAATCCTTTAACATGTCTTGAACATCTGTAGTTGTTTTAACATCATATTCTTCAATAAGTTTTTTTAATATTTTGTTTTTGTTAAACATAAAAAGTGTGCACCTTCATTTATATAGTGATATTTAATATTTTAATTATCATTACTTTTTAGAAGAATACACACTTTATTTTAAAGACCAAGTTAATATTAATTAATTTTATATTATAGAAATAAATTTTTCTAATGCTGGATTTGTATTGTTTTTATTCCATACAACTACAACCTCGATTCTATTTTGTACTTCATTTATAGGTACAATTGCAATATCCTGTTTTATCATAGTATCTACAACACAAAATGAAGGTAAAATGGATATACCCATGTTAGAGGCTACTAGTGACTCAATAGTATTAAAATCATTTGAACGTTGTACAACATTAGGTACAAATCCCGCTTCACGATATCTATTCTGTATCATGGATTTTTGCCCATACTCATCTCCTGTTTCCTTTACAAAAATAAACTTCTCATGTTGTAGCTCAATTAAATCAATAGAATCCTCATTGCAAAGTGGATGACCATGAGGCAAAAGAGCTACCAAAGAATATCTTTCTACAGTTTTATATTCAAAATCTTTTAATGGTTGATTCTCTGGATTAATAACAAAGGCAAGATCCATAAAATTATTTTTTACTAAGTTTAAAAGTTCAGTTATCTCGTTAGTACAAATTTCCATAGATATATTAGGGTATGTATTAGAAAATTCTTTTAAATATTGTTGGAATTTGTTTTTTTCATATCCTATTAAGATTCCAATACTCAAAGTTCCAAAAGAACCATGTGCAAATTGTTGTGTCTTTTCAATAGCGTCATTGATATTTTTTATTATAGTACGAGCCTCAGATAAAAAAACTTTTCCAGCTGGTGTTAGCTCAACATGTCGTTTACTTCTTGTAAATAGAGTCACATTTATTTTTTCTTCTAAAGCTTTTATTTGTTGTGTAACAGCAGTTTGGGAAATATAAAACTTTTCTGCTGTTTTGGTAAAACTTAGATTTTCTGCTACAGATATAAAATATTCCAATTGCTTAGTATTCAAATAATCACCCCTATTTAAACTTTATTGTTTGTAGACCTTATTCATATATAATTAAAACTTATTATAGTATAAGAAAATTTACTTTTAAATAATATTGGAAAATATTTGTATAAAAATATATGTTTTAGACATATTTCTATATTAGGTTTTATAAAATTATCAAAGATAGACTAACTACTCCATCCTCAACATAAGTAGGCTGGAAAGGTAGTTAACATGGAGTAGCTCAATAATAAGAATAACTTATATATTCCCATGAAAACGATATTGGATTTAAGTAAGTTTGTCTCATAAAATGAAAGTATAGCAATTAATAATATTTTAAATGAGAAGGGAGAAAAAATGGAAGATAAATTTTATGCAAAAGGAAAAGGAAATAACGGATATGTTAAAAATCTTGAAGTTTGTTCCTTTAATGACTTAGATGGAACTTGTGGAATGTTTCAGATGGCTCTGTACAAAAGAGATGAAAAATACTATTTATATGGATGTTGTTTTGGGGGAAGTAAAAAAAATGGAGTAATGATTAGTGATGTGACAGATCCTTATAATCCACAATTTATAAAACATTTTCAAATGTTAAATCTAAAAGAGTATCCTACAACAACTACTCCAAAAATTCAAATAGCAGATGATTTAATGATAGTAGCTATGAGTTGTGGAAGTGGACCAGGAGCACTTGTAGATCAAGCTAAATTAGCAAGTATTAAGTGTGAAGCAGGAATCAGAATATATAGTTTAAAAGAAGACCCTTTAAATCCTAAGTTTTTAGGTTACTGGGATTGTGGATTAAAGCATGTAATGGGTGTTCATAGATTTATGTACAATGGTGGAAGATATGTACATTTATCAAGTGATTGTGTTGGATTTGAAGGTCTGATTTATAGAGTTATAGATATAATAGATCCAACTAATCCAGTGGAAATAGGTAAGTGGTGGAGACCAGACCAATATGCAGATGGATATCCAGATAGAACTTTTGATGCAGGAGCACCTCATTGTCCAGAATTTATGGATAAAGGATGGCTTCATGGACCACCATTTGTAAGAGATGGAAAAGCATATTGTGGTTATGGAGGAGCTGGTTTAGTTGTATTAGATGTTGAAGATTTAACAAGACCAAGATGCTTAGGTGAATTACCATTTATGCCTGCATTTTCTAGTAAACTCGCAGGAGCAAGAACTCATACAGCACTACCATTACCAGGAAGAGATTTAGTTGTTGTGCAAAATGAGGGAGAACGTTTCCAGTTTTTTAAGCCAGAGAGTATTACAGATGTTCAAGCTATGAATAATATACATATGGTTGATGTTAGTAATCCAACAAGACCAACATTAATTGCTCAATTCCCATATCCTGAAGTACCAAAGGATTTCCCATATCCTAACTTTAATGTTGCAGGGCTAGGAAAACCAGGGCCATTTGGTCCACATAACCTTCATGAGCCAATGGATAATAAACCATGGCTAGAGCAAAGAGGAGATAGAGTATATTGCTGTTATTTCCATGCAGGATTAAGGGTTTATGATGTATCAGATCCATATTACATCAAAGAGTTAGCATATTTTATACCACCAAATCCAAATAAAACGCCAGAAGAATCTTATTTCCCAGGATTCCCTGGACCACGCTTGGCAGTAACAGAAGATCTTATTGTTGACGATAGAGGTTACATCATTATAGATGCCCTAGATGATGGATTCTATATATTAAAAATGAAAGAAGATTAATAAACACTAAAGAGGGAGAGTTAAAAATGAAAATACTAGGTATTTCTTTTGGAACAAAAAATGGAAATAATGACACCATGTGTAAAGTGGCACTTAAAGGTGCTCAAGAAGCAGGAGCTGAAGTAGAATTTATTCAAATGTCATCTCTTAACATTAAACATTGTACTGGATGTTGTGCATGTGTTAAGACTTTATTATCTGGAAAAGGTAGTATGTGTGTATTAAAGGATGATTTTGAATGGTTACTTGACAAAATGAAAGATGCAGATGGGATAGTAGTTTCAGACCCTATATTTGAGGAAGGAGCATCAGGTCTATTCCATACTATAATGGACCGTTTTGGACCAAGAGCAGATAGAGGAAATAATATTATAGGAATAAAAGTTGCAGAAGCTACAGGAGGAAAAACTCCAGACCCAAGAATGCTTAATGATAAAGTAATATCATTCATGGGAATAGGAGGGTCAGACTGGGGTACAAGAGTTCAATGTGAGCATGCTATGTTAGCATTAATACCAATGTGGAAAGTTATAGATAATGCTTGGTTCCCATGGGCAAAGGAATTAGTAATGGATGGCTCAAAACTTGCTCAAGTTCATCAAATAGGTTTAAACATAGTTGAAGCAGCAGAAGATTTTGAAAAAGCTTTATACAAAGGAGAAGAAGGAGTCTGTCCACATTGTAATAATAGATTATTCTACCTTGAGCCAGGTACTAAAAAATCAATATGTGCTCTATGTGGTATAGTTGGAGAATTAGATACTGCAAGTGGAAAAACTGTATTTAGTTTCCCAGAAGAGCAATTAGGTCATGCTCATGATACTTTAGCAGGTAAGTTTATACATGGTGATGATATTAAGAAAATGGAAGGTCATTATGCAGAAGTTCGTAAAACACCAGAATTTAAAGAAAGAAAAGCCGCTTACAATTTTATAGAACCATTAACCAAAGAAAAGCATGCTGAACTTTCATTAGGAGAATAATTAAAATATGAAGATTCATATTTTAATTAGTGTTGTAGGAGATTTATTATATGAATGAAAAGCCACACTTTAAACAAATTGGAATTATTAATATAGTAAATAATATCCAAATAGCACTTATCATATCGACTATAGAAGCAATTATTGCTTTAGTACCTGCATATTACAATGTTAGATTAGCTCCAGTGTTCATTGCTATGTTTATACCACTACACTTAATTTGTTTTGTAGTATCTATGATTGCAAATCCAATAACAATAAGGTTAGTGGGAATGAATCAAGCTATAGAAACTACTAATTATAATATAGGAAATGGATAGAAAGAAAAAAGAAATATTAACACTATCCATAGGGATTGCTTTACTACCTCCTTTATGGGCAGTGCTAGCACCTTATATAGGAATAAAAACTGGAGCAGTAGCATTAATTTGTGCAGGATTATATGTAACAAATGGTAATAAACGAAAAGATGGATTAAAAATAATGTTTGGTTTTTGGTGTGGAGATTTATGGGCAGTGTTGGCTATTATAATTATGGAATACATAAATCTCAACCCAAATCTAGAATTATTTTTAACACTTGGTATATTAGGTTTTTTTGCAGTTATAATTGCATCCTTATTTGAAAAAGTAATTTTCTTACCATCATGGCTTTGTGGTTGGGCCATAGGGCTAACTATTATGACAGGTGAAAGTATTATTAACTTACAAAGTCTTTGTATTCAAGTTGCTGTGGCTATGGCAGTAGGAGTATGGTATGTAGGAGCAGGCGTAGATTTATTTACTGTATGTATTTTGGAGAAAGATAAAAAAACGGGAAATTGAAAGCATATGAATATAATTTGATTATAGGAGAATGTTTATGGGATTTGAATTTAAAATAATGAGAAGTTTAATATATGTAGGACTTGCTAAGGAAGAGTATAGACCTAAATTAATGGACTGGTTATATCGCTACCATATTCCAGATAGTATTAGTAATTTTGGGCCATATTGTACTAAATATGCTTTTTATCAAGCATATCCTACACCAGATGAAGGCGAACGTTTTGGTGTACGTAAGATGCAATTAACAGAGCATTATTGGATTGTAGATGAACATATGCCTGAAATGGCAAATAGAATTATGACAGAATACATGCCTATGGATGTTCTCCGTTGGCAAGGGTGTATACCAGATGTGGAGAATAAAAAAGTTCATGAGAATGCAGAAAGTGGAGATGCAGGACGTGCAGTAGGTGGGGATAATGGATGTCCACCATTTATATTTGCTTTTATTCCAATAAACTGGGAAGAAGATTTTAGAGGAAAAGGACGTACTGTACAAGATGGACCAAACTATCGTTGGCAATTTATGATTAAGTACCCAGATGGAATTTCTAAAGAAGAAGGAGAAGGATGGTTCTATGATGAGGTAGTTCCATACTTTACAAACTGCTGTTATGTTAATCGTTTTGTAAGTAGTAAAATCATGATTAACTATGGAGCAACTGCCTTTGATCGTGTAGTAGAACTATGGTTTGAAGGAGAAGAAGAATGGTATAAAGCTGTGGTTGAGGGGACAAAATCATTTATCAAAAAGCCAGAATGGGCACAAGAAGAAGAGTTCCCATATTTAAAACCACAATTTAATATTGCCTCAGTATTCTTAGGCGATATAGCAACTATGGACGCATATTCACAGTATCGTGGATATATTCCAATGAGATAAAATCAAGAAGTTCCTTTTATGATGACAAATAGTTAAAATAATAAAACTGTTATCATGAAGGGAACATTTTTGTGTCTAGAAAAACTTTTGAAGTAAAAGTTAAATATGTGAGAGTGTATCTTAAAGGTAAAGAATCATTGTTAGATACATGTAGATAATATAATATTTACAACGTATCATATTAATAAGTTTATACTTGAGTTATGAAGTAAAAAGAGTAATTCCAAAGATTACAAATGGTATGATGATTGTGATACTTCAAGTTTTAGAAGGTGTTGGAATTGTTAATAGGAAGAAATTTAATGAACATGAAGAACTTATATAACAGTAGGAGGATACAATGTATACAATTGGACAGTATCTAAATTTTTAGGAATATCTAGAGACACGCTAAAATTTTATGAGGATAAAGGATTAGTAAATCCTAAGAAAAATGATGAAAATGGATATAGAAAATATAATCAGTTTGATATATATGATATTACAACAATAAATTTTTATAGAGAGATTGATATCGAAATTAAAAAAATTCAAGAAATAAGAAAAAGCAAGAGTATAAGCAATTTAGAACTTTTACTATAAGAGAAAGAACAAACTCTTTAAGAATGTAAGGGATAATCATATGCTAAGTGAGTGATATGATTATCTCTTATTTATTAATTGAATTTAAGTAAAAATTACTTGTAGATATTCTCTTAAGCTGGAGCCTAGTTTTAATAGGTTTTTCACAATAAAAATTTATAGGCTAATATTTACTTTTATAGTAAAATATAAAGAAATTATTAGAGTAACATTCAAGGAGGAATAGGTATGGTTTTATTAATTGTTGATACACAAAAACTAATAACAAATGAAAAATTATATAAATTTCATGAATTTGTAGTAAATATAGAAAGCTTAATTGATACAGCAAGAAAAAATAATATAGAAGTAATCTATGTCCGTCATGATGATGGAGTTGAAAATGAGTTGACTAAAGGTAAAAACGGATTTGAAATATATGAAAAATTTAAACCATGTGATGAAGAAAAAATCTTTGATAAAGAAGTAAATAGTGCTTTTAAGGGAACAGGCTTATTAGAATACTTAAAAAGTACTAGTGAAAAAAATATAATTATTGCTGGACTTCAAACAGATTACTGTATTGATGCTACTATAAAATGTGGATTTGAACATGGGTTTAATATAATAGTCCCAGCTTATGCAAATACAACTGTTGATAATTCATTTATGTCAGCAGAACAATCATATAAATACTACAATGAATTTATCTGGAATGAAAGATATGCAGAATGTATTTCAGTAGACGAAACACTTAGAAGGATGAAATAAATATAGATTATTACATAAGAAAAAACTTAACTTACTTAGTCTAAAATATTAAAATCATAAGGAACATAGACTGTGACATTTATATTTACATAAGTTGATTTCAAATTTAAGTTCCAACAAAGGATGTTAAATTCCAAATTAAAAATCAGACTTAACATATTAGAGTTATATATAAGGCACATCAATTTTATTTTGAATTAATGTGCTTTTTAGTTGTAGTAATTTATTCATAATCAATATAATTTTTATTATTTAAATCAATTTTTCTTGTGTTTCTTTATTTAAGAAACTCTTTTTTTATCTATAGAATCTATACATGTATTATAGTTTGTATTTTAGATAAGTTTAATTTTTGTCTTAATCTAAAACAAAAGTTAGACTTAAATGAAATTGAAAAGGCTAAAATTATCAAATAAAATAAATATTGTGGAGGTGATGAAAATCTAGTGATAATACAAAGACTAATCTTAACAAGAAAGTAGGGATTAATAGAAGTGGATAAAGAAATTGTATCAATTCTTCAGGTTTTATTAAATAGCACATTGATTACAGCTGACGAACTACAAGAAGAATCTAATGCATCAAAGAGGCAAATTACTTATAGAATAAATAAAATCAATGACATACTTAAAGTAAAAAAAGTACCACTTATATATTTAAGAGCTGATAAAGATATTATTGTTAAAAAAGATACAAAAGATGCAATTAGAGAAATCCTCGAAAAAAACTATTCTAAGAATACTTACTATTTTAGCAAAACAGAAAGACTTTTATATATGTATTTAATGCTTTTTATTAATCTGGAGGATATTTCAATTAATCATTTTATAGATTCTATAAAAGTAAGTAGGTCTACTGTAAATCTTGATTTTAAAGATTTGATACCAGAACTTGAAAAAAAGAACATTAAAGTTAAGAACAATCGTATAAACGGATATTACCTAGTCGGGAATGAGATGGAAATTAGAAGAGTACTTATTAAAAACATTATAGAAACTCTATCTAATGAGAAAAGTTCAAGAGTATTTGATATTTTTATTGAAGAGTATAAGTTAGATAGTTTTGAAGAAGCTAAAAAAATTATATTAAAGCTTGTAAAAAAATATGAAATTACTTTTGTTGAAGATAGATTAATAGAGTTTATATATATCTTTATCTTTCTAAAAGCAAGAATGTATTCAAATAGAATAGTTATTCAAGAAAATATAGATATTCCTAATATTGCAGTCATGAGTTCGATGAAGGAATACAAATTTGCTAGGGAGTTATTAGAAGTATATGAGAGTAAAGAGAAGATAAAATCTCATAATATAATGTATATTAGTGCTTGGATTTTAGGTATATCAGTAGGAAATGATGATGAAGATACAGAAGATAGAGCTGTTATTTCAAAAATTGTAAATAAAATGATGACAAATTTTGGATATTTAAGTGGAGTTTATTATATAAGTCAAGAAAAAATATTTAAGAGACTATATTCTCATTTTAGACCAGCCTATTACAGACTTTTATTTAAATTACCTATTTATAATCCAATTTGTGAAAAGGTAAAAGAAGAATATAGATTAGTTTATAGAATTGTGAGTAATGCAATGAAAGAGTTTTGTGGGCTATTTGGAGAAGACATTCAAGAAGAGGAATTGGCATATTTAACTATGCATTTTGCAACCCTTTTCTCAGATAAAAAAGAGTTTGATGGACCTAGAAAAAGGAGAGCATTGATAGTTTGTTCAAATGGTGTTGGCAGTTCAGCTATTTTACATGCAGAACTTACAAGCTTGTTCCCTGATTTGCATTTTCTACCAATACTAGAATTCTCTGAACTGGGAAATATTAGTGAATCTGTAGACATTGTGTTTACAACTAATTATAAGGCGGAGGGTTTAAAAACAGATGTGCCAGTGATTAAAGTTAGTCCTGTTATGACCCCAAAAGAAAAATATAAGGTTACACGTGAAGTGTACATTCAATTGGGTGATATTTTTTTAAGGCAACCTAAAATCGATGAGGTTATGGATATAATAAAAAAATATGCGAAAGTAACTTCTGAAAGTATGCTTTCAAGTGAGTTATTAGCCTATTTTACACAGATAGAAAATTTTACGTCTAAGGAAGGAGAAGGACCTATGCTAAGTGACATTACTAATGAAACGCTAATAAAACTAAGGATAAAAGCTAAAGATTGGGAGGAAGCTATTAGACAGTCAGCTTCTGTCTTAGTTGAAAATAATAAAGTAACTGAAGCCTATGTAGATGCTATGGTTAATTCAGCAAAAGCGTCTGGACCATACATAGTAATTACAAAACATGTGGCACTTCCACATGCTAGACCAGAAGCAGGGGCAAAAGAAATTGCAATAGGGATTGCTACTTTAGAAAATCCTGTTGAATTTGGAAATGATAATAATGACCCTGTAAAATATGTATTTTGCTTAAGTGCAATAGATAATAATAGTCATTTACGTGCTATGTCAGAGTTAGTTGAACTATTGGAAGAAGAAGAATTCTTTAGAGTTTTGGATAATGCTAAGGAAGCTAATGAAATTATTGATTTTATAAAAACACATGAATTATAAAAGGGGGATTTAATTATGTATAAAATTTTAATCGCATGTAGAGCAGGAGTTGGCTCAAGTTTGATGTTAAAAATAAAGACTCAACAAATTATTAAGGAAAATAATTTTCCAATTGAAGTAGAGCATGGTTCATTAGACTCCTTAAATGGATTCAATGGAGATGCTGTAGAAACATTAATTGATGTTGCTGAAGAGTTAAAAAATAAAAATTTGAAATTTGATATAATTGGAATTCACAACATTGTTGACCGTAATGAAATTAAAACAGCATTAGAAAAATTTCTTGCATCAAAAGAAAAATAAAATTTAATAGAATAAGGAGGGCTATTTATGGAGTTTATTATTAGTTTATTGAGTACGCCAGCTGTTTTACTTGGTGTAGTTGCATTTATAGGATTGATTCTTCAAAAGAAACCAGCTGTTGAAGTATTTACTGGAGCTTCAAAAACACTTATAGGTTTCTTGATATTTGGTATTGGTGCTTCAGCTATGACTGGAGCATTACAGAACTTCAATAAATTATTTCAACAAGGTTTTGGAATTACAGGTGTTATAGCTTCACCAGAAGCAGCTACTGCACTTGCACAAGGTACATATGGTTTTGCGGTTTCATGTACATTGATTCTTGGATTCATATTAAACTTAGTTTTTGCACGTATTACAAGATTCAAAAATATTTTCTTTACAACAGGTCATAGTTTATTCTTTTCTTGTGTATTAGTTTTGATTATGAAAGCACATGGATTCGATAACACAATTACTATTTTAGTGGGTGGTACTATCTTAGGATTTATGTCTGCTGCATTACCTCAATTCTGTCAACCATTTATGCGTGAACTGACAGGTGGGGATGAACAAGCTATTGGTCACTTCAACATGATTGGTTATGGCTTATCAGGTTATATTGGTCGTTTATTTTCAAAGCATAAAGAAGAAACAACAGAAACGATTAAATTTCCTAAGTGGTTATCAATATTTAGAGATTTCTTAATGGGTCTGTCTATAGTTATGTTAATCTTATTCTATGTAGCAACTTTAAAAGCTGGACACTCATTTACTCAGGAACTTGCTGGCTCAACACATTGGTTAGTATTCCCTCTTATAGAAGCATTTACATTCGTAGCTGGTATGTCAATATTAATGTCTGGTGTTCGTATGTTCTTGGCTGAAATAACTGCAGCATTCGTAATTATTTCAGAAAAATATATTCCAGGTTCACGTCCTGCATTAGATGTACCAACAGTATTTCCATACGCACCAAATGCAGTTATTATTGGATTTATCTCAGCATATGCTGCTGGTCTATTAGCAATTGTTATTATGGCATCATTTCCTAATATATTCCCTGTAGTAATTATTCCAGCTGCTCATATATGTTTCTTCTCAGGTGGTACAGCTGCGGTATTTGGTAATGCATCAGGAGGATGGAGAGGAGCTATTGTTGGCTCATTCGTTGTAGGATTATTTCTTGCATTCTTACCAGTTATACTATATCCAGTTTATGGAACACTTGGTATAGAAGGAGCAACTTTCCCTAATATTGATTATAACGTGGTTGGTTCAATATTACATAATATTTTACAATTTATAAAACCTATCTAAAACATATTAATATTATACAAGGATAATAGGTATTCCTATTATAATTTTAAGGAGGATAAATCTATGGTAGAAAATACATTACCTGTATTTCTAGAGAATCTATCTAATGAAGTTGCAACGTTCATTGCTTCAATAGATGAAGTATCTATAAACAAAGCATGTGATTTAATTTTCGAAGCAGAAAGAAGTTATGGACGTGTGCATGTAACTGGTATTGGTAAACCAGGTCATGTATCAGGGTATATTTCTTCATTACTTTCATCTACTGGAACACCAGCATATGTATTGCATGGTACAGAAGCAGTACATGGGTCAAGTGGTCAAGTACTTGAGGGTGATGTTGTTATTGCAATATCGAATAGTGGTGAAACTCAAGAATTAAAAGCAACTGTTGAAACATTAAAAGCAAATGGAGCAAAAATAATTGGGGTGAGTGGTAATGTTGATTCATACTTAAAAAATTCTTCTGATATATTCCTATTTGCAGGCGTTAAACAGGAAGGAGATTGCCTTAATAAGGCTCCTCGTGCATCAATTCTTGCTGAAACTATAGTATTACAATCATTAAGTGTTGCACTTCAGTACGCTAAAGGTCTTGATGCAAAGCAGTATTTAAAGTGGCATCCAGGAGGAAGTCTTGGAAAGTCTATTAGAGAGGGAATATAATTTTATGAAATATAAAGGTATTATATGTGCAATGATAACTCCATTTGATGAAAATCAAAATATCAATCCACACGCAACATGTGAATTGATTGATTATCTAATTGATAGAGGAATCTATGGATTATTTATTTTAGGAACTAATGGTGAATGTCATGTGCTTACAGATGATGAAAAGGTTGAATTTGCAAAGATTGTTATCAATCACACTAACAATCGTGTACCTGTTTTTGTTGGAACAGGAGGTAATTCAACTCGTGAAGTTATAAGTTTATCCAAGAGAATGGAAGAAATAGGTGCAAGTGCATTATCAATTATTACGCCATATTTTGTAACACCAACACAACAGGAATTAATTTTACATTATAAAACTATTGCTAATGCAGTTAACTTACCAATTATGATGTATAACATGCCAAGTAAGACTGGAATTAATATTGAACCTGAGTCAGTACATGAATTATCTAAGGTAAAGAATATTGTTGGAATAAAGGATAGTAGTGGTAAGCTTGATAATATAAAAGCTTATATTGAAATAACTAGGAATGAAGACTTTAGTGTATTTTCAGGTTCAGATTCCCTTATTCTTGATACTTTGAAATCTGGTGGGCAAGGTGCTGTAGCAGCCACAGCAAATTTTTTAACAGAGATTGATATTGCTATTTATAATAAATTCATGAAGGGTGATTTAAGAGCAGCTCAAAAAGCTCAAAATAGTATTGAAGAACTTCGTCGTATCCTAAAATTTGGGACTATTCCATCTGTTATAAAGAAAACTGTTGTCTTGAATGGAATTAATGTTGGGACTGCACGACTTCCTGTAATTGAGCCAATGGGAGAATTGCTTGAAGAAATTAAGCAAGTAGTTGAAAATTATAAAACTTTATTCAATAAAAACTGTGAGAATAGATAACACAGATAGTGACATCACATTGACATATAACTAATATAGTATTGTAAAATGGGATTGGAATTAATGAAGAATCAAAATGCTTTGATGAATGTAGAGGTGAATGGTATGAAAAAGATGAATATAACTAAAAGAATGGTAGAATGTGGAGCTCTAGCAATTGTAAGAGTGGAAACACTTGAGCGTGCATGTGAGATTGCTGAAGGCTGTATTAAAGGTGGAGTACCAGTTATAGAAATGAGTTATACCTTGAATAATGCTGGAGAAATCATTCAAGGGCTTAGCAAAAAGTATGGTAAAAGACTTTGTGTGGGTGCTGGAACAGTTTTGGATAGTGAAACAGCTCGTCATGCCATTTTACATGGAGCTCAGTTCATTATTGCACCGAATTACAATGAAGGTGTAGCAAAAACTTGTAATAGATATCAAATTCCTTACGCACCAGGGTGTACATCACTAACAGAAGCAGTAGATGCATTGAGTTTAGGAGCTACCTTTATCAAAGCTTTTCCAATATCAGATTTCTATGGACCTAAACTAGTAAAGGTATTTAAAACACCAATACCTGATATGCCAATATTGGCAAGTGGTGGAATTACTCTTGATAACTTGCATATATGGTTGGAAAATGGTGTTGATGTGTGTGGATTTGGTGGGTTATTAACCAAGGGTAGTGTTGAAGATATTGCTGAAAATGCCAGAAAGATTCGTGAAACAATTAAAAATATAAGAAAAGCTTAAAGTTAGAGCTGTTGATGAACAATTATAAATTGATGTGTAACAGCTTTTTTTTACGAAGAGTAGCTTATTTTCAAGAAATAAATTTCATTTAAAATTCCAAAAAAGGAGTTGAATTTAAAATTTGATTAGAAAAAAATCAATTTTAAGGCAACTCCTTTATTATTTTTTTATTTGAAATGTAGATAAATTCAGCAATGCAACTAATAGTTAACATGGTGCAACTATATAAGTCTTGTGAATAAATCAATAAATAAATATAATTTAAATTGAGATGAGGTGATTATGTTGAACTTGGGGGAAAGTTTAAAAAGACTAAGAAAAGAAAGAAATCTATCACAAGAACAACTTGCTGAAATGCTAAATGTATCTAGGCAAGCTATATCAAAATGGGAATCCAATAAAACATATCCAGATATAGAAAATTTAATACTATTAAGAAATCTATTTAATGTAACTTTAGATGATTTGATAGTTAATACAAATAAAACTGAAGCTGAAGATACGATTGTACCAGGTAAATTACCTACTGATAATATCGCAGATTATGATAAAAATGAGGAAGAAAATGACCCATCAGATAATTTAATTATAGGTGGTTTTATAATTGGCATCTCAATTGGATTTGTCACAAGTAATTTTATGTGGGGGATAGTTGGTAGTTTTATAGGTATGGGAATTAGTTATATACTGGACTATATAAAAAAATAGAATAAATTAAATTTTAAAAAAGTTAAACCTACAGATTTACTTTTAGTTGAAGATTGAGGTAGTTTTTCTGATGCTATATTAGATAATAATTATCTAGGTATAACCACTTACTTTTTAATTATTGATAAGAAAGAAAATAAATTTATTAAACAATTTTAGTACATTTACTGTAGTACACTTAAAAATAAAACTTTATAATAATGAATAATTAACATAGACCATATAAGATAATTACTTATGTGGTTATTTTTTAGTGAAGAAATTACTTATAGTATAGCAAATAACTATACTATAAGTAATAGATACAGTTTTTATGTGTATAGTATATAACATAGAATAAAAAACAAAGAATATATTTAATTGATATTAAAAAGAATTTAAGAATAGATAGTATCTCTAAGTTTAAAAAAATGAATATTAATATATAATTAACTCGAAAAACATATAGTTTTATAAGATAATTTAGAAGAATATTTAAAAATACGTATTAAAAATAGCAATGGTCAATCAGACTTGTAGAGTTAATACAAAACACTGTAGATAGTATATTTAAATTGATATGATTTTCTATTATTTTTTCCATAATTTCAATGGTTTTATCTTATTTTTCTATTTAGAAAAGGACTGATTTAAAGTTCAAGTTATGATATAATTTCATTAAAAGAAGGCAAATTTTAGATAAATATCAGAAAATTATGGTTAAGAAACAATAAGTTCCACCCTATATATAAAATTAATCAAGTTTTGTTTGCAATAAATCAAACCTATTGCCTAAATTAGAAGAAATCAATTTGTATAATTTTTGAAGTTGTAGCATTAGGGAAATCAACAATAGCCATACCTTTAGCATTCAAGCTGGACGATGTGTGAAAATTTAAAAGTTAAATAAAACAATATTGTAAATAAAATAATTTGACACACTGATTATTCACTTTTATCATTATGCTAATTAGCACAATAGATTAGAAGTGGGTATAAAGAGAGGAGGATAATTAAAAATGAAGCAAGAAGATACTGGGACACATCGAATGTGTAAAGAAGAGAAAGTAACAAATAATGAAGTTATTTCAGAGGACATGCTAAAAGCTATGGATATTGGAGTTAGTAAGCATATTTTAGATGATTCATTTACAATTATCTGGGGAAATACAGCTTTTTATCAGTTGTTGGGATATACAGAGAAAGAATTTTTGTCTCATTTTTCTAGTCTTAGACATTATTATGAAGATAATCTTTATCATTTTGAAGCTATGAAAAGTCATTTTTTAGATGCTTATCAGAATGGTAAGAAAAGTGTAGAATATCAAACTTGCATTCCAGTAAATCATGGAGAATATGTTTGGGTAATAATGACTGGTATATTAGTTGAGCCACAGGAGGATGGAAAAGCAATAGTCTATATCATATATTCAAATATTGATGAGTTAAAAATTAGACAGAATGAACTATATGAGATGGAAAAAGAAAGTACAGAGAGTTTTAAGTGGATGATGTCAGAGTATGCTGGAAATGTATATATAAGTGATATGGATACATATGAGTTGTTGTACGTAAATAAACAGTCATGTAATACTCTACAGGCATCAGCAAATGAGGTGATTGGGAAAAAATGCTATGAGGTAATTCAAGGTAGAACTTCCCCATGTCCATTCTGTACCAATTCATGTTTAAAAAAAGATGAGACATATGAATGGGAGTTTTACAATTCCAAGTTGAAGCGAACATTTATGATTAAAAATCGTATGATAAATTGGGAAGGACACAGAGCACGCATAGAGTTGTCTTATGATATGTACAGTTCTGAGTATAAACTTGCAAAAAAAGATCAGGAAAGAGAATCAATCCTGAAAACTATTCCAGCAGGAATGATTCGAATGGATGCAAGGGATTATCTTACAATACTCTGGTATAATGATATATTTCTGAATATGATTGAATATACAAAGGAGCAGTTTAAAGAGGAACTTAATAGCCAATGTTTATATTTATATCCTGAGGATTATAAGCGTGCGAAGATGATGGCGCAAGATTTAAAAGAGTCTGGAGATAATGTTGTATTTGAAGCAAGAGCATATACGCGCTCAAAAGAAGAACGTATATGGACTATCACTCTATGTTATATTAGTGGAGAAGACAGTTGGGATGGAATACCATCTTTTTATAGTGTAGGACTTGATATTACAAAAGAAAGAAAACAGATTGAGAAATTGCAATACATAGCAGAGAAAGATGCATTGACAGGAATTTATAATCGTGCTGAAACAGAAAAGCAGATTAAGGAATATGTTGAACAAAATTTAGATGCTATGGGTGCGCTATTTATGATTGATACAGATAATTTCAAACATATTAATGATACAGAAGGTCACATGATTGGAGACATAGTGCTCACAGAGATGGCATCAGGCATGAAAAAAATAATGCGCGATAGTGATGTTGTTGGCAGAATAGGTGGAGATGAGTTTGCAATTTTTATGAAGAACATTTCTTCAACTAAAGATGCAGAAAAGAAAGCAGAAGAATTGCTGTATATGTTCCGTCATCTATTTCAGAAAGAAAAAAGCTCTGTAAAAGTAACCTGTAGTATTGGAATCTCTATATATCCGAAAGATGGTAATACATTCAAGGAAATGTATACAAGAGCTGATAAGGCTTTATATCAGGCAAAAAGTTTGGGTAAAAACAATTATGTCATCTATAATCATGATGCCTTTAAAGGCTTGGAAGAATTGAATTACTCTTCTCTTGGGACAGCTATTGATTCAGAAAAAAAATACGTCGAATCTTCTGATAATCTTACACGTTATATATTCCGTGTCCTTTATCAGACCGATAATATAGACCAGACGATTAATATGATACTTGAAATTATTGGTAAGCAGTTTAATGTGAGTCGTGCTTATATCTTTGAAAATTCAGAAGATGGTCGATACACTTCTAATACTTATGAATGGTGTAATGAGGGAATCATTCCTCAAATAGAATACTTGCAAAATGCTGATTATGAGGACTATGGAGATTATGAAAAACTCTTTGAAGATGATTCTGTTTTCTATTGTCGTGATGTACATACATTAAGTCCTGAATTAGAGGAATTGTTTTCTAGTCAAGACATACATTCCACACTTCAATGTGCATATAGAGAAGATGAGGTATTCAGAGGATTTGTTGGATTTGATGAATGTACTGGTCTACGTCTATGGACACAAGAAGAAGTCAGTACATTAGCTTTGATTTCTCAAGTTCTATCAATATTTTTGCAACGTAAGAAAAAGAAGAAATTAAATCAACAGATGCAGCAATACCAGGCTATTATAGATAGTATTGATCAATGTATTTATGTTGTTGATAAGGAAGATAATTTGTTATTGTATGGAAATAAAAGATTTAAGAGTACATATCCTAAATTACATATTGGGCAGTATTGTAATTATGACTCTATAGATATTAATAAGACTCTTATAACATGGAATCAAAAGGAAGCATATTTATGTGTCAGTATGATTTAGTAGTAAAAGAAGTACTATGTTGGACATAAATTAAATTTTACTTTAGACAAAATATTTTCGTTGACTATAGGAAATATTAGAGTTCTTATTTAAGGAATTAGGTAAATTTTGTAATGATATTGAAATATCAATTTATAAAAAATAGTATTAGTTTTAAAAGCAGTTGATTATAACAGATTGACTGTTTTTTCTTTTATAAATATTTAAAACTATAAGTACAAGGCTATATTTGTCAATATAAGTATAATGTGGTATCATATAGGCTCAAAAGAAATTTTATATATTTAAAAATAAAATTAAAAATAATAAATGGAGGACATATGAATATGGAAAATTTGCCAAATTGCCCGAAATGTAATTCAGAATATACTTATGAAGATGGAACTCTTCTAGTTTGCCCAGAATGCTCTCATGAGTGGACTTTAGAACTAGATACAGAAGAAGATACAAACATTATTAAAGATGTAAATGGAAATGTGTTAAATGATGGAGATGCTGTGACAGTAATCAGAGACCTTAAAGTAAAAGGAAGTTCATCATCTATAAAAATAGGAACAAAAGTAAAAAGTATACGTTTAATTCATGACCCATCTGATGGGCATGATATAGAATGTAAAATAGATGGTTTTGGAGCTATGAAACTAAAGTCTTCTGTTGTCAAAAAAGCATAGTATAAAAAATTTGTGGTATTTATGAAATAATCTATATAGCTATTATACAAATATAAATTTAAGACTTTAATGTAGTAATAGAAAATTCATTAGGAGGGTAACGTATGTGTTATTTTTTAAAAGGTGAAGAACAAGATTATTATGTAAATAAAGTAATGGAAGAAATGAAAAAAGTAGTACCTATAGTATACAGATGCTGTGAAGATAGTGAAGATGGAGAAGCAGTAGTTGGGTGTGACGAAAATGGGGAAGCAAAGTTATGGATAACATTTGGCCCAAATGAAAGATTAGAAATGGATAAACACATAGAAAAAGGTACATTACTAGAATATATTATTGGTTAAGAAAGAAATCTTATGATTTCTTTCTTTTTTTGTGACAAATTTAGATTATATATTTAAAAAGAAAATTAATGATGCAATACAAACATCAATTCACATTGGAGAATAAAAAGCGAAAAATTTTTAGTTTATTCTGCAATGTGTAATATTAGACTATTGTGGATGCAAAAACTATTGGCATGAAAAAGGCATTGTCACAAATATTAATATTGATAGATTACTGTATACTATTGGAATAAAGGACACTTTAACTTATAATTAAGAAGAAGTAATTTTGTATAAATAGTTTAAAAATGACTTGTTAATAAATATTAATTTATATTATAAAATGTAAAAATAAAAGGAGAGTAAATATGAAAGCTATACATAGAGATACATATAATAATCAATTATTTAAAGATTTAAAAATTGATTGTGAAAAGTGCTTTGGACTTTGTTGTGTGGCACTTTATTTTTCTGCTTCAGAAGGTTTTCCTGCTGATAAGGAATCAGGTAAGCCATGCACTAACTTACAATCAGATTTTAAATGTTCTGTACATAAAAATCTTAGAAATCAAGGATTTAGAGGCTGTACTACGTATGATTGCTTTGGTTCGGGTCAAAAGGTAGCACAGGTAACATACAAGGGAAAAAACTGGATACAAGAGCCAGAATTAGCAAACCAGATGTTTGAAGTATTTTTAATTATGAGGCAGTTACATGAAATGTTATGGTATCTTAAAGAAGCATCTACATTAGATATACCTAATTCAATCAAAGAAAAACTCAATCTAATAATTGAAGAAACTGATGAGCTAACTAATATGAGTCCAGAACAACTAATAGATTTAGATATAATATCACATCGAACAAAAGTTAATTCATTATTGTCACAAGCTAGTGACTTTGTACTAGAAAAAGCTAAATCCTTTGTAAAGACTTCTAATTTTAAAAATAAGAAAAAATTAAGTAAAAGTATAGATTTAATAGGAGTAGACCTTAGAAAAACAAATTTAATAGGAGCAGATTTAAAAGGTAAATTTCTTATAGCGGCTAATTTAAGGGAAACAGATTTAAGTGGTGCTAATTTGATAGGGGCAGATTTAAGAGACTGCGATATTAGAGGGGCAAATCTTAAAAATAGTGTATTCCTTACACAATTACAGATTAATACTGCAAAGGGAGATTCTAATACGAAGTTACCAGATACACTAGTACATCCTAAATACTGGGATAAATAATTAAATTATTACATAACTTTACAAAATATGAACCTTTTTGACTCCAGTTCATAGTATATATTAGAGATTCTTTAGAGGAATTTCTTAATATATAATATAATAGGAGAGATATAAAAATGAGTTGTCAAAATTGTAAATGTGAAAAAAATTATATGTATGAGGATTATAAATATAATAAGTGTAATAAGTGCTATAATGACTATGAAGAAATGACACATGTCCATGAATACTCAGAAAGTGTTAAATTAGCAGAAGAATGTGAAGATAGACATAATCATCGTGCTGCAGGAGTTACAGGTGAAGTTATACCAATAAATGGCGGAACAAATCATGTTCATAAAATAAATGATAATGTAGATTTTCTTGACCATTTCCACAAGATATGTGTTACAACAGGTCCAGCAATTAATATACCAGGAACTAATAAGCATGTTCACTTAGTATGTGGAAATACTACTGTTAGTGATGGTCATTGCCATAAATTCCTTTTTACTACTCAAATAGAAGCACCTTTAGTATAAACTAAGGTAAATTATTGTAGCAAATTTATTGAATGTAAGTAAAGTATAAAAGTGTATTATATACAATGTTTAAACTTAATGAGGACTATGATATTAGCTTTCATAGTCCTTTATAACTTCTATCTTTGATAAAAAAGAATATTCATTTATAAGTATCAGAGGCATTTTAACTAGTATTCAACAGTGAATTTATTTGCCCAAAATACATGATTATAAATTATAATAAACTATTTACAAAATAAAATTTTATTGTGATTATACTTAACATAAGGTTGTACTATGTAATTAAAATATACTATGGAGAGGAGACTATTATGAGCTCTGAAATAGTTTTTGAAGTTAAACAAAGGAGTGCAAAAGAGCTTCAAGAGATGTTACAAATTTGGGAATCATCAGTAAGAGCAACACATGATTTTTTGACAAAAAAAGATATTGAATCTTTGAAGCCAGTAGTTAAAATTGGTTTGACACAAGTAGAAACTATGGTTTGTTTAAAAGTTGATAACATGATTAAAGCTTTTATGGGAATAGATAAAGATAAAATTGAAATGTTATTTATAAAAGATGAATATAGGGGTAATGGTATTGGAAAAAAACTAATATTATATGCTATAGATAAATACAATATAAAATATGTTGATGTAAATGAACAAAATAAAAAAGCAGTGGGATTTTATATTCACTTAGGATTTAAAGAGTTTGATAGGTCTGAAATAGATGGGCAAGGGAATCCATTTCCAATATTACATATGAGGCTAAGTTAATATAGATATAGTTAAATGAAAAAATATGCATATGAAAATATAAATATGCATATAGAGAATTATACAACTTAAATAAAATTGTAATTGTCCTAATCTATTTGGGTAAATATGATACTATATTTGCTACAGAACTTACAAATGATAATACACTAAAATATGACTGTAAAGA
This sequence comes from Clostridioides sp. ES-S-0010-02, assembly GCA_020641055.1. Lineage (NCBI taxonomy): Bacteria > Bacillati > Bacillota > Clostridia > Peptostreptococcales > Peptostreptococcaceae > Clostridioides > Clostridioides sp. ES-S-0010-02. Next base: position 220,837 of record CP067345.1, read on the forward strand.
AGGAAGAAAGTTATATTTAGTTATTGTTTGATATGTCCAATAAAATAATATTATAAAATGATAGACCTTATAATTTTAATTCTATCAATTAAATTTGAAAATAATTTATTTTATTTTCTATAGATTCAGCACTATATTAAATATATAAGCAAATACAAGTTAATAGTAAAAAGCACTTTCTTAAGAAGAAGAAAGTGCTTTTTTATTTGTGAATAGTTGTAAATATAATAATTTGAGAGATATTAAATTATAAATTATTAAAAGATAATATATATTTAAGTGATTTACAGGTTAAAATATAATAAAAAGATTAAGGGGATATCATGAAAAAGAAAGTTTTAAATAATTTTATAAAATTGGTGAAATATAACTGGAGTACATTAATTCTATTTGAGCTATTTCATAAAGGATTAGCTTTGTTGATTATATTACCATCAATCAAACTTGTATTAAGTAGTTCTATGAAAAGTGCAAATATAGTGTATTTAAGTACTGATAACATAGGAGAAATATTAACGAATCCTCTATCAATAATATTAGCCATACTGTCAATTATAATATTGGCGTTTTATATGTTTTTTGAATTTACTTCAGTGATTATTTGTTTTGATAAATCACGAATTTCTGAAAAAATTACTTTGTTTAAACTTATTAAATTATCCTTAAGAAAATCTATAAACATATTGAATCCTAAAAATATATTATTATTTGTGTTTGTATTACTAATAGTTCCATTAACGAATATAGCCCTAACCTCAGGCTTTATAGGGAAAATAAAACTTCCTGAATATATATTGGATTATATAAGTTCTAATATTGTTCTGAATATAATTTATATGGTTTTAATTTTAATATTATATATATCAGTCATTAGATGGATTTTTAGTATACATGAGGTAACTCTAAATACAAATAGTTTTAAAGAAGCAAGGAAAAAAAGTGCTAGCCTTACAAAAGGAAAAGCAATAAAATTAATACTTTATTCCTTAGGATTATCTCTAATAATTACTGTTATGGGGTATATAATTTATCATGTTATTATTATATTGATAGGAATATGGACTAAAAATTACACAAATGCAAACTTTTTAAAAGATATATTTATTAGTAGATGCATTATGTTTAATGATTATGCAGCATTTATTTCATCAATAGCTATATTTATAATTAGTACTGGATTTATTTCTGCATTTTATTATGAATATAATGACATTTGTGTCTATAAAAAGAATCTAGAAAAACAAAAAAACTCAATAAAGTCAGTATTAAAAGTTACTTTGAAAATAGTAGTAATTTTATTTATCTTACATATTGAGTCAATGATGTACTCTTTAAATAATGATATTTTATTTAATACTTCATTTTTTTACAACACAACAGCAACGGCTCACAGGGTTTCAGCGTTGGTTGCTCCAGAAAACACTATAGCAGCATTTAAAGAAACCTTCATAACTCAAGCTGAATATGCTGAAATTGATGTTCAAGAAACTAAAGATGGAGAGTTGATTTTATTTCATGACTCTAATTTTGAAAGAGTCGCTGGTGTAAATAAAAATGTTTGGGAAGTGAATTATGATGAAATTAAGACATATGATGTAGGAAGTCATTTTAGGTCAGATTTTGCTGGGGAGAAAATACCAACTCTTGATGAGGCAATGAAGTATTCTAAAGGCAAAATAAAATTGCTAATAGAAATAAAGCTTAATGGTCATGAAAAAACTGATGTAGAAAAAAGAGTATTAGAGCTAATTAAATCAAATAGAATAGATAATCAATGCGTTTTAGCATCCATGAATAAAAATGTATTAAAAAGGGTTAAAAAATTAAATCCCAATATGGTAACTTGTTATTTAACAGCAGTTGCATATGGGAATTTTTATGACTGGGACTATGTTGACATATATGGAATAGAGTCCACCTTTATAAATAAAAAGGTAGTAGATAACATACATCAAAAAGGAAAACAAGTTTTTGTATGGACTATTAATAGCAGTAAATTAATGAAAAAAATGATTATTTTAAATGTAGATAGTATAATTACAGATAATCCATTTTTAGTAGATGATGCAATTTATTGGCAGAAAAATGGATTCATAAATAGAGTAGCTAATTATTTATTTAGGCATGATTCTGATAAAGATATAATTGAAGTGTATTAGACTAAAAAATGTGCAAATTGCAAAATAATAATATATTTATTTTATAATATTTTTAAATAACCGTATCATAGTGAAGAGATACGGTTATTTTTATTTGTTAATAACTTTGTGTCTGTAATCATTTCCCCATTCATGCATTGAATTTAGAACTGGCTCAAGACTATAACCAGTTTCTGTTAGAGTATATTCTACCTTTGGAGGAACTTCTGGATAAACTTTTCTAGTTACTAAGTCACTTTCTTCCATAGACCTTAAGTTTGATGTTAAAACTTTTTGAGTTATATCTCCAATAGATTTTTTGATTTCACCAAATCTTTTAGTACCATCTAATAGCTCTCGTATAATTAATACCTTCCATCGATTACTGATGAGTTGTAAAGTAATCTCTACAGGACATTCAGGTAAATCTTTTTTCATAAATCACAACATCCTTTCTTTAATAATCTTCTTTAAAGTATTATATCATTTTAGGGAATATGTATAAAAATTTCTTTTAAATATATAAGTATTAAAAAAATAAACTGTGCCAATAGTTTCTATTAGGTAACTATAGTACTTTAAAGTGCTTACTATACAATAGATACTAATGAGTTTATTATATTATTAAAGAAATAAAAAATACAACAAATTATTTTAGGGGGTAGATGAAATGAATGAAGTAGTAAAATTTTTAAAGGAAAATCCAGTTCAATATTTTGCAACAATAGGAGCGGATGGAAAGCCAAAAGTTCGCCCATTCCAATTTATGATTGAAGAATGTGGAAAATTATATTTTTGTACAAGTAATGAAAAAGATGTATTTAAACAAGTTAAAAAAAGTCCATATGTAGAAATAACTACGTCAACTCCTGAATTTGCTTGGATAAGACTATGTGGAAAAGTCATATTCTCAGACAATAAGGATATAAAGAAAAAAATAATTGAATCTAGTGAACTTGTTAAATCAATCTATAAGAATGAAGATAATCCTACTTTTGAAATATTTTATCTTGAGGACGCTAAGGCTGTAATCTCAGATTTTTCAGGCGAGCCACCAAAAGAATATAGTATTTAATACAAAAAAATAATTAATATCAAGAGCTAGCAATATTATTTTAACAACATTAAAATAGAATTTAAGTTAGATGATAATATTATCCTTATTTTAACATAATTAATTTTAAGAAATAAAATAAATGTTTAAAAATCTTATACAAATCCATCACATTACAAATAGATAAGAGAGTCATATTATATGAAATTAAATGATTCTCTTGTTTATTTGTATAAGTTTATATATTGACATTGACGCTACGTAATTCTATATACTTTATTTTAAAGGAGATGATAAAAATGAATATTGTAGAGGTACGCTCAGATAAAATATATAAAAAAATAATGAATGCACCTGCAAATAAGAAAGAGGATATATACAGATATGAGTTGATGAAGCCTTTTGAGTTTAAATGGATGTGTATAAATGTTCCAATCACTGCAAAACAAGAAGGTGGATATGATGTAATTATGGCAAGTGATATGATGGGGGTTTTATCTCCAAAAGATATTAATGAAAGTCAAATAAATAACATAGATATTCTATCCAATGACAAACTTTGGAACAAGTGTAAAGAAACTATTGAAAGTTCCATAAAGCCTTTTATAAAAGAGGGGTATAAATTGAACACTGAGGAGTATAAATTTTCAATATTATTAGCAAATCCAGAAAACCCTTATACAATATTAAGTGATGGATATTTTGGTGATGGTGGAATTCCAGGATATATATTTTTATCAATAGTCCCAAATGAGTATACTATTAATAGGTTACCAGCAGCACTAGCACATGAATGTAATCACAATATTCGATTTCAATTTATAAATTGGAGTAATAACATAACTTTAGAAGAAATGATGATAAATGAAGGTCTTGCAGAAAACTTTGCAACATGGATGTTTGGGGATGATATGGTAGGGCCTTGGGTTAGTAAAACTGACATTGAAACACTGAATAGCTATATAAAGCCAATAATCAAAAGTGGCTTAAAAGAAACTGGATTTCAAAATATAATATCATATCTTTATGGTGATGATATAGCTAAAATGCAAGGATATTTTCCAGTAGGACTACCTTATTGTGCAGGATATGCCTGTGGTTACTATATGATTAAGTATTATTTAGAAAAAACAAACAAGTCAATAGTGGAGGCTACTTTATTACCATATAGTGAAATCATAGAGGAAGTAAGGAAATTTTGGGATTAAATCTATAAGTTGCATAATCTAAAAAAGATTATGCAATTATTCTATTTTTGAGAAAAATAAATTGACAATGATTTGTAAAAAATATACAATAATATATATAAAGAAATATTTCAATGATAAAATTTTGAAGATTTCATATCTAGTGTATCTAATACTACATGCTAGTTTCTTATTACTTATCTAAATATTATGTATTTCATAGTTACCTGTAAACTTACTATAAAAATATGAAATACACTAAATAATCGACTGAAAAATGAAATATTAATTAAATAAAATTCAAACTATAAAGATTAAATGAATATAATTAAAGTAAACATATGAGATTGAGTATAATAATCAACTTTTAATAGATTGTTAAATTTTAATTATACTTTGCACAATATAACTTATATCATATTGATACTTAAAGAATCAGTATAATTATAGATATAATTTAATCTGTAAAATTTATATGAAATGGAGATGATGCTATGACAGAATTGATGATTGTAAGTGGATTAGTACTATTGATTTGTATAACCTCAAGTAAGGTATTATATAAATTTGGAGTACCAATATTATTGATTTTTATCTTATTGGGTATGTTATTTGGGTCTGATGGAATGGTAGGAATCTATTTTGATAACTATGAGTTAACAAAACAATTATGTTCTATTGGATTGATATTTATAATGTTTTTTGGAGGATTTGGAACAAACTGGAATATGGCTAAACCAGTTGCAGTACCTTCTATACTGATGTCTTCATTAGGTGTAATAATTACAGCAGGTGTTACAGGTATATTTTGTTACATGGTAATAGGAACTACTTTATTTGAAGGTTTGTTAATTGGAGCAATTGCAGCTTCAACAGATGCTGCATCTGTATTTGCAGTATTACGTTCTCAAAAACTAAACCTAAAAGGTTCTCTTGCTTCATTATTAGAAGTTGAAAGTGGAAGTAATGACCCAATAGCATATATGTTAACATTAATTATTTTGACATTGATGAATAATTCTGGTGTAGAACTTATTATTCCAATGGTAATAAAACAAATAACTTTTGGGTTGGCAATAGGATTTATATTGGCAAAATTATCTGTTTATATTTTGAGAAATTCAAATTTTGAGATAGAAGGATTTTATACTATATTTATTACAGCTATTGCGTTACTTTCTTATGCACTTAGTGAATATGTTGGGGGAAATGGATATTTAAGTGTATATATTTCAGGTATTATTATAGGCAATAGTAAGATACCTCATAAAAGGAGTCTAGTTCATTTCTTTGATGGAATTTCATGGATTATGCAAATAATGTTATTCTTTATGTTAGGATTGTTATCCTTCCCTTCAAAACTACCAAGTGTATTTGGTATAGCAATGGCCATATCTGTATTTATGATAATTATTGCAAGACCATTAGCCACATTTATAACTCTAGCAAAATTTAAATTTTCAAACAGAGAAAAATTGTTTATATCATGGGTAGGTCTTAGAGGTGCTGCATCAGTAGTTTTTGCAATTTATGCAGTTACTCAAGGAGTAGTCATAGAGAATGATATATTTCATATAATATTTTTCATAGCGTTACTTTCAGTAGGACTACAAGGTACGTTGATACCAACTGTAGCAAGGAAGTTAGACTTAGTTGATGATAATACACCTGTATTAAAAACATTTAATGACTATGATGGTGAAATTAGTTCTAAACTTATAGAAGTAAATATAGATGATGATAATAAGTGGGTTAACAAGAGTATAATGGATTCTAATATACCAGAAGAGATATTAATAGTTATGATAAAACGAAAAGAGCAGGTTTTAGTACCTAAAGGGTCAACTGTTATAAAAAGAGGGGATATTTTAGTATTAAGTGGAGACAAAATTGAAGAATTAATATAATTATAATTTATTTAATATTGACTTTGACCTAAGGGTAAGGTTTAAACTTAAATTAATCAAATCTAATGCGCAGGTGATGAGATGTTTTCTATAGGAATGTTTTCTAAAATAAATAAAATAACTACAAAGACATTAAGGTATTATGAAGATATAGGGCTGTTAGAGCCAGAATACGTAGACGAATTTACAAAATACAGATACTATACAACAGAACAATTGCCAAAATTGCATCAAATAATCACCTTAAAACAAATGGGCATATCACTAGTTGAAATAAAAGAAATAATAGAAAAGCCTGAAGAAGTGGAAAGGATTTTAATAAACAAAGAAAAAGAGATATTAGATGTAATGAGGAATGAAGAATATAAGCTTATTAAACTACGTAATTACCTTAAAAACTTAAAAGGAGAAGTCGATATGAATAATGTAATTATTAAGTCTCTACCAAAAGTTAAAATTGCTTCTATGAGAAAAGTATTAAAGAATTATGATGAGCTTTTCAATTTGTTTCCAAATGTAATGGCTGGAGAAATGATGAAATCAGGGTGTACATGTATGGTTCCAGACTATTGTTTTAATATATATCATGATGGTGAATATAGAGAAACAGATATGGATGTTGAGATGTGTCAGGCGATAAATGACCTAAAAGAAGACACAGATTTATTAAAATTTAAAGAAATAGACGAAGTTGAAAATGCAGTTTGTATATTGCATAATGGACCATATTCAACATTAGGAAAAACTTATGCAGATGCATTTAAATGGATACAAGATAATAAATATGAAGTAATAGGGCATTTTAGGGAATCTTATATAGATGGTATATGGAATAAAGAAAATGAAGAAGAATGGTTAACAGAAATCCAGATACCTGTGAAACATATTTTATAGTAAATTAAAATAATATATAAGTAATTAAGTAAGGTCTGTCTAAATAAAAAGATAGACCTTATTTTTATATTTAATATATTTTACTAGATTTTTATGTATTAAAATATGTAATTTTAAATAGAGTTTTATACAACTAAGCTTGGAAAAACTGGTCTAACATAAGAAATACAATTAATTGTTTAATTTTAATTAATTAATGATAGGATATGAAAATATACAACTTTATAAATAAAATATATTGATATTTTATTTATAAAGTTGTATATTTTCGTTGAGGTGATAAAGTGGAAAAATATAAAGTATTAACTGATAAAGTAAAACAAGTATTTAATGGATTTTATATTGATTATGAAAATGAAGATTTACCATATATAGATTTAGATAGGACTGACAAGATAATACTAAATGAAAGGTATTTTAAAATAGATAGTTTTCCTAAAACGATGGATAAGGAATCTCCACATAGTATCCTTGATGTATTTTGGGATTTAGATAAAGTAAAGGATAAGTATTTTATACAGGAAAATAAGTTTTTAAGAGCACTATTAATTATAATGAGTTACAGTAAAGAAATAATAATTGTAAGTGAATATTTTGTAAGTGAAAATAAAAAACATATAAAAAGAGTACTAAGTAAAAAGGAGAGTACATATCTAGAACAATTAAGCGATACCTTATTTGATTTTAAAGAAATAGGGTATAATTACTATATAATTGATGCTCTTATGAAGTTGGCACTAAGAGAAAGAGTTTATTTCTCTATATATATGTTGGATTTGGGAATAGGATTAGAAATAAATGGATTATTTAGCAATGTATATATAGGGTTAAATGGAAGTATAGATATAGTTAAGTATATTTGCAATGTAGAGGGCTTGTATGTAAGATAGATTATCAATTGTATAAAATAGTAATTTTAAGAATAGTAGGTGATTGTATGGAAATATTTGCAATAGGTCATTCAAATTATCCATTTGATAAGCTTATTAATATGATAAAAAAATATAATATAAACTGTGTAGTTGACATTAGAGAAACACCATATTCTAAATATAATATTCAGTATAATAGGGAGGCATTCAATGAATCCCTGAGAAAGGCTGGATTTGTATATATATACATGGGCAAGGAATTTGGGGCAAAAAGAACTAATAAAGATGTATATACAAAAGAAGGTTATGCAGATTTTGAAGAGGTAATAAAGGAAGAAGTATTTTTAAAAGGAATCGAAAGATTAAAAAAGGGATGTCAAATGGGTTATAAAATAGTTTTATTAGGTGCAATGCAAGAGCCTATAAGGTGTCATAGAAGTATTTTACTAGGAAAAATATTAAATAAAGAAGGTTTCAATGTAAAATATATAATGCATGAAGGACATTTAGCATCTCAAGAAGATATAGAAGAGTCATTATTAGATAAGTATTTTAGTGATAGAAAACAACTGAGTATTGATAATTTATTAGGAAATGCATTAACAAGAGAAGATATGATACAAGAAGGCTATAGATTAGCTAATAAAGAAATAGGATATAGAACAGAAAAAATAGGTAAGTAAAATATATGAACTACCCAAAAACTTAAACACCATTTGATAAGAAAAATTATTATAAATTTGTAACAGTTAAACATGATGTACTAGCTAAGGTTTTTATGTTAAATTAATATCATTATCTAAAAGGTTACATTGTTTTAAATAGCACATCATGTTGTACTGTTAAAAAATAAAATCTCTAATATTACCATAATCAACTGTTCTATTAAGAGTAGGATGGCTAGATATAAATCTAACTGTAATTTTTGAGTTTAATAAACAAGGATTCGAAGTTAAAAACACTCTGTCTCCATTGACAATAGAAGTAATAGCCACTGGTAAAATATCAACAAATGTATCATATCTACTTTTAGCAATTTGATAAGGATAGTTTCCTACAAAAACAAATAGATTTAAGTCATATATATCATCAACGAACCAAGCCCATTGACCATAAACTTTGTCAATACTTACTGTACCTAAACCAAGTGTATCAAAGTATGTTGCTATAGTTAAATAAATATTTTCCATGTTTTCTAAGTATGAAACAGTATATCTTCTGAAACGTATAGGTGCTGTGGCAGAAATAGGGTAAACCATATTTACATTTAAATTATTCGCATTCAAATTAACCAAAGTATCACATCCTAAAAATAGTCTATAAGATACAATATTTAAATTGATGTGATTTTGTTACAGATATCTTATAAGATTTTATAAATGATTAGAATTAGGATACAAAGTGAATTAACAAGCCTAATAAGATATTCTACACTAATAGGTACAGGTTGGTAATAGTGTCAAATTGTTATTACAGGACTTATATGTGATAATATTATGAAATTGTTATTATTGTACAATAGTGGTACAATATTATCGAAATACAGTGATTGCGTTTGATGTCCAGCTATATTAACTGGTTAATTTAACTCATAAATATTTTAAATCTAGTATCCATAAAGAATAATAAACATAAGATAATTATAAAGATATACTGTGTTCAAATGATATTAAACAAGATTTATATTATTTGAATACAGTATATTATAACGTTGAAAATACAATTCTAAACCTTATGATATCAATTCATAGTTTGATAAACTAATTAAAAATTAAATTTATATAAAGAGGGAAAAGAGGAAAAGGAATGTTTATAAGGAAGAATGTTATAAGATTAGCAATTCCTATAATGATAGAGCAGACATTTGTTATGCTTTTAGGGGTATTTAATACAATGATGGCAGGTCATATTGGGGAAGAGGCTGTATCTGCAGTTGGAATGGTTGATTCAATCAACAATATATTTATATCTGTATTTGCTGCGCTATCTGTTGGTGCTACTGTTGTTGTAGCTCAACAAATAGGGAAAAGAGATAATGAAAAAGTAAATGAAACTATCAAGCAAGCATTAATATCTGGTGTAATATTATCATTTACAATAACAGTATTAATGTGGATTTTTAGAACAGGTGTAATCAATTTGTTTTATGGTTCAGCAGAAGAATTGGTAAAATCAAATGCAAAACTATACATAGAGTTTACATTATTCACCTATCCATTTATTGCAACACAGCAGATAGCAAATGGTATTCTAAGGGGTTGTGGAGATGTAAAGAAACCTATGTATGTGACTATGTTTATGAATATAGTAAATGTAACATTAGGATATATACTTATATATGGTGTTGATTTAAATACTTTAGGAATAAATTTACAGACACCTTCTTATGGCATAACAGGAGCAGCTATGTCTATTGCCATAGCCAGAATAATCGGATGTATAGTTATTGTAAGGGCTTTGTTTAAAGGGAATGAATTTATATCTATAGGTAAAATATTTCCATTTAAGATTGATGTTGAAACTCAAAAATCTATATTCAATATAGGTATACCAGCAGGGGTTGAACAATTACTTTTTAATGCAGGTAAATTGATTGTTCAAATATTTATAGTTACTATGGGAACATCAGCGATTGCATCAAATGCAATAGGAATGTCAATTGCATCTATTATAAATGTAATTGGAAATGCATTGGCCTTGTCTGCTACGACTTTGGTGGGTCAATATATAGGACGGGGAGACATCAAAGGGGCTAAGAGTACTTTATTGTATCTAACTAAATTTGCAACGGTTTGCTTATTTGCAGTAGGTGCTATATTTATACCAATTGCACCATGGATTTCAAGCATGTATACTCAAAACTCGAATGTAATTGATGTATCAACACAATTGATTCGAAGTGATTGTTTAGCTATGGTAATATGGCCTATATCCTTTGTATTATCAGCAGGGCTGAAAGGTGCTGGAGATACTAGATATACAATGATGACAGCCGTAATAGGAATGTGGATTTTTAGAATTTTTACAGGTTACGTATTAGGGGTTGTATTAGAATTTGGAGTGCTAGGAATTTGGATAGGTATGTATACAGATTGGCTTGTTAGAGGAACATTATATTGTTTGAGATTAAGAGGAACGAAGTGGCTAAAACACAAAGTTGCATAGAATATATAAAATCACTTTTAGATAGTAAATTCTATTTAAAAGTGATTTTTTATTTAGAGAATATCATAATTATAAGTATGATATATAGAAAAATTAAAATATGTAAATTAAGTATATAATTATATGGACACTATAAATTATATACTGTAGAGAATTACATAATTTGGCGACAAATATTAGAAATATATATCTATATTTAATAATATATATGGGTATATTATTAAATATAAAAAATATTAGATATTTATTTAATAATAAAGGTGGGTATTTTTATGATAAATAAAATAGGAAAAATAACTCTCTATGTAAATAATCAAGAGGATGCAAAATTGTTTTGGACAGAAAAATTAAATTTTGTGGTAACTTATGAAAAAGAAATGGGTCCAGATATGAAATGGGTGGAAGTAGCACCAAGTAAAAATGAATTTACAACATTTGTATTGTATGATAAAAATCTGATGATGAAGCAAAATCAAGATGTAAATTTATTGCATCCATCAATAATTTTAAGTACAAGAGATATTCATGGAACTTATGAACAGATAGCAAAGAATAAAGTTGAAGTAGGGGAATTAATGGAGATGCCTTATGGAAGAATGTTTTCTTTTAAAGACCAAGATGGAAATTCTTACTTAGTCAGAGAAGATAAATAATTTTGTAAAGTGTTAAATTTACTCAATATCTGATATAATTAGATACAATAATTATTATAATTTAGTATTAAACGATAATTATATAATTAAAAATCAATTGTAAAATTTGAGTAGAGGTGATAAAATGTTTAAGAAAATGGCAGTACTAAAAGATATAGCAACTAAAATAGGACGTAAAAAAGCGTATGAATTATTAGAAATGGTTGAAGGTAATGACGCTTTTGTAGCTGAAGTAAAAATAAAAAAGAATGGGATTGAATCTAAAAAAGAAGAAATCATGTTAAAAGATAATCAAAAAATAATATTAGAGTATATAGAAGGTTAATTTTTAGATACATATATAATTAAATAATACTGATTTTTAAAGATGAGTTATGAAAACTCATCTTTTTTATTTTTTCATAACTTTGTTTTATATTTAATATATATTTTATCCCTTAGAGTTGCTGAGATATAAAAAGTACTGATATAATAAAAGAATGGATATAAATGTAATATTTTACAGAAAAGAGGGGTATTATGCTTGAAATAAAAAATCTTTCCTTTAATGTTGAGTCTAACAATGAGGAGCTAGGAATAATAAATGATGTTAGCCTTTCATTTGAAAAAGGCAAACTTATTGTTATCACAGGACCAAATGGTGGAGGAAAATCCACAATTGCTAAGCTTATTATGGGAATTGAAAAAGCCACTAGCGGTCAAATACTTTTAGATGGAGAAGATATAACTAATCTTAGCATCACAGAAAGAGCAAAAAAAGGAATAGGATATGCATTTCAACAACCACCAAGAATAAAAGGTATGACAGTTGAAAACCTGCTTACTCTTGCTCATGGAAAACCATTGTCTACTGATGTGTGTTGTCAATATCTTACAGATGTTGGATTGTGCTCAAAAGACTATTTAAATCGTGAAGTTGATAACTCTCTTTCTGGAGGGGAAATGAAAAGAATCGAGATAGCAACTCTTTTTGCTAGAGATTTAAAGGTTTCTATATTTGATGAACCTGAAGCAGGTATAGACCTTTGGAGTTTTGGAAAGCTTAATGAAAGTTTTAAGAAAATTCATGGGGAATCTGACCAAACTATAATCATAATTTCTCACCAAGAAAGAATACTAGAGTTAGCTGATGAAATAATTGTTTTACAAGATGGTTCAGTAAAAAGCCATGGAACAAAAGATGCTATATTACCTGAAATCATGTGCCAAGTTAATTCAAACTGTGAATTAATGAAAGATATGAATTAATTAGAAAGGAAGGCAAATTAAATGAACAAAATAGACTTAAATCTTTTAGAAAAAGTTGCTGAACTTCGTGGAACTCCATTAGGAGCATACAATATACGTAAAAATGGACAAGGTATAGAAAGACATTCAACTGAAAATGTAACTATAGCTCCAAAGACTGATAAACCTGGAATTGATATTATAGTAAAACCAAACACTAAAGGAGAAAATGTTCATATACCAGTAATAGTAACAGAAGCTGGTGTACAAGACATGGTTTATAATGATTTTGAAATTGGAGAAAATGCAGATGTTGTTATAATTGCTGGTTGTGGTATACATAATTGTGGTAATGATGACAGTGAACACAATGGAATACATAGATTCTTCTTACATAAAGGAGCTCGTCTAAAATATGTGGAAAAACATTATGGCGAAGGTGATGGAGAGGGAAAAAGAATTTTAAATCCAGTTACGATTGTTAATATGGGTGAAGATTCATATTGTGAAATGGAAACAATTCAGATTAAAGGCGTTGATTCAACTAAAAGAGAAATGGATGCCACTTTAGGTAAAGGAGCAAAGATAGTTGTATTTGAAAAGTTGTTAACTCATGGAAATCAAGTTGCAGAATCTAATATGAAGGTTATATTGGAAGGTGAAAATTCTTCTGCTCAAGTAATTTCTCGTACAGTTGGTCAAGACAACTCTAAACAAAAATTTAATCCTTGTGTTATTGGGGATTCTCTTTGCTCTGCACATGTTCAATGTGACTCAATAATTATGGGAAATTCTCAAATTAGTGCTATACCTGAAATTGCTGCAAACCATCCAGATGCTCTTTTAGTACATGAAGCAGCAATTGGAAAGATTGCAGGAGACCAAATTTTAAAGATGATGACATTAGGACTTACAGAAGAAGAAGCAGAACAACAAATACTAAATTGTTTTTTAAAGTAAGTCCAAGTTTTTATTTAATTTAATATAATTAATATAGTATAATATAATGAATAAGTCTAAAATTTTTTTATTTTTAGACTTATTTTCTTTATGTAAGATAAAACTATTAGAGAAATTATACTGTAATTAGGATGTGGAATAAATGAAAAACTTACTTATAAGAAATGGCACAATAATATCTCCAAAAGATGGTATCAAATTTGAGAAAAGAGATATCTTGGTTTTACATGGAAAGATATGTGATATTGGATTAAATCTTAAAGAAATGATAAGAAAAGAAAAAATACTCATAAACAAAGAGTTTGAGATAATAAATGCTAACAACATGTATATTTCTCCTGGATTTATAGATGTTCATACCCATTGTTATAAGAGAAAATTACCTACAGGTATGGATTCTGATTCAATTGGAATTGAAAAAGGTTCAACAGTTATATTTGATGCAGGTACAGCAGGTCCTGTAAATTACTACGATTTTAAGAAAAAATATATGGATGAATGTAAGACTGAAGTGTATTCATTTTTAAATGTAACTAATGAGGGATTAAATATATTGAATGAATCAACATCTTTAGATGTTATAAATTTTGATAACATTGAGTCTATTGTAGAAAAAAACATGGAAAAGATAAAAGGTATAAAAGTAAAAGCAAGTAAATTTCAATCTAGTACAGATGGTATAGATATAATTAAGAAGTCAAAGCAAATTGCAGAAAAATTAAATTTACCATTAGTGGTATATATAGGGGAGTATCCATCATATATAGATGAAGTAATGAATATTTTGGGAAAGGGAGATGTAGTTACGCCTGTATATGGAAATAGCACAAATGGAATATTTAATGAATCTGGCAGTTTGAGAGAATCTGTATTAAATGCAAAAGATAAAGGTGTATTATTTGATGTATGCCATGGATTAGAGCAGTTTGATTTTGAAGTCTTTAAAAAAGCAGTAAATCAAGGATTAGAGCCAGATTTAATAAGTACAGATATGCATATAAAAAATATGAAAGATATACATTATTCTCTTTTAAATGTTGTAAATAAAATCATGGAACTTGGTATACCTCTAGAAAAATGTATAGAAAAAGTAACTGAATATCCAACAAAAGTTTTTAATTTACAAGGAAGTCAAGGTAGGATAAAAATTGGTGGAGAAGGTGATTTTACAATATTTACAATAGATGATAGTGAAGAAATTATAACAGATTATAATAATAATGAACTAATGCTAAATAAAAAATTGAACTTACAATATACTATAAAATCATGGATGAAAAGTAGTGAAGTTTATAGACATTCGTATGATGGCACTGTAATAAATTAAGTTATATTGAAAAAAAAGGAAAAATATGTTTAAATTAGTATATATTGGATAAATATGTAATGGAACAATAATTATAATTTTAGGGGAGGTATTTTAGTATGAAAGCATTTGTTGATAAAGATGTATGTGTAGCTTGTGGAGCGTGTATAGGAACATGTCCAGACGTTTTTAGTATGAGTGATGAAGGACATTCAGTTGCAATTGAAGGAGAAATACCAGCAGAATTACAAGATTTATGTAAAGAAGCAGAAGAAGGATGTCCAGTTTCAGCTATAACAGTTAAATAAGACTGTTTAGATTTAGTTTCAAGACAACATATAAGATTTGATTATTATTTAAGCTATAGTATTAGATTAAGATTCTATTACTATAGCTTTTTAAAATATATAAACTCAAAAGATAATATATTATTTTTATAAAAAGTGGAGGACTTATATATGAAGAAAAATTATGAAATAGTGCTGTTTGACCTAGATGGAACACTTACAGACCCTAAAGAAGGAATAACAAAGTCTATTCAATATTCTTTAAATAGTTTTGGTATAGAAGAAGAATTGGATAACTTAGAACAATTTATAGGGCCACCCCTACATTCTACTTTCAAAGACTATTATAAATTTGAAGATGAAAAGGCAACAGAAGCTATTGAAAAATATAGAGAATACTTTTCTGACAGAGGAATATTTGAAAATAAAATCTATAAAGACATAAAGGAGACTTTAAAAATACTTTATGAGAATGGGAAAACATTATTATTAGCTACTTCTAAACCAACAGTTTTTGCAGAAACCATACTTAAATATTTTGGTATAGATAGTTATTTTAAATATATCGCAGGTAGTAACCTTGATGGTACAAGAGTAAATAAAAATGAAGTTATAGAATATGTGTTAGATTTGTGTGGTGTAACAGATAAAGATAAGGTCATTATGATTGGTGATAGAAAATACGATATAATTGGAGCTAATAAAATAGGTGTAGATTCTATAGGGGTATTGTATGGATATGGTTCTTTTGATGAAATTAGTAAGAGCAATCCTACCTATATTGTCGAAAGTGTTAAATCTATAAAAGATATTTTGCTATAAATATCTTTTATAGACAAAAACAATACAAAATGGTGTAGCATATTTAAAAATATGATATTATAATTAAGGAAGCCATTTAAAAAAGAGGAGGATGCACTTGAAATGAAATCTATTTTAATCATGGGTGGAAGCGACTTCATAGGTTCTGCACTTGCTAAGCGTTTAATTAAATGTGGGTATCAAATAGATATACTTACGAATGGTAAAAAGGAAATAGATTATAAAGGATTTAGAGAGCACTTAATTTGCGATAGAAAAGTACGCAAAGATATGGAAAACATTATCAATGGAAGACAGTACGATTACATATATGATATGACAGCATATACAAAAGAGGATGTTGGTAATCTTATTGATTTTGTGAACTTAGATAGCTTAAAAAAATACATAGTATTGTCAGCAGGAGCCGTATACAAAGATAGTGGAAGAAATGTAAAAGAAGATAATGAAAAAGGTGAAAATGAAAACTGGGGTAAATATGGACTTAACAAAAAAGAAACAGAAGATTTTGTTATAAATAGTTCTATACCATATATAATTATTAGGCCAACTTATATATATGGTGAAAATAATAATTTGTATAGAGAATACTATTTCTTTGAAAAAATAGAAAAAAACGAAAAAATACCAGTACCTAAAGGAAAACAAGTAAGCAATCAATTTATATATATTGGGGATTTAGTAAAAGTGTTAGAAAGTGTAATGAAAAATTCTCATGTGAGAGAAGCGTATAATGTAACAAATCCACAGTTAATATCTTGGGATGAACTTATATATACATGTGGAGAAGTTATTGGGAAGGAACCTATTATAAAATATGTAGACATGGAAAAAGTTGAGTTTAGAGAGAGAACTTACTTCCCATTTAGAAATATAGACTTTAATCTAGATATAAATAAGCTTATTGAACATGGTCTTTATATACCAAATGTTTTATTAAAAGAAGGCCTTACAACAACATATAAATGGTTCTTAGCCAATAAACCAAAATTACATGATAGAAAAATGGATAAAGTTGAGTCTGTAATGCAAATAGTTTAAGATAATAAATAAGTAGGTAGATACTTTGAAATTAAAGATAAAGCGTTTTTTAAAATTTTTTATATTGATATTTGTTTTAATTTTTATATACTCAGTTGCAATAGAACCGAGTCTATTAATTGTGAAAAAATATAATATAAATGAAGATGGAAACATGATTAAAGAAGATATAGTAAAAAATGAGAATGAGATTATAAAAGTAGTTCAGATTTCAGATACTCAAATAGGCAGTTTTTATTCGACTAATAAACTTAAAAAAGTAGCTAATAAGGTGAATGCCTTAAATCCAGATATATTAGTATTTACTGGAGATTTAATTGATTATTCTAATAAAAATCCAGATATAGATGAAATTACAAAGATTTTATCTAGTATGAATGCAAGGTTAGGAAAGTTTTCAGTATTTGGTAATCATGATTATATGTATAAACTTCCTAGGTATTATAGACAAATTATGAAAAACTCTAACTTTCATCTTTTAGTTAATGAAAATAAGAAAATAAGACTTGAAGACAATAAGTATATTAATATACTTGGAGCTGATGAGATATTAAATGGTAATCCAAATATACGAGATTTGGAAAGCAAAACTGATTATAATAGTTTTAATTTATTATTAGCACATGAACCAGATTTGGTAGATATGCTCAATAAAGATACAATGAATTTAGTTTTATCTGGACATAGTCATGGTGGTCAAATAAGGTTGCCTTTCAAGGGTGCTTTAGTTACTCCTCCATATGGAAGGAAATACACTAAAGGATTTTATGATATAAAGGGAAATCATCTATATGTGAGTTCTGGTCTTGGAAGTACAAAGTTGCCATTTAGATTTTTTAATGTACCAGAGATAGTCGAATTTAATATTCTAATCTAGTATAAAATATTGTTTTTATGAAATATAGAGGGATAGAAATTTTAAGAATAAATTGAGTTAAGAATATAAAAAGTTTAAGTTATAGTTAATACATTTATTAGAATTGATAATAATATTAATAACTATTAAAATATAGATATAAAAAATAATAAAAATATAAAAGATTATAATATAGCAAGATTGTATCAATTATAAATAGAGAGTATTTATAATTAATACAATCTTGTGTTTCTTTATATAAAGATATTAATTTTTATACAATGTATGAAAATGATTTAATGTTATATTTAAATTACTTTAAATAAATATTTTTTATATTTTCCTTATCCCATATAAAAAGTTTTTCTGAATTATTTAAAGCTCCAAATACATTTCTTTTAAAATCTGGCATTTCTTTATTTAAATTCGCAATAAGGTTTTTTATGTATTCTCTCCTAGTATGGCCATTTGCAGGACATGGGTTTGCTATGATAGGATAGTTACACTCCTTTGAAATCTTCTTAGTCATATATTCTTCTATGTAAATCATTGGTCTTATAACAGTTAAATCTTGTCTATCTAAGTATGTTTTTGGCGAAAAACAATTAACTCTTCCTTCATAAAACATAGACATTAAAAATGTCTCAATAGCATCATCCTTATGGTGTCCAAGAGCTACTTTGTTGCACCCAAGTTTCTTTGCGTTGTCATTTAAAGCACCTCTTCTTAAATTAGCACATAGTGCACAAGGATTTTTTTCTTTTCTTATATCAAATACAATTTCTTTTATATTAGTTTGAAATTCATAAAAAGGTACATTTATTTCCTCACATAATTTGTTTAATGGTGAGTTATCAATTCCACCAGTATTTAGAGTTACAGCTATTAATTCAAACTTTTGTGGAGAAAATCTTTGATAATTTTTAAGTATATGAAGTAATGTCAAACTATCTTTTCCACCAGAAAGGCCAACTGCAATTTTATCATTTTCTTGTATCATATCAAAGTCTTGTATAGCCTTACGAGCTTTACTAAGAAGTTTTTGCATAGACATTTTTAGCACCATCCTTTATTTGAAAATATAAACTTAAGAATAACTTAAGGTTTACTTATAAAATACTTAAAACTTATACTCTAAAATTAACGTTAATAAACATAACGAAGGAGACGATTCAACCATGAAAAAATTAAAATTGATGTTAGGCATTATAGTAGTAGTATTTATAAGTATGTTTATAGTTAAAGATAAAATTCTGAAAGATGAAGAACCAACTGGAGCTGCTCAATTTGCTTCATCTCAAGATGTTGAAACAGATTCTCAGAAAAAAAATCACTCAAATAGTATAGCAGATAATATATTATTGGTAAACAAGACAAATGAACTTAGTAAAGATTATATGCCGAAAGACATTACTAAGGTAAATATAGAATTTGTTCCAGAAGCTACTGAAGAGGAAAAACAAATGGCAGGAGAACCTGCAAAAGCAGTAGAAGACTTAGTTAGACAAGCTAATGAAGAAGGAATACAGTTTTTAGGGTCTTCAGCATATAGGTCTTATGAGACTCAACAAGATACTTATACAAGAAGAGTAAATTCTCAAGGTCAGGAAAAAGCTGATGCATATGTAGCAAAACCTGGACATAGTGAACATCAATCTGGACTGTGTATTGACTTGACAAATCCAGAGAGATGGTTTGTTGGAAGTACAAAAGAAGCTATATGGTTGGCAGAAAATGCTCATAAATTTGGATTTATAATAAGATATCCTAAAGGTAAAGAAGATATAACAGGTACAGCATATGAGCCATGGCATATTAGATATGTGGGTAAGGATGTTGCTGAGGAAATTTATTCAAAAGGGTTAACCTTGGAAGAATATTTGCAAAACAAATAATAAAACAACATAACATAAATTGTATGATATTACTAAATGTAATATAAATAAATTTGATACTAGACTACTTTAAGTATAGTATAATTTTAGATGAGTAAAAACTATATTAAAGTAAGTTAGGATGTGAAAAAGTGAAAGATACAATTCTTGTTGTGGATGATGAAAAGGAAATAAGAGACCTTGTAGAGATATACCTTTTAAATGATGGATATAATGTAATTAAGGCTAAAGATGGACAAGAAGCTTTAGATATTTTAGAAAAAGAAAATATTCATCTGATGGTATTGGATATAATGATGCCAAAGATGGATGGGATAGAAGTTTGTAGAAGAGTTAGAGTAAGTTTAAATATACCAATACTTATGTTGAGTGCCAAATCAGAGGATATGGATAAGATACAAGGAATAATGACAGGTGCAGATGACTATCTAACAAAGCCATTTAATCCACTTGAACTTACTGTGAGAGTAAAAGCATTACTTAGAAGAGCGTATTATTTTAGTGGTACTAACAAAGAAAATAAAGATGTCATAGAAGTTGGAGTGGTATTAATAGATAAGGAAAAGCATAGTGTAACAGTAGCTGGAAAGGATATATTTTTGACATCGAGAGAATTTGATATCTTGTATTTACTAGCAAATAATAAAGGTAGAGTATATAGTACAGAAGAGATATTTGAAAAAGTATGGAAAGAACAATACTACCAATCTAACAATACTGTAATGGTTCATATGAGTAGGATAAGAGATAAAATTGAAAAGTATACAGATGGAGAAAAAATAATTCATACTGTATGGGGGGTAGGATATAAAATTGAAAAATAAGAGTGTATTAAATTATATGTTTCGTCCTATAGTAGACTTTATAATAAGCTGTATTATAACCCTAATTATTATGTTAACAAGTGCATATATAATAAAGATATTATATATAAGAACTACTTTATCTACAATTAATTACTTTATGCTTAGTTTAAGAAATATTAGATCTGTTATAGGAGACAGCACATTATATTCAGTTTTATTTCTGACAGCATCATTATCAATTTATTCATTAATGTCATACAAGAGAAATAAAAAACTTGTAAATTTTCTAAAAGATACTGATAACAAAAATAAAAAACTAGAAATTATCATGGATGCTGTAAACTCAATGGAGGAAGGCGATTTAGAAAAAAGTATAGATATTGAGTATGAGTCAAATGGATTAAGTGATAAAAAAATTGATGAGATTGATGAACTTGCAAATAAAATCAATAGTATAGTTTATCAACTTAGAAATATAACTGTTGAAGAAAGACAGGCTCAACAAACTAAGACAGATTTAATAACAAATGTTTCACATGACCTAAGAACTCCTTTAACCTCAATAATGGGTTATCTAGGATTGATAGAAGATGGTAAGTATAAAGATGAAGTTCAGTTGATGTATTATGTTAATATTGCATATGAGAAATCAAAAAGTTTAAATATACTTATAAATGATTTATTTGAACTTACAAAAATGCAAAATAATACAATAAGATTAAAAAAAATAGACATAAACTTGGTAGAGCTATTAAGCCAAATAGTATCTCAACTTGGATTTTATTTTAAAAAAGAATTTATGGTTAGTAGAGTTAATTTCAATGAAGAAAAATTAATTATAAATGCTGACCCAAATAAATTGGTGAGAGCTTTTGAAAATCTTATAACTAATGCTATGAAATATGGAAAAGAAGGAATTTATGTGGATATAGTAACAGCAAAAAAAGGAAATATGGCTATTGCAAAAGTTATAAATTATGGAGAACCCATTCCAGTATTAGATTTACCAAATATATTTGATAGATTCTATAGAGTTGAAAAATCAAGAAATAGCAATGATGGAGGTTCTGGATTAGGTCTTGCAATTACAAAAAATATTGTGAATTTACATGGTGGGGAAATTACTGTTTCAAGTAATATACATCAAACTGTATTTGAGGTACAACTACCAATAATACAAGAAACTGTGTAATAAGATAAAAGTATGATTTAGATACACAAATATTTATAGCATAAAGTGTTTACAAAAATAAAAAAGTAATATATAATTTAAGTCAGTTTAATAAGATACTTATCAAGAATTAGGGGAGAGAGTTAGCTCAGCGATCCTATACCAACCTTTTATTAGGTGGTCCTGCTAACAACGATGAGATGATTGGAAATAATATACTCTTCTTATCAATAGTGGATAGGGGGAGTTTTTTTATAGATTTAAAGTAATAAATTTTTAAGTGATGATGGAGGATTCAAAAATGGAAAAAGTAGAAAGTTTTAAATTAGATCATACAAAAGTTAAAGCTCCTTTTGTGAGAAAGTGTAGTGTACTTGATGGAGTTAAAGGAGATAAAATAACTAAATTTGACTTGAGATTTTTACAACCAAATGTAGAAAGCTTTGGAACTGCTGCTATGCATGGTTTAGAACATTTATTAGCAACTTATTTAAGAGAGACATTAGATGGAGTGATAGATTTATCTCCAATGGGGTGCAGAACAGGATTTTATTTAATATTATGGGGAGATATAGATGCTAAAACAGTTAAAGATGGCTTAGAAAAGGCATTAAAGAAAGTAATTGAATCTGATAAAATGCCAGCTGCTACAGCTTTAGAATGTGGAAATTATAGAGACTTATCTTTATTTGGAGCAAAAGAATATGCAAAAGATGTTTTAGATAAAGGATTTTCTCTTAATATATATGGAGAATAATGTAATTGAAAGAGAACGTATAAGCATAAATCAAAGTGAGGTTCTAAGGTATTTACAATATAAAGGACAAGAAATAGATAAAGAACTTAAAGAAACTATTGATGAATGTATAGAAATAGCCAAAAACAAGATAAATCCTAGATATATATCTAGGATTTATCCTATCAAAATAAATAAAGATAAGATTGTAGAACTAGAGGGAACAAATTTAACCTTAAAAAGTAAGGATATATATGAACTTCTAAAAGACTGTGATGAATGTGTAATTATGGCAGCTACTTTGGGAATAGAGGTAGAAAAGGAAATAAAAAGATACTCTTACTCAGACTTAACAAGAGGACTAATAATTGATTCATGTGGAACAACAGCAATAGAAGAAGTATGCGATATTGTTCAAAATGATATAGAAAAGGTTTTTTTAAAACAAAACAAATTTATAACTATGCGATATAGCCCAGGATATGGGGACTTACCAATAGAGAAAAATATAGATATATTAAATGTTTTAAATGCTCAAAAACAAATAGGACTCACAATTACATCAAATGGGATTATGATACCAAGAAAATCAGTAGTAGCTATTATAGGCATTTCTAATTTGAAAATAGATAAATCAAAGAAAGAAAAATCGTGTGAAAATTGTAAAAACTACAGAAATTGTACATATAGAAAAGGAGCGAATTCTTGTGGAAATAAGACAATATCTAAAGGATAATATATTAATATTTGATGGTGCAATGGGAACAATGCTTCAACAAAAGGGGTTAAAAATAGGTGAAAATCCAGAAGTATTTGGTCTTCAAAATCCAGAAAAACTTATAGAGATACATACATCATATTTAGAAGCAGGATCAAATGTAATTCTTACAAATACTTTTGGGTGTAATGAATTAAAATTAGATAGTGAATATACAGTAGAAAAAGTTATCGACAATGCTATTTTAGTGGCTAGAAAAGCTATAGAAAATGTAGATAACACTAAACCTAGATATGTAGCACTAGATATTGGTCCTATAGGAGAAATGTTAGAGCCTATGGGAACTTTAAGCTTTGACAGAGCATATGAGATATTTAAAAGACAAGTATTACAGGGAGTTAAATCTGGAGCTGATGTAATAGTAATAGAGACTATGATGGATTTATATGAAGCTAAAGCAGCCGTTTTAGCGGCTAAAGAGAATTCTGACTTACCTGTTTTCTGTACTATGACATTTGATGAGAGTGGGAGAAGTTTTACTGGATGTATGCCAGAAAGTATGGTTGCCACAATAGAAGGTCTGGGAGTTGATGCAATAGGAGTAAACTGTTCATTAGGTCCTAAACAGCTTTTGCCAATAGTCAAAAAAATTGTGTCAAGAGCTTCAATACCTGTAATGGTTCAAGCAAATGCAGGTTTACCAAATATAGTTGATGGAGAAGCTATCTATGATGTTGATGCAAAGGAATTTTTTGAGGGAGTCAAAAAATTTGTTGAAGCTGGAGCAACTATAATAGGCGGGTGTTGTGGCACAAATCCAAGCTTTATAAAAGAAATATCTGAAAATATAAGTTCTGTTAAAAAGGGAAGTACCGAAAAGATTGATAAATGTGTAGTTTGTTCGCCCTCAAAATTTGTGGAAGTAGAATCACCTACAGTTGTCGGAGAAAGATTAAATCCAACTGGTAGAAAATCTTTACAAGAAGCTTTAAAAAATGAAAATTTAGATTATGCAATAAATTTGGGGTTGGAACAAGTAAGTGCTGGTGCACAAATATTAGGCGTGAATGTTGGTTTGCCAGAAATAAATGAAAAGAAATTAATGCCAAAGTTGATAAAAGAGATTCAAGCAGTAGTAGATACACCATTACAAGTCGATTCTTCCAATGTAGAGGCTTTAGAACAAGGTCTTAGATATTATAATGGTAGAACAATTGTAAACTCTGTAAACGGCAAAGAAGAGTCCTTAGAAAGCATATTACCAATAGTTAAAAAGTATGGTGCATGTGTGGTTGGTCTTGCATTAGATGAAAAAGGTATACCTAAAAGAGCTGAGGAAAGATTTGAAATAGCAAAAAAAATAGTTGATAGAGCAGTTTCTTATGGAATAAAACCAAAAGATATATTTATAGATTGTTTATCACTAACTGTTTCAGCACAACAAGAGGAAGCAATAGAAACTATAAGAGCCATAACAATGGTTAAGACATTAGGGGTAAAAACTATACTAGGTGTTTCAAATATTTCATTTGGACTTCCAAATAGAAAAGCACTTAATGCTTCTTTTTTAACGTTAGCTTTAGGAGCAGGGCTTGACTTAGCAATTATAAATCCAAACGAATATAGTATGATGGAGGCTATTAATTCTTTTAGAATCTTAAATAATACAGATAAAGGCTGCGTAGATTATATAAATCAATATAGTAATATGAATAATTCAAAACAGTCTGATTCCACTATTAAAGCTAATAAAGACTTATCACTAGATGTTTTAGTTGAAAGGGGATTAAAAGAAGAAGCCAAAAATGAAACGTTGAATCTTTTAAAAGAGAAGGATGAAAATTATATATTAGATAAAATTTTAATTCCAGCTCTTGATAGAGTAGGAAAGAAATATGATAGTGGAGACATCTTTTTACCACAACTTATTCAATCAGCAGAAACAGTGAAAACTGCACTAAATACAATAAAAGAAACCTTAATAAGTAGAAGTAGTGATAATGTATCTAAAGGAAAAATAATAGTTGCTACAGTAAAAGGAGATATTCATGATATTGGAAAAAATATAGTAAAAATAATGCTAGAGAATTATGGATATGAAGTTATAGACTTAGGAAAAGATGTTCCAATTGAGGAAGTAGTAGAGGTTGCTAAAAAAAGAGATATAAAGTTAGTAGGGTTAAGTGCACTTATGACTACAACTGTTCAAAGTATGAAAGATACAATTCAAGCATTAAGAGATAATGAAATAAATGCAAAAGTATTTGTAGGTGGTGCTGTTTTGACAGAAGAATATGCTGAGGAAATGGGAGCTGACTATTATTCAAAGGATGCAAAATCTGCTGTTGAGATAGCAAAGCTAAATTTTTAGCATGTAAATCGAAATAAAGGTTTTACTAAATAGGATATTTTATATATAATATAAATATAAGTTTTAGAAACTTATGTCCAAAATAATAGGAATTAATCTATAATAATGAGATTAATTAATATAAAAAAATATTTATCATCAACATTAAAAAGGGCTGGGAAGTCTGGTATAACTTCCGTCAGCCCTTTTTAGTATAAAAACACTTAAAAAGCCCAATTGCCATCTTTAAAAATCTGTATATGTTTTCCATCATGAGTTTCTCCGACAATATCCATATCTGAAGAACCAACCATAAAGTCAACATGTGTTAGACTATCATTTACTCCATACTCATCTAATTCTTCATCTTTCAAATCATTTCCACCATCTAAGCAAGTCTTATATGCAGAACCAATTGCAAAGTGGCAAGAAGCATTTTCATCATATAAAGTATTATAAAAAATAATATTTGTATCAGATATTGGAGAGTTATATGGAACAAGAGCAACCTCTCCTAGATAATGAGAACCCTCATCTGTTTCAATAAGTTTCTTTAATGTTTCTAGTCCCTTTTCAGCAGAGAAATCTACTATTTTACCATCTTTGAAAGTCAAAGAGAAATTATCAATTATATTTCCTCCATAAACAAGGGGTTTAGTGCTGTATACAGTTCCATTGACCTTAAACTTGTGTGGCATTCCAAAAATCTCTTCAGTTGGAATGTTAGGATTAAAACTTACTCCGTTAGGGTCTTTAGATGCTCCACTTAACCAAATATGACCTTTTGGTAAATCTAAAGTTAAATCAGTTTTTGAAGATTTATACTTTAAAGTTTTAAAATTACTTTCATTTAAAAAATCCATTTTAGACTTTAGATTTTCATTATGTTCTTTCCATGCTTTTATAGGGTCTTGTCCATCAACTCTTGAACACTTAAATATGGCATCCCATAATTTATCTATTGCTTCATCTTCTGATAAACTTGGAAATACTTTTTTTGCCCAATCTTTTGTTGGTACAGAAACTATACTCCATTTACATTTATCTGTTAGCGTATAAGAACGCCACTCTTTTAAAGCCTTTCCAGAAGCTTTTTGAAAGTTAGCAACTTTCTCAGGGTCAACATCTTTTAATAAATCAGGGTTTTGAGCATATACTGATAAAAATGCTCCACCTTCTTTAGCTATATCTACATATTGATCTGCTGTCCATTTTGGAAACTCATGAAATGCTTCGTTTGGAGCATATAAATATTTAATGAGAGTACTTTCTTCATCAGACCATTCTATATATACATTTTTAGCTCCACATTTATATGCTTCCCTCAGTGCATTTCTTGCAAAATCAGCACATTCGATTGGTGATTTTATAAGTAAAGTTTGATCTGGCTGTATGTTAACTCCGACCTTAATTGCTAACTCAGCATATTTTTCTAAATTTTTATTGAAATCCATATCTATCCTCCTGTATTTTTAACATTAAATAACTTATAAATATTATATCATTACTTAGATTTTGGGTCATATTTAAAATATTTATACTTAATAGACTGAGAAATAAAAAATATGTATTTTAATTAAAATAGATTGTTTAGATATATAATTGTAACTAAGACGTTATTTTTTGTTGATAATAGTATTAAAGTAGAAATAAAAATACTTTTTTAGTGAAAGGCTATACAAGAATACCGAAAAAAACTTATAATATAATAATGAGATAGATATTTATAATGAAATAAAAAATTTTCTGGCAAAGCTTATATATGTTTAAATATAGTAGTTTTATATATTATGAACAGAAGATTTCAGTTAGGAGGGCATAAATGGAGCTTTATGAAGCCATTTTTTATAGAAAATCTGTAAGAAATTTTTCCAGTACAAAACTAAAAAAGCCATTAATGGAAGAAATAAAAAGAAGTTGTAAAAATTTAGAATACTTAAATGAAGATTTAAATATTAAAGCACATGTTGTTGATAGAGGTCATATAATACACTTTTTAATGGGGAAAGAGTGTAAAGTAAAAGCACCTCATTATATAGTAGTCACATCAGATAAGGGAAAAGACTATTTACAAAATATAGGTTTTGCTACTGAAGGTATAGTATTACGTCTTACAACATTAGGAGTAGCTACTTGTTGGCTGGAGTCCACATTAAAAAGAGAAGATATCTTGGAATTTGTAGATATTGGAAACAAAGACCCAAGAGAAGATGAAGAAGACGATTTAGATTATTTAGCTGGAATAAAAACAGAAGAAGAAGATGAAAACAAAATAGAAAATCCATATATAATAATAGCTTTTGGATATCCGGCAAAAAATGAAGATTTATTTAGGACAAGATATGCTAGACCTGATAGAAAACCAGTAAAAGATATTATAAATAAAATAAATAGAAATAGAAAATGGAAAGAAATATTAGAATTTACAAGAAGAGCTCCATCTGTGAAAAACTCTCAACCTTGGTATTTTCACAAAGATGAACGAGGTCTTCATCTATTTGAAAAGAAACCTAAGAAACATTGTGAATATATGAATAAGGTTAGCTTAGGTGTAGGTTTAAGACATTTTGATATAGCATGTATAAAAAATAAAATAGATGTTTCATATGAAAAACTTCCTATAAAGAATAAAATAGGAAAATCATATTTTATAACTGTAGTTGAACATGTAAAACCAGAAGAAGAAGAAACTCAAGATGAAAATTTAAGTTTGGAAAAAGAAGAATCACAAAATGAATAAAATTTTGAGAGGGGATAGTAGACATGTATAAGTGTGGGAAATGTAATCTTAGAGGCTGCTCAGATGGAGATATGGATAAGCTAATGAAGATATGCCCAACTAGGGAAGTTGAGTTACAAGAAAAAGCAAAAAAACTTTATGAAGAGGAAGAAAATAGAAAAATAGCTTATAATGCTGGATTAATTGAAACAGAGGGATACTGTCAATATACTAGGTTAAAAGAGATTATAGAGTTTGCTAAAAAATGTGACTATAAAAAAATTGGTATAGCATTTTGTATTGGTTTAAAAAGAGAAATGCAAACAGTACAAAAGGTATTTGAACATCATGGATTTGAAGTGTTTTCTGTTATATGTAAAAATGGAGCGATTCCTAAGACTACAGTTGGATTGAAGCCATCACAAACAATATCAAAATGTAAAGATGAAATAATGTGTAATCCAATAGGGCAAGCTTTATTTTTAAATGAGGCTAAAGTTGACCTTAATATAATTCTTGGATTATGTGTTGGTCATGATACATTAGCCATGAAATATATGGAAGCTCCTATAACAACTCTAATTGTCAAAGATAGAGTAACTGGGCATAATCCAGCTGCTGCTATATATAATGCAGAGTCTTATTTTGAAAAAAAATTATTTGATAAAGATGAAGAATAATTCAAAGACTTATTGACATAAAAAGCAATTAGTGGTTTAATTATAAAAAAGATGAAACTTTAAAATATCCTTAAGATACATAAAGTTATATAAATAAAGAAAAAATATTATGACTAAATTCCTTAAACTAGTCCAGAGAGACTAAAGGGTTATAGATAGTGTTAATATATAACCTCTAGTAAATCACCTAGAGGTTTTTGATGAGTATAAAATAAAAAATTTAAATATAATAAAGTCTTTTAAACTAGTCCAGAGAGACTGGGAAAGATATCTCATAGCTAATTAATATCAAAGTTATGTATAGATAAAATCCTTGTGCCTCTTTTGGTGTAAGGATTTTTTTATGAGGATTTAGGCTTTATTAAAAAGGAGATATAAAAATGATAAATGGTAAAGAGAAGCTAATAGTTGCAATTGATACTGACGAATTTGATAAAGCTAAAGAACTAATAGACAAATTGGAAGATAGTGTAGATATATTTAAAGTAGGACTAGAACAATATGTGGCTACAAAAGGAAAGACAATAGACTATTTAAAAGAAAAAGGTAAAAAAATATTTCTAGACCTTAAATTCCATGATATTCCAAATACTATGAAAAGTGCAGTAAGAGCTGCAGTAAGAGATAATGTTTGGTTAATGACAATTCATGTATCAGATATGGAAGGGATGAGACAAT
Organism: Clostridioides sp. ES-S-0010-02; assembly: GCA_020641055.1. Classification (NCBI taxonomy): domain Bacteria; kingdom Bacillati; phylum Bacillota; class Clostridia; order Peptostreptococcales; family Peptostreptococcaceae; genus Clostridioides; species Clostridioides sp. ES-S-0010-02. The sequence continues at coordinate 250,959 of CP067345.1, forward strand.
GTGCACTAGTTGCTAAAGAAGAAGCAGAGAGATTAAATATAGAAAAACCTTTGGTGGTTGGAGTAACAGTTTTAACTTCATTAAGCAACCAAGACTTACAAGATATAGGATGTAATATGACAACAGAAGAATTGGCTATAAAGAGAGCTAAATTAGCAAAAGAATCAGGAATAGATGGAGTTGTTTGCTCAGCTCAAGAAGTAGATAAGATAGTAGAGGCATGTGGAACTGATTTTATAACAGTTTGCCCAGGGATAAGACCTAAGTCAGCAGAAGTTGGAGACCAAAAAAGAGTTGTTACTCCATCAGATGCAATAAAAAGAGGAGCTCATTATTTAGTTGTTGGAAGACCTATAACAAAAGCAGAAAGTCCAAGAGAATCAGCTATTAATATTGTAAAAGAAATAGAAAATGCTTAGATAAAACATTTGGGAGGTAGCTTATATGAAGGGGAAATTAATTTTAGAAGATGGAACAGTATTTGAAGGAAAAGCATTTGGATATTTAAAGGAAGCTGTTGGTGAAGTTGTGTTTAATACTTCAATGGCAGGATATGGTGAACTACTGACAGATGCAACTTATTATGGACAAATAGTGACAATGACATATCCACTTATAGGGAACTATGGAATAAATTTAGAAGATGTTGAATCAAATAAAGTACAAGTAAAAGGACTTATAGTAAGAGAAAAAAGTGACAACCCAAATAATTTTAGATGTGAAATGGATATAGACACATATCTAAAGCAAAACAAAGTAATTGGACTTGAAGGAATAGATACAAGAGCATTGACTAAGATTATTAGAAATAATGGAACAAAAAAAGGTATTATAACTTTAGAAAATGTATCATTACAAGAAATTCAGTCTAAATTAACAGAGTGTTGTAATAAAGATTCTGTTAAAAGTGTTACAAGAAAAGAAATTGAAAATATTAAAGGGACTGGTGTTAAAGTCGTAGTTGTAGACTTTGGTGTTAAAAATAGTATATTAGACTCACTGAAAGCTTGTAACTGTGACATAATGGTAGTACCAGCAATGACTACTTCAGAAGAAATTTTAAATATAAACCCTGACTTGATATTATTATCTAATGGACCAGGTAATCCAGAAGATATAAATGATATAGTTGAAAATATAAAGAAATTAGTAGGCAAAAAACCACTAGCAGGAATCGGTTTAGGACATCAAATTTTGGCATTAGCATTAGGTGGAAAAACTTCAAAACTTGCATTTGGACATAGAGGAGGAAATCATCCAGTTAAATGTTTAGAAACAGGAAAAGTATTTATAACTTCTCAAAATCACGGATACAATGTTTCAGAAATGCCAGAAGATACAGAGATAACTCATGTAAATTTAAATGACAATACTATAGAAGGAATGAGACATAAGGAATTACCAATATATAGTGTTCAGTACATTCCAGAATACACAACAAAAGAAGATTTAGATTGTATATTTAATAAATTCTTAGCATTAATATAGATTTAGTATTATTTACAGATAGTAAAAACCATTTAGATAAGGAGAAAAATTTATGCCTAAATTAGATAGTATAAAGAAAACTTTAGTATTAGGGTCAGGACCAATAATAATAGGTCAAGCGGCAGAATTTGACTATTCAGGAACTCAAGCATGTCAATCTTTAAAAGAAGAAGGAATTGAAGTTGTATTAATAAATAGTAATCCAGCTACAATAATGACTGATAAAGAAGTGGCAGATAAAATATATATAGAACCATTAACAATAGAATTTATAGAAAAAATAATAGAAAAAGAAAGACCAGATAGCTTACTTGCAGGTATGGGTGGACAAACAGGATTAAACTTAGCAGTTGAGCTTTATGAAAAAGGCATACTAGATAAATATGGAGTAAAAATAATAGGTACTTCAGTAGAATCTATTAAAAAAGGTGAAGACAGAGATATATTTAGAGATGTAATGAAAGAAATAAATCAACCTGTAATAGTTAGTGATATAGTTACAGATTTACAAGCAGGTCTTGATTATGCACTTACAATAGGGTATCCAGTAGTTGTAAGACCAGCATATACATTAGGTGGAACTGGTGGAGGTATCGCTGATACTGAGGAAGAATTAAGAGAGATACTTTCACATGGATTGCAATTAAGCCCAGTTGGACAAGTATTAATTGAAAAAAGTATAAAAGGTTGGAAAGAAATAGAATATGAAGTAATAAGAGATTCAAAAGGAAACTGTATAGTTGTATGTAACATGGAAAATATAGACCCAGTTGGAGTTCATACAGGAGATAGTATAGTTGTTGCTCCAACACAAACTCTAAGCAATAAAGAATGTGCGATGCTTAAAAAAGCATCTTTAGATATATTAAATGCAGTAGAAGTTCAAGGTGGATGCAATGTTCAGTTTGCATTAAACCCACATAGTTTTGAATATGCAGTTATAGAGATAAATCCAAGAGTTAGTAGATCATCAGCATTAGCATCAAAAGCTACAGGATATCCAATAGCAAAAGTTTCATCAAAAATAGCTTTAGGATATACTTTGGATGAAATAGAAAATGCAGTAACTAAAAAAACTTATGCTTGTTTTGAGCCAACTATAGACTATGTAGTTGCTAAGATACCAAAATGGCCATTTGATAAATTTAAAAAGGCAAATAGAAAATTAGGAACTAAGATGATGGCAACTGGTGAAATAATGAGTATAGGAAGTAACTTTGAAGCTGCTATTCTTAAGGGAATAAGATCACTAGAAACAGGAAAATATTCATTAGTTCATGCTCCATCAGAAGAGAGAAGTATTGAAGCGTTGAAGAAAAGAGTTGTAGTACCTGATGATGAAAGATTGTTTGATTTAGCTGAAATGATAAGAAGAGGCTATAAAGTAGAAATGATAGAACAAATCACAGGAATAGACAAATGGTTTATAAATAAATTTAAATGGATAGTTGAGCAAGAAGAAAAATTAAAAGTTATGAAGATTGAAGACTTAACTAAAGATTATCTTCTTGAGTTAAAGAAAAAAGGATTCTCTGATAAAGGTATATCTGACTTAATGAAGATAAGCCCAGAAAAATTATACGAATTAAGAAGTCTATATAACATAAAACCAGCATACAAAATGGTTGATACATGTGCAGGAGAAATAGATGCGATATCTCCATATTATTACTCAACTTATGAGCAATATGATGAAGTAGTTGTAAGTGATAAGAAAAAAGTAATAGTGTTAGGCTCTGGACCAATAAGAATAGGTCAAGGTATAGAATTTGACTATTGTTCAGTTCACTGTGTAAAATCTTTGAGAAAGATGGATATAGAAACTATAATCATAAACAATAACCCTGAAACAGTAAGTACAGATTTTGATACATCAGATAAACTATATTTTGAACCATTAACAGAAGAAGAAGTTTTAAGTATAATTGAAAAAGAAAAACCAGAAGGTGTAATACTACAATTTGGAGGACAAACAGCTATAAAACTAGCTAAGTTCTTACATGAGAAAAATATACCTATATTGGGAACTGATTTTGATGATATAGATGCAGCGGAAGATAGAGAAAAATTTGATGATTTATTAGAGAGATTAGATATAAATAGACCAAAAGGAAAAGGTGTATGGTCACTTAATGAAGGTATTGAAGTTGCTAATGAATTAGGTTATCCAGTATTAGTTAGACCATCTTATGTACTTGGTGGTCAAGGTATGGAAATAACTTACAATGAAGAAAAATTATCTCAATACCTACAGGATGCATTTGATAGAGACCATAAGAATCCAGTACTTATAGACAAGTATTTAACTGGTAGAGAAATAGAAGTAGATGCCATATGTGATAAAGAAGATATATTAATACCTGGAATAATGGAACACTTAGAAAGAGCTGGAGTTCACTCTGGAGATAGTACGACAATGTATCCAAGCCAAAATATATCTGATAAGATAAAAGAAAAGATAGTAGAATACACTAAAAAAATAGCTTTAGACCTTAATGTAATTGGTATGGTTAATATACAATTTATAGAATTCCAGAATGAATTATATATAATAGAGGTTAATCCTAGAGCCAGTAGAACAGTACCATATATAAGTAAAGTGAGTGGGGTACCAATAGTTGATTTAGCTACTAAATGTATGTTAGGAGCTAAATTAAAGGATTTAGGATATGGTACAGGAGTTTATAAAGAGCCTAAACTAGTATCAGTAAAAGTGCCAGTATTCTCAATGTCTAAATTAGCTAAAGTTGAAGTAAGTCTTGGACCTGAAATGAAATCTACAGGAGAAGTTTTAGGTGTAGGAGAAAACCTAGAAGAAGCTCTATATAAAGGATTCTTGGCTGCAGGTAGACATATGTCTGACGAAAGAGGAGTAGTACTTGCTACTGTTAATAATAACGATAAAGATGAGTTTATAGCAATAGCAAAAGATATGAAAGAGTTAGGATACACTTTTGTTGCTACAGAAGGTACAGCTAAGAGTCTAAGAGAAAATGGAATAGAAGCTGATATAGTAAATAGAGTGGAAGAATCTAGACCAAACATACTAGATGCTATAAGAAATAAACAAGTTGATATAGTAATAAATACACCTACTAAAGGTAATGACTCAACAAGAGACGGATTTAAAATGAGAAGAACAGCTATTGAATTTTCTACTGAAATAATGACATCTTTAGATACACTAAAAGCTCTAGTAGAGGTTAAGAAAAAACACCTAAACAAAGATAAGTTAAAAGTTTACAATATAGCTGAATAGAAATTAAGTTGATTGTATAGTTTAAGAATTTAATCATTAAATTAAAAAGAAGAAGTTATTTTTTCTATGAGTTTTTACTTTTGAGATAACTTCTTTTTTTTAAGAAATTTGTAGTATAATAGAAAAAGATAAAAAATAAATGTAAATAAGTATAAAACTAGAATGTAAAAGTGAAAAATAGATATAGATATTTAAAAGATTATATTTAGTTAATGTTCTTTAGTTTGCCTAAAGAGAATTATAGGAGGTACTGTAATATGAAAGCAAGGTTAATATTAGAAGATGGGACAGTTTTTATAGGAAAAGCATTTGGATATTTAGAAGAAAGTGTAGGAGAAGTAGTATTTAACACTTCGATGATAGGATATGGTGAAGTTTTAACAGACCCTTCTTACTATGGTCAAATAGTTACTATGACTTATCCTCTTATAGGAAATTATGGTATAAATTTATCATCAGCAGAATCTGAAAAAGTGCAAGTGAAAGGATTTATAGTAAGAGAAAAAAGTGATTCTCCAAGTAATTTTAGATGTGAGATTGATATAGACCAATATTTAAAGCAAAATAAAGTGATAGGACTAGAAGGAATAGATACAAGAGCTTTAACTAAGATACTTAGAAATAATGGGACAATGAAAGGTATAATTACATTAGAAGATAGCAAGTTAGAAGATGTTAAACATAAATTAGATAAGTTTTCAAATACAGAAGCAGTTAGAACGGTTACAAGAAAAGAAGTAGAGCATATAGAAGGAAATGGACCAAAAGTAGCTGTTATGGATTTTGGAGTTAAAAGAAATATCTTAAGATCATTTATAGCTCGTGGATGTGATATAACAATATTCCCAGCTACAACATCTCCAGAAGATGTATTAAGTATAAACCCTGATTTAATATTTTTATCAAATGGGCCTGGAGACCCAGAGGATTTAGAAGATGTTATAGAAAATATAAAAGCTCTAATTGGTAAAAAGCCTATAGTTGGAATATGCTTAGGGCATCAGCTTTTAGCCCTAGCTCTTGGAGGAAAAACTGCTAAACTTAAATTTGGACATAGAGGTGGAAATCATCCAGTTAAAGATTTAGAAGAGGGAAAAGTATTTATAACTTCTCAAAATCATGGATATTATGTTTCAGAAGTTCCTGAACAAATGAAAGTGACACATATAAATTTAAATGATAATACTGTTGAGGGAATGAGACATGAGAAGCTAGATGTATACAGTGTTCAATACCACCCTGAAGCTTGTCCAGGGCCAAAAGATAATGACTATATTTTCGATAAGTTTTTAGAGTTCGTAAAATAAATAATATCAATATATATAATATATAACTAAAAATAAGACTAACTTAAATCAAAAAAATATTGGTTTAATTAATATAGATATAATAAATAATCTCAAATTTAATATGGAATAAAATAATTAAAATTGATTGTATAGATTATGAAGATAGAAACTGTGAAAATTGTTTAGATAAGGAGAAAGAGTTATGCCTAAATTAGATAGTATAAAGAAAACTTTAGTATTAGGGTCAGGGCCAATAATAATAGGTCAAGCAGCAGAGTTTGACTACTCAGGAACACAGGCCTGCCAAGCATTAAAAGAAGAGGGAATAGAAGTTGTATTAGTAAATAGTAATCCAGCGACGATAATGACTGATAAAGAAATTGCAGATAAAATATATATAGAACCATTAACAATAGAATTTATAGAAAAAATAATAGAAAAAGAAAGACCAGATAGCTTACTTGCAGGTATGGGTGGTCAAACAGGACTAAACTTGGCTGTAGAATTACATGATGCTGGTATACTAGATAAATATAATGTAAAAGTTATAGGTACATCTATAGAGTCTATAAAAAAGGGTGAGGATAGAGATTTATTTAGAGAAGTAATGAAAGAAATAAATCAACCTGTAATAGTTAGTGATATAGTTACAAACCTAGAAGCAGGTCTTGAATTTGCAAGTAAAATAGGATATCCAGTGGTTGTAAGACCAGCATATACACTAGGTGGAACTGGCGGAGGTATAGCTGATACTGAGGAAGAATTAAGAGAGGTACTTTCACATGGATTGCAATTAAGTCCAGTAGGTCAAGTTCTTCTTGAAAAGAGTATAAAAGGTTGGAAAGAAATAGAATATGAAGTAATGAGAGATGGGAATGGAAACTGTATAACTGTATGTAACATGGAAAATGTAGACCCAGTTGGAGTTCATACAGGAGATAGTATAGTTGTTGCTCCAAGTCAAACTTTAAGTGATGAAGAATACCAACTACTTAGAAAAGCATCAATAGATATAATAAATGCAATAGAAGTTCAAGGTGGATGTAATGTTCAAATAGCTTTAAATCCACATAGTTTAGAATATGCAATAATAGAAATAAATCCAAGAGTTAGTAGATCATCAGCGCTAGCATCAAAAGCTACAGGATATCCAATAGCAAAAGTGGCAGCTAAGATAGCCTTAGGATATACTTTGGATGAAATAGAAAATGCAGTAACTAAAAAAACTTATGCTTGTTTTGAGCCAACTTTAGATTATGTAGTAGTAAAAATACCAAAATGGCCATTTGATAAATTTAAAAAGGCAAATAGAAAATTAGGAACTAAGATGATGGCAACTGGTGAAATAATGAGTATAGGAAGCAACTTTGAAGCTGCTATTCTTAAGGGAATAAGATCACTAGAAACAGGAAAATATTCATTAGTTCATGCTCCATCAGAAGGTAGAACGTTAGAAGAGCTAAAGAAAAGAGTTGTAGTACCTGATGATGAAAGATTGTTTGATTTAGCTGAAATGATAAGAAGAGGCTATAAAGTAGAAATGATAGAAGAAATCACTGGTGTTGATAAGTGGTTTATAAATAAATTTAAATGGATAGTTGAGCAAGAAGAAAAATTAAAAGGTCTTAAAATAGAAGATTTAGATAAGGAATACTTACATGAATTAAAGAAAAAAGGATTCTCTGATAAAGGTATATCTGACTTAATGAAGATAAGCCCAGAAAAATTATACGAATTAAGAAGTCTATATAATATACAACCAGTTTATAAAATGGTTGATACATGTGGAGGAGAATTTGAAGCTCTATCTCCATATTACTACTCAACTTATGAGCAATATGATGAAGTAGTTGTAAGTGATAAGAGAAAAGTTGTAGTATTAGGTTCTGGACCAATAAGAATAGGTCAAGGTATAGAATTTGACTATTGTTCAGTTCACTGTGTAAAATCTTTAAGAAAAATGGGTATAGAAACTATAATTGTAAACAATAACCCTGAAACAGTAAGTACAGATTTTGATACATCAGATAAACTATATTTTGAACCATTAACAGAAGAAGAAGTTTTAAACATAATTGAAAAAGAAAAACCAGAAGGTGTAATACTACAATTTGGAGGACAAACAGCTATAAAACTAGCTAAGTTCTTACATGAGAAAAAAATACCTATATTGGGAACTGATTTTGATGATATAGATGCAGCAGAAGATAGAGAAAAATTTGACGACTTATTAGAGAGATTAGATATAAATAGACCAAAAGGAAAAGGTGTGTGGACAACTAATGAAGGTATTGAAGTTGCTAATGAATTAGGTTATCCAGTATTAGTTAGACCATCTTATGTACTTGGTGGTCAAGGTATGGAAATAACTTATAACGAGGAAAAATTAACTCAGTATTTAGATGATGCTTTTGCCAGAGACCATAAGAATCCAGTACTTATAGATAAATATCTAACTGGTAGAGAAATAGAAGTAGATGCTATATGTGATAAAGAAGATATATTAATACCTGGAATAATGGAACATTTAGAAAGAGCTGGAGTTCACTCTGGAGATAGTACGACAATGTATCCAAGCCAAAATATATCTGATAAGATAAAAGAAAAGATAGTAGAATACACTAAAAAAATAGCTTTAGACCTTAATGTACTTGGTATGGTTAATATACAATTTATAGAATTCCAGAATGAATTATATATAATAGAGGTTAATCCTAGAGCCAGTAGAACAGTACCATATATAAGTAAAGTGAGTGGGGTACCAATAGTTGACTTAGCTACTAAATGTATGTTAGGAGCTAAATTAAAGGATTTAGGATATGGTACAGGAGTTTATAAAGAGCCTAAACTAGTATCAGTAAAAGTGCCAGTATTCTCAATGTCTAAATTAGCTAAAGTTGAAGTAAGTCTTGGACCTGAAATGAAATCTACAGGAGAAGTTTTAGGTGTAGGAGAAAACCTAGAAGAAGCTCTATATAAAGGATTCTTGGCTGCAGGTAGACATATGTCTGACGAAAGAGGAGTAGTACTTGCTACTGTTAATAATAACGATAAAGATGAGTTTATAGAAATAGCAAAAGATATGAAAGAGTTAGGATATACTTTTGTTGCTACAGAAGGTACAGCTAAGAGTCTAAGAGAGAATGGAATAGAAGCTGATATAGTAAATAGAGTTGAAGAGCCTAGACCAAACATACTAGATGCTATAAGAAATAAACAAGTTGATATAGTAATAAATACACCTACTAAAGGTAATGACTCAACAAGAGACGGATTTAAAATGAGAAGAACAGCTATTGAATTTTCTACTGAAATAATGACATCTTTAGATACATTAAAAGCTTTAGTAGAAGTTAAGAAAAAGCATATAAATAAAGATAAATTAAAAGTTTATAATATAGCAGAATAAAAAACAAACTGATATTTAGATTAATTAAAGGCGTTAGTTCCTAGGAGCTTTCGCCTTTAATTAATACTCTATAATTATTTTCTTATGTGAACTAAAATAAATATCAATCTTGATACTATCAGTTTTTTCTTTAATCATTAGATAGAGGATAAGAGTGGTAGTCATGAATTTCTTCATGTATAAGATTTTCATATTTATCATAATAGTATTTAATTGTAACAACTATTTTATCTCCTTTAGATACATTTCTATAGAGTTTTTTATTTTTAATAGAGTAGACCTCATCTTTATATATGGCATTAACTATAAAAATTTCTGACTCATAATCAAATGTTCCCATTACTGGATTATAGTGTTTTGAATCTTCTTTATAGCAGAAGCTTTCAACAGTCATTATATAAGTTCCAAATGAAATCCATTTGGTACCTTTAAATAAATTTACTTTCTCATTAATATATGAAACGCCTGGCGTATCAAGAATTTTTTCTAATAATATTTTTTTCTCCATATACAAAAACTCCTTTCATAGTACCTATTAATATCGTAGTACTTACTCGTATAAATAAAACAAAACTATATTTATTAATGTGACTACATAACATAATCATTTTCTATTTCTTTCTTTAATCTATTAATTATAATGCTTAAAATTATCAATATAACTACTACAATTATCAAAGCTATAATCAACCAAGGTGGAACTATGTGACCAAAACCTCTATTGGCTGTAAATGCAGCAGCTGCAACAAGCCATCCAAATAAATTTAAAAATAAGAGCCTTGAATTTGATAATCTTCGCAATAAAACTTTTTTAGGTTCTATTTTTTGTTTAAACATTGAGCGTAATTCTACTGACATCTCACCATCACCATCAAATCTTTCAATTGCCTTATTTTGTGCTTCATCTATTTTATATCCATTTTCAATAAATTCATTTGCAGATGTTGTTAGATGTTCTCTTAGCTCTTCTTTTAAATCTTGAATTTCTTTGTTATTTTCACTCTTATATAGTGTTTCTAAATACTCTTCTATTATTTTCATAAATCTAATCCCCCTTCTTTAGAAACTTGTTCATAATATCTTGTATAAAGTACCACTCTTGCATTTTTACTTCTAAGCTGTCCTTTCCATCATCTGTTATATTGTAATACTTTCTCCTGCTTCCTACGCCTTGGTCATTTCCCCAATAAGATTTTATCAAGCCCTTAGATTCTAATCTTTTAAGAGACACATAGAGTGTACTTTCTTTTAATTCAAATGTAGTTTCATCTCTAACTACTTTTGCTATTTCATATCCATATGAATCTCCTTTGCTTAGTATTGATAATATTAAAGTATCAATATGACCTTTAAGCACTTCTTTGTTTAAGTCCATAAATTCACCTACTTTATTTTATCATATACCTCGTAATATAAGGTATATAGATATATAATAAAACATTTCATATTATTTTCCAAGTCTAAACTATAAAATTTTAATTATTATTTAAAAAGGGCATTCCATTTATGATTTAAAAATCATTTGGAAACGCCCTTTTTATAATACCTGATTATACTAGACATCTTAAATCAATTTCTCTCTTTTTAACCTGTATCTGAATTTCGGTTAGAAGTTCATCTTCATTGTTTGTAGATAGAGGGTCTATTATAGGTATCTCATATATATAATTTTCAATAGGTATCCTTTTATAATCAACATAATCAACTAACTTTTTAAAAGCAGTATAATTTTCTCTGTAAGAGCCTTTATATGTCATACAAATAAAATCACCAGCTGAAATTTCAGATATATATTTTTGAGACTTAGCATCAAATAAATCTCTTTCAACATTTACAAAGCTATTTTCATAGATGACTTTATCTTCCTTTAAGAATTTATCTATAGATACAAGACCACTTACTCCACCATAAAACACAGAGATATTATCTTCTAGTATATTTGCTATTTGTCTTCTGGAAAGCTCCATAGTTTCTTCATTACTTAAACCTTCTTCATATTCTATGGATAAAATACTTCTTCTTGGAATATGTTTTCTTACTATTTTACCTACTTCATCTACTCTCATACCTTTTTCCATTGTTTCTTTTTTTGTACTTAATACTTTTTTTATAAGTTCTAATTCTTTAATTTTTTCATCTACGATATTAATCTTATTGGTTAATAATTTTAGAATTTCTTCATTGTTTTCATCTAATTTTTCTTTGATTTCTTTTAATGGCATACCTAGATACTTTAAGTATTTTATAATATCCAATTGTGAAAATTGGTCAATTGAGTAATATCTGTAATTGCTTTCTTGGTCAACATGAACAGGTTTAAATAAATCTATTTGGTCATAGTATCTTAGCGTTTGTATGCTTATTTTGTGAAGTTTTGACATTTCGCCTATTGAAAACTTTTTACTCATATAATCACCTCATTTGAGATTTAGAATATATTCCATGGATATTTATCAGGTGGAGTACATATAAATTCCATTTTTTCTTTTGTTGTTGGATGGCAAATTTCTATTTTATTAGACCAAAGAGAAATCTGTTGTCCAATTTTATTTACTTCTTGGCCATATCTTTGGTCACCATATAATGGGTGTTTTCTAGTTGCAAATTGAACTCTTATCTGATGAGAACGACCAGTTTTTAAGTTTACTTGAACTAAGCTTAGATTTTCTTTAAAACCCAAAACTTTGTAACTAAGTTCAGCTTCTTTAGCATCCTTATGGTTTTTTTTCACAACACTCACCATATTTGTTTTTTTATTTTTATATAAAAAATCTTTTAATATGTCTGAATCGGATTTCATTTTACCATGAACAACTGCCATATAGGTTTTTTTGAATGTCTTATTTCTTACTTGTTCAGACAATCTTGAGGCAGCTTTTGATGTTTTGGCAAAAACCATGACTCCACCCACTGGTCTATCCAGTCTATGTACCAAACCAATATATACATTTCCAGGTTTATTGTACTTTGTTTTGATATAGTCTTTTAAAAGATTTACCATGTCCTTATCATTGGTATCATCTCCTTGAGATAATACATTTACAGGTTTATCTACAACTAATAAATGGTTATCTTCATATATGACTTTTATCATTATTTTTTCTCCCATCTTCCAAATATACCACAAGGAAGTATTTTACCATCCCTAGAAGCTGGTATTCCTAATTCTCCACCATAGATTTCGCCATTGTTTGCCTTTTTACCTATTGTTGTAGACAGTACATTTTCTAGAACTATTGGAGAAAATCCTGTTGTATAAGAATTAATTAGAAAGAATAAAGGATTATCAGATAAAACACCCATACATAAATCCACAAAGCTATATAATTTTTCTTCTATTTGCCATACTTCTCCTTTAGGTCCTCTCCCATAAGAAGGAGGGTCCATTATTATTGCATCATATTTCTTACCTCTTCTTATTTCCCTTTCAACAAACTTTACAACATCATCTACTATAAATCTTACTGTTTGATTTTTAAGTCCTGATAACTCTATATTTTCTTTTGCCCAGTTGACCATACCTTTTGCAGCATCAACATGACATACTTCTGCACCAGCGGATGCACATGCTACTGTAGCTCCTCCTGTATATGCAAAAAGATTTAATACTTTTATAGGTCTGTCAGCTTTTTTGATTTTATCCATCATCCAGTCCCAATTGGCTGCTTGTTCTGGGAATAATCCAGTATGTTTAAATCCAGTTGGTTTAATGTGAAATTTTAAGTTTTTGTAATTTATAGTCCATTGTTCTGGATATCTTTTTTTGTGTTCCCACTGACCTCCACCTTTATTACTTCTATGATAATGTCCGTGAGGGTTTTTCCATAGAGCCCATTCAGACTCCATTGGCCATACAACCTGTGGGTCTGGTCTTCTAAGTACATACTTACCCCAACGCTCTAATTTTTCTCCATTTCCCATATCTATAAGTTCATAATCTTTCCATTTATCTGCTAATAATAACATATCTTTCCTCCTATAAAATAACTCTCAATCCTATGTATTATACCACAAAATCAGTCATTTTTTGCTGTTTTAGATACTTTCTATTCTTTACATTTATTGTTAACATTATTACTCTTTTAAACATATTATATAGTATCTGATTTTTTTAATAAGAGGAGGAGAGTTTTAATGGAAAATTATCAAGCTACAAATACTTGTACATATAACATATTATATGTGCAGTTTAACGAAGACTTTGGCAGAAGCAAATACTTTTCATATGATGTAAAATATCCTATTCTGTACAATATTAGAAATCAATCCACCTATGTAAATCCGCCTATTTTAAACAACATAAATTCTGCTGTAAAGATGACTGTAAATAATTTTAAGCTTGGGTTGCAAGAAGAAGAACAAGAATATAATAATGCAGCTTCTCAAAATTCACTTCCAAAACAAAGTTACTGGGTTTCTACTAATTATGCAGTTACTTTCAGTAAAAACTATGTACTAAGTATGATATTAAATCTTATGGGATTTGCTAGTAGTTCTGGACCTAAGTACAATACATTAAATAATTACAATATAGACTTAACAAATGGAAAAGAACTTTTACTAGGTGATATTTTTAGAGATGGAGTTGACTATATAAACATAATAACTGATTATATAAAAGCTGAAATTAATGAAAACAGAGAAATGTATTACTCTAATGTAGAGTTAGTTATACCTGAAGATCAGGCATTTTATATTACAGATGATGGGATTGTTATCTATTTTGGTGTAGATGAGATAGCACCTGAAAGCTTTGGAATCCCTAAATTCAAGATAAGATTTTCTGATTTTGGAAATTTTATAAATCAACGTTTCTATTGTATCTCTCCAGACATATATGTTCAATCAAGAGGAAGAACTAAGCATTTTATGGTATAAAAATATAGATAATTCTGAGCCCTATTTTAGTATATCAAGATTTATGCTGGAGTAGGGTTAAGATTTATCTATCTTAAAAACATAATTTAAACAGTACTATTTGTATATGTTAGTTATATAGACTCAGACCTACTGATAAACATTTATATAGTACAATTAATTTGTATTAAAAGTTTTAACTTTTGACTCAACAAGAAGATTATATTATTATATATATTTAAGTTGTTATTTTTTTTTATACATTTGCTGATAAGCAGAATTTTTATTGATTACTTCTACCTTTAAATTGGGATTACTTACTACTTCATACAAAAAAAGTTTTCCTAATTTTAACCTGATGTTCATCTCCAACCTGTTCCATTCATAGCCTTTGAACAATTCTTTTAATAAAAAAACTTCTCCGCAATGGATGTTTTTTAACTCATCTATTGCATCATTTAACAGACTATTCATATTATTTCCTCCAATTTGTATAATTTCATTAACTTCATTATATTGTTAATTTTTGACATAGTCAAACAAATTATAAAGGAATTATAATGGTGTCAAAAGTTAACAGTATTGACACTAAAAATTCGTTTTAGTAAAATGTATAAAGACAAGTAGATACAGATATCTACAAATTCCTGCATTAAATATTTACGTTAGGAAGTGATTATTATTATATATGGATATTGCCGTGTCAGTACAAAGAACCAGACAGATAACAATAGTTTGTATCAACAACAGCAAGAGATATTAAGCAAGTATAACAATGCTAAAATAATAAAAGAAACTTATACAGGGACTACCACAAATAGACCTAAATTTGAAAAAATTATATCTTCTTTAAAGAAGGGAGATTTACTTGTTGCGACTAAACTTGATAGGCTAGCTAGAAGTACATCAGATGGGATACAACTGATAGAGGGTTTATTTGCTAAAGAAGTTAGTGTCCATATTTTAAATATAGGTCTCCTAGAAAATACTTCAATGGGGAAATTCTTTTTAACTACATTACTTGCAGTTGCAGAACTTGAAAGAAATATGATAATAGAACGAACTCAGTTGGGAAAAGAATTTGCTAGAAAGAAAAAAGATTTTAAGGATGGTAGACCAAAGAAATATAGTAATCAGCAGATACAATACGCATTGGGATTATTAAATTCTAAGCCTTATAGAGAGGTTGTGAAGATGACTGGTATCTCTAAAAGCACACTTATTCGTGCGAAGAAATCAATTTAATGAGATTTTACTTATAAAAAATTAGAGGTATAAATAAATTGGATTATTTGAATATATTTATGCCTCTAATTAATTTTATTTACAGATGTTAAATTATAGTAATGTATAATTACTATAGACTTTTGATGAGAAAATGACAATAAAAGAATTTATACAGAGAACAAAAAATTGATGCTTTATGTATTGAATCAAATTTAATATAAAAAGAGATATGTCTTAAAACAAGCTTATTTTAAGACATATCTCTTTTTATGTTAAATTTTTTAAACATTGTAAAAAAAATATCAAAAACATATTGACTCTATAGTTACTATAGAGTTTATAATTAAAACTATAAAAAAGCAAAATAAGTGTCAGATTTTTAGAAATTATAACAAATATAAAAGTATACTTAAAAAGTTTGTATTAATTAAAGTTGAATTGGTGAAATTTGGTAGGGAAAACGTTGTATAAATAGGTCAAAATAGGAGGAATTAAAATGAGTAATAATATTAATCAAGATTTGGAGACAAAAATAATACATTGGGGACATAGTGCAGATCCAACAACAGGTGCATTAGCTACTCCAATATGTCAAACAGCAACATTTGCTGCAAAGACAGTAGAGCATTTTGAAGAGTTATGTATGACATGGGGGTATGTATATACAAGAGAGTGTAATCCGACACTTACAGAGCTAGAGGCTAAATTAGCTATGCTTGAAAATGCAGAAAGTGCTATTTCTAGTACATCAGGTATGGGAGCAATAACATCTACTATATTAGCATTAGTAAAAAGTGGAGACCATATAGTTAGTTCTGATGGAATATTCTCACATACTAAATTATTTATGTCTGAGTTGTTAGCCAAATTTGGAGTTGAAGTTACATTTGTAGATGCAGTAAACCCACAAAATGTAAAAGATGCAATGAAATCAAATACTAAGATAGTTTATATAGAAAGTCCATTAAATCCATCATTAGATTTAGTAGATATAAAAACAATAGCAGAAATTGCTCACGAAAATAAGAGTTTAGCTATTGTTGACAGCACTTTTGGTACTCCAATTATACAAAGGCCAATAGACTTAGGCGCAGACTTAGTAATACATAGTCTTACTAAGTTTATAAATGGACATGGAGATACTTTAGGGGGAGCAGTAGCAGGTTCAAAGGAATTAATAGATTTAGTTAGATGGCCAAGTTTATGTTGTTTTACAGGAGCATCTTTACCACCAATGAGTGCATGGATGATTTTAAGAGGTATGAAAACGTTAGACATGAGAATGAAAAAACACTGTGAAAATGGATTGGCAGTAGCAGAGTTTTTAGAGCAAGAAGAAAATGTAGAACTGGTAAAATATCCAGCACTAAAAACTCATCCTCAGTATGAACTTTGTAAAACTCAAATGAATGGTTTAGGTGGAGGAGTAGTTTCATTTAAACTTAAAGACGGAATAAATGGATTAACAAGAGACCAAGCTAGTAGAAAATTAATGAACTCTTTAGAACTTGCAACAATAGCAACAAGTTTAGGAGAAGAACATACATTAGTTCAAATGAATGGAGAAAATCTAATAAGAATAGCAGTAGGATTAGAGTCTGCAAATGATATAATAAATGACTTTAAACAAGCTATAGAAAAATTAAAATAAAGTTATATAAATAAAACTAGAAAATTATAAAATCTTAAGGAGACAAAATCATGGAAAACAAAAGTAATGTTAAGAGATTTTTGGTAATATTCATATTGGCATTTGGAACAACAGCTATGTATAGTTTACCATATATGAAGTCATCATTTTATGATCCAATGCAACAAGCATTAGCATTGAGTCATACGCAAATAGGGAACTTATTGAGTTTATATGGATTAGTAGGAATGGTATCTTATTTTATAGGTGGATGGTTTGCTGATAGATTTTCAGTTAGAAAACTGATAACTTTTTCTTTAATTGCTTCAGGAGCATTAGGGTTTTACTTCTCAACATTTCCATCATACAACATGATTCTTTTAATATTTGTATTATGGGGATTTACAACAATATTAACATTCTTCTCAGCTTCTGTTAAGGTTGTTAGAATGCAAGGTAGTGAATCAGAGCAAGGAAGAATATTTGGATTTTATGAAGGTTTATCAGGGGTATCAGGTACATTAATTTCTTTTATAGGTCTTTACTTCTTTGGAAAGTTTGCTGAAATAACTATTGGATTTAAGTATGTAGTATGGTTATATTCTGCAGCATCTATAATATGTGGTATACTTTTATTCTTCTTAGTAGAAGAAAAGAAAGATACTGGAGCATCAGATGAAGGATTAAGCATTAAATCATTACTAAAAGTAGTTACAATGCCAAAAGCTTGGCTGATTGGTCTTATAATATTTTCAACTTACTTAGTATTTTCAAGTTTAACTTATTTAAGCCCATACTTATCAGAAGTTTATGTAATGCCAATGACTTTAGTTTCAGCTTTATCAATAATTAGAACTTATGTTATAAAAATGGGAGCATCTCCTATTGCAGGTGTTATAACAGATAAAGTTGGTTCATCTATAAGAGTAATGTTTGTAGGATTTATATTAATGACAATAAGTACAGCAGCTTACTTAGTAATCCCTAAGAGTGCAGCACTTATATGGATAGCTGTAATAAATATGATAATACTAAGTGTAATCTTATTTGGATTTAGAGGTATATACTTTGCATCTGTTTCAGAGTCTAATATATCTTTAGAAACTACAGGAGCAGTAGTTGGATTCGCTTCATTTATAGGATTTTCTCCAGATGCATTTTACTATACAGTTGCAGGTAACTGGTTAGATAAATATGGACAAACAGGATATACGTATATATTTATTCTATCTGTAGTGTGTGCAGTTATAGGTATATTTGCCACTTATGCTTTAAATAAAATAAATAAAAAAGAAAATAAAAACTTGAATAATAAAATCGCTTAAATACTTATAATTATTTATATAACTCTACCTATTTTTTTAAAATGGGTAGAGTTGTTCATGTTTAAAATAATAATAGTTTTAGTTTAGAGATTTCATGATTGTAAAATAAATTTATAACATGTGGTATAAAGTAAGTTTAATTAAAAAATAACAGTAACTATTTAAATGTTAAAATAGAAAATTAAGACAATAATAAGAATATGGAGAGTAGATATGTTAGCATTATGGGAAAATGGAATTATAATTATATTTGCATTTCTATTGTTAGGGATAGGCTATTATTTTTCTAGAAATGTAAAAGATATGGAAAGTTATTACCTAGGAAATCGAAGTTTACCATGGTCTTTGATAGTAGGTACTTTGGTTGCCTCTTGGTATGGTGGAGTTGGTACAGTTGGCAGTGTAGAGTATGCAGCTATATATGGGATATCTGCATGGGCAGTATGGTCAATAGCTGCACATATTGGAAGAATGCCTTTAGCATTGTTGGTTGGACCAAGAATTCATATAAGAACTAATATAACAGTTCCTGATTTATTAGAAAGTTTTTATGGAAAGCAAGTTGCTATAATTGGAGCAGTTTTAATGTTTATATATTGTGCACAACTTGGAGAAATAACAGCTATGGGAACTATAGGTAATGTAGCTTGGGGAATTGATAAACAGCTAATAGGGTTTATAATGGTAGTGGTAGTAGTTATATTGACAGTTCTTGGTGGTCTTATGGGAGTTGCCATTACAGATATGGTATTGTTTTTCTGCATGGTATTTGGTCTAACTATGGTTATGCCAGGTCAATTTGACCAAATAGGTGGTTTTCAAGGTCTTACAGAAGCACTTAAAGATGCACCTCAGTTAATGCATCCTACAAAAGGTATGTCAGCAATGAAAGCATTGATGTTAATAGTATATTCATTTGGAGCTTATTCAGACCCAACGTTTTACCAAAGATTTTCAGCAGCAGATTCTCCAAAAGTTGGGAGAAGAGCTTTATTGACTTGTTTTTCTCTATGGATATGTTTTGACATGGTATTAACTATGACAGGTCTTATAGTTAGAGCCACTTATCCAGAAATGGCTCCAGCAGCTGGGTATATAACTTTAGTTTTAAATACATTGCCAGAAGGTATAAGAGTTATATTTATAATCGGAATTTTAGGTTCAATAATATCAACACTAGATAGTTATTATCTAGCAGCAGGAGCTACCTTAGCAAATGATATATATGGAAGAATTACTAAAAAAGAATTATCTCAAAAGCAATTAGTTAAATTTACTAGAATAGGTGTATGTTTAGCGGCAGTTATGGGACTTAGTGTGGCGTTTAGATTTGAAAATGTATATGATGCATGTATATTTGTAGGAAGTATTTGGATGGGTTCAGCATTTGTACCTATAGTAGGAGGTCTTCTTGGTAATGGAAGAAGAACATCTATGGGTGGTATTTTGGGAATGATTGTAGGCGGAGTAACTTTTGGTTATTTTAAAATGTTTCCAGTTCAAAGTTTTGAATTAGAACCTCTTGTTATAGCCATCCCTCTTTCATTTATTGCATGGACAATAGGAAATAGAATAGGTAAAAATTTAAATACACAAAATAATCTATAAAAAGGGAGTAGTTATTATGTCTAAATTGGTATCTAAAGTAAAAAAAGATTTGGAAATAAAATGGCTTGGTATAGATGGTTTTTTAGTACTATTATACTTTTTAATAACAGGATTTATATTTTATGGTATAGTAACTAGAAATGATATTATAGTTGGAAAGATAATCCCATATGGAGTCATGATAGCAGTAGTTATAATATTTTTTGATTATCTATATAGAGTATTTAAAATGACAGGAAAAAAAGAGGAAAGGGAATGATTTTATGGATATAAGAGCATTGCCTATAAAAATTACAAAAGATGAAGCTATAGATATAGCAAAAAGTGGAAATAATTCATTACTAAGTAGACTGATATTAAAAAATAAAGAAGTTCATGAAGTTAGACTTCATTATATAGAGTTTAAAGTCGTTACACTTAAAATTCATCAAAATAAATCTATTTTCATGAAAAAAAAACAAGCTGGTAATACAAATGAATTAAATATTTTAGTAAATGGTTCTACGGGTGCTGGCAGTATAGTACAAGAACTACCAGTGTCTGAAATTGTAAAAAATGTAGATAATGACATCATACAATATAGTGATAAGGATGAAAGGAGAGTAAAATCAAAGGCAAATAAAATGGCTATAAGATTAAGTCACAGGTTTATGGGGGGTATACCAGAGATAGAGATAGTTAAAATTAAAAGTATCTTTAGACCATACTGGGTAGTATTCTTTGGAAAAGTGGAATTAAATACAAGAGTAAGTTACTTGCCAATTGAAGCAGATGGTTTTGTTATAGGAATGTAGGATATTTTATATAAATATATTTTACACTTATTGTATAATACATATTGAGAGAAGATATAATAGCTAGTTATATACAAGTATCTTTTATACTAGATAACCTAATTTATGATAAGTGAGTTTAAGGTGTATAGGTTATAATTATGGAGGAAATTAATTCTTATGATAAACTATAAATATACAGGATTTTATATAGAAAAGCCAGTAGGAAATAATGTATTTTCATATGAAGAGAGAAAAAATAAGAGTATATATGTTCCAAAACTAATAAGTGGAACATTGGATGATGTGAAATTAGGAAACAAAGTCGTATTTAATGAAATTGATGAAAATAAAGAGATAAAAGCAACAGGATTGGAAAATATGGTCGAATATGTCCTGGGAAATAAAAGAATATATGTTTTTGATAATCATAACCATGCATTTTATTTTTGGATAAAATCTATGATGGCAAATGAATTCACAAGAGGATGTAAACTAGTACATGTAGATCAACATAAGGATACTAGAGAGCCTAAAAACTACAATGTAGATATAAATAATCTGGAGGACGTATTTAGGTATACAAATGAGGTTTTAAATGTAGGAAGTTTTATAAAACCAGCATTAAAACATAATATATTTTCAGAATTAATAATAATAGATAGCTCATATGGCTTTGATTTAGATATAGAGCCAGAGTTTGTTCTTGACATAGATTTAGATATATTTTCAGAGGATATGGACTATATACCATTTGATTTTAAACTAGAAAAGATAAAAAATCTAATTAAAAAGGCTAAAGTTGTAACAATTGCTACAAGTCCTTACTTTATAAACCAAGAGTATGCTATAAAAGTATTAAAAGAATTGTTTAATTATGATATAATGTAAGAGTTAACTTTAAATAGAATATGGTATAATCAAAAAGAAGAAACTTCCAATCTAACTAAAAGATTTTATACTATAAAAAAACTAAAAAAATATAGATATACTTAGGAGGAAAAAAGTATGAGTTTATATACTGAATGGAGAAATTTAAGTGATAACCACGAAAGTCAAGAAACAGAGGTAAAATTCTGGGAAGAATATTTAAAAGTTGAAGCTGGAATATACAATGAAATATTAAATAGTAAAATGGATGTTGTTGAAGGTAAAGTAAGTGAATTAGCTGAGAAATTTGGAACTACTAATGAATTTTTCATGGGATTCATAGATGGAATAAGTGAAAGTTTAAAAGAAGATATAGTTTTAGAAGATGTAGAAGCTGATAAAGAAGTTTCTATAAAAATAGATTGGGAAAAATTATATAACAATATGGTAACTGTTGAGGCTCATTGGCTATATAATTTACAAGGTTGGGAAGAAATATTACCAGCAGACCAAAGAAAAGAAATAATAAAAGCATACAAAAAATCTAAAACAGTAGTTAAAGAAGCAAAAATAGGAAGAAATGATTCATGCCCATGTGGAAGTGGTAAAAAATATAAGAAATGTTGTGGAAAGTAAGGTAATCTTATGTTTATTTTAAGATTTGCAGATGATGATGACAACTTATCAGTTAAAGATTTTACATCTTTAACTGATTTAAAAAAATATATTAGTGAAAATAGTATAGATAAAACATGGCATCAAATTGAAGAAGTTAAGAAAGTAATACCTAACCTAAAAGAGGAATAAAATTAAGTAACATTAAAAAGAATATTAAAAAATAGTTGTCAATAGTTGTCTATAAGGACAACTATTTCTATTTTTAGATATAAATATAAAATATACAGGGGGTATAAATATGAAATTTATTGATTTGCATTGTGATACTATAGCAAAATTAATGGAGAATGTAGAAACAAGTGAACTTAAAACTAACAAATATTCTGTTGATATAGACAGGCTGAAAAAAGGGGATTCATTGGCTCAAACATTTGCTCTTTTCGTTGATACTGAAGAAGTAAAACATCCTTTTGATTACTGTATGAGTATGGCAGATAAATTTCATAAAGAAATGAAAAAAAATAGTGATGTAATAGCTCTAGCTACTAACTATGAAGAAATTATGAAAAATCAATCAGAGAATAAGCTTACAGCGCTTTTATCTATAGAGGAAGGAGCAGTGCTTGAAGGTAGAATAGAAAACTTAAAGAAGTTTTATGATTTAGGCGTTAGAATGATGACAATAAGTTGGAATCATGTGAATGAGTTAAGCTTTCCTCATAATAATATAGAGTATAGAGAAAAAGGTCTTACAGATTTTGGTAGAGAAGTTGTACATAAGATGAATGAGCTAGGTATGCTAGTTGATGTTTCTCATATTTCAGATGGTGGATTTTATGAAATTGCAAAAATATCCTCTAAACCAATAATAGCTACACATTCAAATTCAAGAGCAATGATGAATCATACTAGAAACCTAACTGATGATATGATTAAAGTGTTGGCTAATAAAGGTGGGGTTACAGGAATTAACTTCTTCCACTTATTTTTAGGCGATAAAAGCGAAAGTAAGCTTGAAGATATGGTTAGACATATAAAACATATTGTAAATGTTGGAGGAATTGATGTTGTAGCTCTAGGCTCAGATTTCGATGGAATAGATTCAAAAGTTGAGATTGAGGATATATCTCAAATGGGTAAATTATACGAGCCTCTAAAAAAAGAAGGATTTAGTGAAGATGAAATAGAAAAAATATACTATAAAAACGCTTTAAGAGTAATAAAAGAAGTGTTATAAGAAATGTTTTTTTGACATTAGGAAACAAAGTTTTATATCGAACATAGTATAAACTAAGATAAAAATTTATTGGAGGTTTAACTATGAAGGTAGGAGACATTGTAGCTAGAAAGTCACATAACAAAGATATTGTATTTAAAATAGTCTCTTTTGGTGTAGATGAAAATAATGAAAAAATAGCTATACTAAAAGGAATTGCATTTAGAGTAATAGCAGATGCTTATATTGATGACCTTGAATTAGTAAAAGCACCTGATATAAAAGATATATTAATAGATAAAAATGTAGAAAATTTATTATATAAGTCAGTAAGAAAGGCTAAAGAGAGACAGAAAAAGATGACAAGGGCAGTTCCAAAACTTCAATTAAATTCTAACACATATGGAATGCCTGGAAAAGTATTACAAATAGATGGAGATAAAGAGTATTTAAAAATTTGTTTGGATGTATATGCTCAACTTGGAATACCTGCAGTAGGAGTAGCAGTTTCAGAGCAAAACCAGCATAAAGAAGTAAGAGCATTACTAGAAAAATATAATCCGGATATACTAGTAATTACAGGACATGATGCAATGACAGTAAAAAGAGGGGATATAGAAGATATGAATAACTATAGAAACTCTTTAAATTTTATGAAAACAGTTAGAGAAGCACGTAAATGGCAACCAAATTTGGATAATCTTGTAATATTTGCAGGAGCATGTCAGTCGAATTATGAAAAAATAATAAATGCAGGAGCGAATTATGCAAGTTCCCCTGGTAGAATAATGATACATGCTTTAGACCCTGTTTTTGTAGTAGAAAAAATTGCATGCTCAAGAATTGATGTAGTAGTACCTATTGATGAGGTTATAGAGCAGACTATCACAGGTGTTAAGGGTATTGGTGGCTCTGAAACAAGAGGGAAATTTAGATGGGCAATGCCAAAAACAATATTGCACTAACAAAAATTAACATAATTATACTGTATATATTCAAAAATAGTATTGACATTTTTGCAAAAAATATATAAAATAATTAGTTTAAACGTTTGACAAAAATGTTTATATGTGATATTATGTAAACATATAAACGTTAAAGAAGGTGATATTGTGGCTACTGTTCAAACTCTAGATAAGATAAGAGTAAGCTTAGAAAGACATATAGGAAAGAAAATATTGTTGAAAGCTAATAAAGGAAGAAAGCAGATTATTACAAAAGAGGGTATACTAGAAAAAGTTTATCCAAGCGTGTTTGTTATAAAATTAGATGATGAAAGTAATGGATATCCTAGGGTATCTTATAGTTACTCAGATTTATTAACATCTAATGTAAAGTTGCAAGTTTTTAGAGATCAAGATAAATTACAAATAAGTTAAAATTATACCTATTAAAAATAGGTGTAATTTTTTTTTTGTTCCTTAAATATAAATATAGTGTGATATTTTTATAATACTTAAGGAGGTAAACTATGGAATTAATTAAAGATGTAATTAAAATTGACAATAGAATAGACTTTGGGAAATTTCAAACATTTATTGAGGCGGAAGCAGTAGTGCCAGACAAGAAGCTAGATGTATATGAGATTGTAAAGACTGAGGGTTACATATCACTTAAAAAAATTGAGATAGCAGATGGAAAGATACTTTGTAGAGGAAGTTTTAATTACAACGTAATTTACATCGCAGACGATAAAAATACTGTTTCTAATGTAGATGGAAAAGTAGATATAAACGAAGTAATAGAAAAAGATAATGTTATGCAAGATATGGAATACATGTTATTTTCAGAGGTAGAGCATATGGACTGCACTATAATGAATGAGAGAAAGATTAAAGTAGGAGCTCTTATGAATATAAGAGGAAGTTTATTTGAAAAACAGAGATTAGATATTGTAAAGGATGTAGCGCAAGTAGAAGGCATACAAAAGCATAGAAAGGAAATTTGTTTTCAAGATATAGTGGGAATAGAAAAAGCAGAAAGTTCTATAAGAGACACTATAACTATAAATACAGAAGAAATTCAATCTATAATAAGCTTAAATCCTTGTGTTAAAGTAAAAGAAAGTAGAGTAACTGATAATAAGGTTATTATTGGTGGAGTATTAGAAATAAATCCATTGGCTTGTACATATGAGGGTGAACTTGTAGAGTTAGATAGAGTGGGTATAGAGTTCACTCAGTTTGTAGAAGTTCCTGGAGTGAGTGATGGTATGACAGAGGAAGTATTATTGTCCATGTCAGACTTTAATCATATTTTTAAACAAAATAGTGAAAGTAATACAGGTCTATTAGAAATAGATTGTATGGCTTGTTGCAAGGTAAAAGTTACAGATGAAGTAACAAGAGAGGTATTACAAGATGCATACTCTCCTCAAAAGATAATAAAATTTGACCATAAACCTATTCAATTAAATAAGACTTTAAGAAATAGTGAAGAAACATTTATGGTTAGAGAAGGAATAAGAAATGATAATGATGATATACAAATAAAAGATATTGTAAGCGTTTGTCCAACTATGTCTATAGAAAATAGCTACATTGAAGGAAATAAAAGTATTATACAAGGGATTATAAAAGTTGAAATTTTATTTATTCCAGTTGAAGGGCTAAAATTAGTTTATAAAATTAGTGAAGAAATTCCATTTGAACATGATATAGAGATGGATAACTTAACTGATACAGCATCAGTATTTAATACGGCATGTATTGATAAAATTGAGGTTGATTTGAATAGAGACCAAATAGATTTGGTTATAAAAATCAAAAGATTTACTGAAGCATTAGATAAAAAGGCAGAAAGCTTTATTGTTAAAGGTGAAGATCAAGGTGTGTATGATTTATCTAAAGCCCCAAGTATAATTGTATATATATGTAAAGAAGGAGATACTTTCTGGAATATTGCAAAAAAATACAATACAACAGAAAATGAAATTGCAGAACTCAATGATATAAAACTTGACGAAGCAATTAAGCCTGGCAAGTGTCTTATTTTAGAAAAAAAAGTCGTATTAGTAGATTAATATTAAAAAATTTAAAGTAATTAAGTATAATAGGGTATTATAATACCCTATTATTTTATTTTTTGTAGTATAATATTATTGTTAGTGATGCATTATTCTTTAAACAAGGAGGATAGAATGGATTTTATAAAACTAAAGAGCAGGGCAAAAATAAATTTATCCATTGATGTCTTAGGAAAAAGGCAAGACGGTTATCATTTTGTTGAAATGATAATGCAAACGATAGATTTATACGATATAGTAAAAATAAAGGGATTAGATAAAGATGAAATAGAGATAAAAAGCACTAGTTTAGATATCCCTTTAGATGAAGATAATATTGTTTATAAAGCTGCCAAAATACTTAAGAATAGATTTAATATAAAAAAAGGCGTAGAAGTATTCATAGAAAAAAATATTCCTGTAGCAGCAGGTATGGCTGGAGGAAGTTCCAATGCCGCCGCAGTATTAGTAGGATTAAATGAATTATGGAAACTTGAGTTATCTGAAGATGAATTAAAAGACATCGGATTTAACTTGGGAGCAGATGTTCCATTTTGTATATCAGGAAGGCCTGCTTTAGCTCAAGGTGTTGGAGAAAAACTAACAGATATTAAAGGTTTACCATGTGATATAAGTATTTTAATATGTAAACCAGAATTATTTGTTTCTACAAAAGAAGTTTATCAAGGGTTAGATTTGAATAATATTAAAAAAAGACCTAATAATAAATATTTGATGGAGTGTTTAAATTCAGAAGACATAAAAGCTGTATCAGAAAATATGGTAAATGTTCTTGAAAATGTTACTATAAGTAAATATGAAGAGATAAATAATATAAAGCAAGTTATGATGAAAAATAATGCTTTAGGTTCTATGATGAGTGGAAGTGGTCCTACAGTTTTTGGATTATTTGAAAGTAAAGAAGATGCTCTAATTGGAAAAAAAGAATTATTAAAAAAATATAAACAGGTATATGTTGTTAACAGCAGTCAAAAAGGGGTTGAAATTTGTGGAGAATTTAACTAAACTGAACTTGGATAATTACAAGCCATTAAGAGATGTAGTCTTCGAAAATTTAAGAGAGGCAATCTTAGAAGGGAAATTAAAGCCTGGTCAAAGGCTGATGGAAGTACAACTAGCAGAACAATTAGGAGTAAGTAGAACTCCAGTAAGAGAGGCAATAAGAAAGCTTGAATTAGAAGGTTTAGTTGTTATGTTGCCTAGAAAAGGTGCATATGTAGCAAATATGTCATTAAAGGATCTTCTAGATGTATTAGAGGTAAGAGCAAGCTTAGAAGGTCTAGCAGCGTCTCTTGCTGCTGAAAGAATTGGTGATGATGATATAAAAAAACTTAAGGATATATCAGAAGCGTTAAAAAAAAGCATTTTGGAATCAGATTTAGATGCACTATTGAAACAAGATGTAGAATTTCATGAATGTATATTTAAAGCAACAAACAATAAAAAGTTAATCCAATTGATAAACTCCTTATGGGAACAAGTGTATAGGTTTAGAGTTACTTATATGTCTGATTACGACTCATCGCTTAATATTGTTGAAGAACATAGATTTTTACTTGATGCCATAATAAAAGGTGATAGTGAGTTGTCTAAGAAATATGCTACAGAGCATATAGAAAAAGCAGAACAATTTATGATAGATAAGGCTATGATGAATAAAGACTTATAAAATTTAAAAAACTACTTTGAAATGTTTATAAACATTTCAAAGTAGTTTTTTTATTGATATTGAAAATATTATGAATAAATTAAATTTAAATGGACATAATTGATGATATAAATTTATCTTGAGGGGGATTTTTCAATGAGAAAAATTAAAGTTAGGTTGGGAATATTAATATTAAGTCTTATATCAGTCATATCAATAATGACGATAGTAATAAATGGTGAAGTAAAAAAAATTGATAATATATCAAAAGACTATAAAGATAAATTAATAAGATTTCATGTCATAGCAAATAGTAATACAGATGAAGATCAAGAACTTAAATTAAAAGTTAGGGA
Organism: Clostridioides sp. ES-S-0010-02; assembly: GCA_020641055.1. Lineage (NCBI taxonomy): Bacteria > Bacillati > Bacillota > Clostridia > Peptostreptococcales > Peptostreptococcaceae > Clostridioides > Clostridioides sp. ES-S-0010-02. Next base: position 279,557 of record CP067345.1, read on the forward strand.
TGAAGTAGTAAAATATTTACAACCAAAACTACAAAACTCAAAAAGTATAGAGGAAAGTGAAGCTATTATAAAAAAAGAATATAGTACTCTGGAAGAAATAAGTAAAAATATTATTCTTGAAAATGGATATAATTACAGTGTAAAGGTAGGTATACAATATAGTAACTTTCCTACAAAACAATATTCTAATATAGTTCTTCCAGCAGGTGAATATAAAGCATTAAAAATTATAATTGGAAAAGGTGAAGGAAAAAACTGGTGGTGTGTTATGTTTCCTCCATTATGTTTTGTTGATGAGTCTAATGGAGTTATAGACAAATCTACAGATGATAAGTTAAAAGAAGTTTTAACTGACAAGGAATATAAGCTAATAAAACAAGACACACCAAAGAAAACAAGCAGAGTAAAAATCAAGTTTAAAGTAATTGAAGTAGTAAAGGATTTAGAAGAAAAATTTTAAAAAAATAAAATTATAAGGAGTGGTTTTAATCATGGACAGGTGGAGTAAACTGATAGCTATATTACTAGCTTTAACCTATATATTTATGCCTATTAAAGAGGTATATGCAGATGAGCCAACAGAGACAGCTAAGAAAGTAAACAAACAAGAAAAAAATGTAGCAAAAAAGGAAGTAATAAATTTATCTGATAATGATTTAATGTTACTGTCTAAATTGGTTGCAGGTGAAGCTAGAGGAGAAAGCTATGAGGGACAGGTTGCTGTAGCAGCTGTAGTAATAAACAGAGTATTGGACCCTAGATTTCCAGATTCAATAGAGGAAGTTATATATCAGAAGAATGCTTTCTCAGTTGTGCTTGATGGTTCAATAAACAAGACACCAACAGATTCAGCATGTAAAGCAGCTAAAGAAGCTCTTTATGGAACTGACCCAACAAATAAAGCAGTATATTTCTGGAACCCAGAAATAGCCACTTGCAAATGGATAAATAGACTAAATCCATATCTGAGAATAGGGAATCATGTGTTTGCAAAATAAATTTAAATTTTTGAGTACTGAGAGGAGTTGTCTTTTTCTAGAAATTATTTTCTAATTTGAGATAGCTCCTTTATTTTTTGTTTAAAATAAACTATAATAATCATTTAGGTAATAATATATTAACTGTGAATATAAAAATAAATTTTAGCGATAAATAAGATGTTGTTAAACACAAAAATGTAAAGTAGGTGTTGTATAAAAATGAGCAATAGACCAATAGGAGTTTTTGATTCGGGATTAGGCGGATTGACGGTTTTGAAAGAAATAATGAAGATATTACCAAATGAGGATATAATATATTTTGGAGATACTGCTAGAATACCATATGGTTCGAGATCTAAGGAGACTATAATTAAATATACTTTTCAAGCTATAAATTTTCTAAAAACTAAGGATGTAAAAGCTATAGTTATAGCTTGTAATACTGCTACTGCGAGAAGTTTAAAAGAGGCTCAAGAAAAATATGATATACCAATAATAGGAGTTATAGAAGCCGGTGCTAGGACAGCTGTAAGTTCCACTAAAAACAAGACTGTAGGTATAATTGGAACAGAAGGAACTATAAGTTCAAAGGCATATAATTTAGAAATATCTAAAATAGATAAAAATATAGAAATTGTTAATAAAGCATGTCCTTTATTTGTACCAATTGTTGAAGAAGGATGGGCTAACACAGAAGTAGCTAAGTTAACAGCAAAGATATATCTACAAGAATTAAAAGATAAGAATATAGACTCTTTGGTATTAGGATGTACTCATTATCCTATTTTAAAGAGAACAATAGGTGAAGAGGTTGGAGAACACATAAAATTGGTTAATCCAGCTAAAGAGACAGCTAAAGATTTAAAAAAGATTTTAGAAGAAAGAAACATTATAAATAGCAAAGAAGCTCATGGAATTTATCAATATTATGTATCAGACATACATGAAAAATTTTCAGATATAGCGAAAGAATTTTTAAAGAAAAAAATTGATAAAATTCAAAAAGTGGAGATACAAAAATATTAGTTTATATGAAGAAGTCTATGGAGGAAAAATCGTTGAGTGTAAAAATAAGCATAAATACTAGACAATATGATGAAAAAGGTAATATGGACACCATAGAGATGACTACTTTTGGTAAAATTTTTTATAAAAATGATGGAATATATGTTATTTACAAGGAAAAAGAAGACAATATAGAAATAACTAATACTATAAAAATACTTAAAAATGAAGTTAGTATTAAAAAGTTTGGTTCTATTAATTCAACTATGATGTTTAAATGTGGAGAAAGCAGTACTACAAAATATGTAACCCCACAAGGTACCTTATTAATTGATATTGACACAAGAGAATTGGATATAAATATACAAGAAGGGGAACACATAAAATTGAAAATAGACTATAATATAAAGATACAAGATTTATTTTTAGGTAGAAACAAAATAGATATATACATAGATATTAAATAATAACTATAGCTATTTTCCAGAAATTTTATAAAGGTAGTGAAAAAACTACCTTTTATTTAATTTATTTGGTATTATTATATTTATATTAAACTTTAATTTCTTAAAATTGATACAAGGGTTTAGCGTTTTTTTATAGAAAGTATACTTAAAAGTGAATAAAACTAAGTGTAAGAGGGATAAATATGATATTTGATAAGGTACTAAGTACTATAAATAAACATAATTTAATACAAAAAGGCGATAAAATAGTTTTGGGTCTTTCTGGAGGACCTGATTCAGTTTGTTTATTGCATGTACTAAATAGATTAAAAAAAGATTTTAATATAGAAATATATGCAGCACATTTAAATCATCAAATAAGAGGAATAGAAGCTCAAAAAGATGCATTATATGTATCTAAGCTTTGTGAGGATATGGGAATTGTATTCTTTGTAAAGTCTATTAATGTACCAAAATATTGTGAAAATGAGGGGTTATCATTAGAAGAAGGAGCAAGGAAGCTAAGATATGAAATGTTTTATGAAATTAAGGATAAGATTAAAGCTAACAAAATAGCTATAGGCCATAATCTCAATGACCAAGCTGAGACTGTCATGATGCGTATTATGAGAGGAACAGGTCTTAAAGGGTTAAAAGGAATTGATTATATTAGAGATAACTGTATAATTAGACCAATCTTGGATGTAGAGAGAATAGATATAGAGGAATATTGTAAGGCTCATAATTTAAATCCTAGAATAGATAAAACAAATTTAGAAAACATATACACTAGAAATAAAATAAGGTTAGACCTTTTACCATATATGAAGGATAATTTTAATTCAAATGTAATAGAATCTATAGTGAGGATGAGCAATAGCTTAAAAAGTGACAACGATTATATTGAGAAAGAGGCAGAAGCTAAATTTAGAGAAGTTTCAAATATAAAAGAAAAGAGCTTTGTAGAGATAAATTTAGAAGATTTTATTTGCTTACATGATGCTATCAAAGTTAGGGTTCTTAGAAATTCTATAAAACATATACTAGGAGATACTAATTTTGTTGATCAAAAACATATAGAGGACATAATGTCTTTAGAAAGTGATTCAAAAGTAAATAAAATGATAACTCTTCCGAGAAATATATTTGTTTATAGAAAAAAAGACAGTATAATATTAACCAATGAGGAAATTGTTAGTGAGGAAATTGAATTTTATTACAATATACCTAGTAATGGGTTTATAAAAATAAAAGAATTAAAACAAATTATTGAGACCCAAGTAATGAGTATAGATAGGTATAAGAGTATGAAATTAGACAATTCATCTAAAGGGTTTGATTTTAATAAGGTAAAAGGGGGTATAGTAATAAGGAGCAGAAGGCAAGGTGATAAGATAAAACTTGCTATGGGAAGTAAAAAAGTGAAGGATTTATTCATAGATTTAAAAATCCCAAGAGAAGAAAGATGTAAAATTCCTATAATCACAGATAGTGAAGGAATAATATGTGTTGGAGATTATAAAATCAGTGAGAATTATAAAATTGATGAAAGCACAAAAGAAGTATTAAAAATTAATTTTAACAAATTATAGGGCAAAGCAATGTATGAAAGGAGGGCTTCTATATTGAATAAGTTGCTAAAAGGGGCAGGTTTTTATCTACTTGTTTTTATAATTATAGTAGGTATAGTTCAATTCTCAGGTAAGCCTACAGAAAAAATAAAAGATTTAAAATTTTCCCAAGTATATAGGGAATTAACAGATGAGAATATATCAAGATTGTACTTTGTAAATCAAACTTCTGTAGAAGGTACTATAAAAGATACAAATACAAAGTTTAAATCATATGTTCCAACAGAAATAATGGGAGATAAACTTGCAGATGAAGTGTTAGATCAAGCTAAGGCTGGAAAATTAACATTTGGTGGTGAAGCTAAACCATCTACACCTTGGTTTGTTGAGATGCTACCTACATTACTGTTAATATTCTTTATGGTAATTCTTTGGTTTGTATTTATGAATCAGTCTCAAGGTGGAGGCGGAAAGGTTATGAGCTTTGGTAAGTCAAAGGCTAAGGTTCATAAGGATGATGAAAAAACTAGAGTTACGTTTAAAGATGTAGCTGGATTGGATGAAGAAAAAGAAGATTTACAAGAAGTAGTAGACTTCTTGAAGAATCCTAAGAAATATATTGAATTAGGGGCAAGGATACCAAAAGGAATGCTTATGGTAGGACCTCCTGGAACTGGTAAAACATATCTATCAAGAGCAGTTGCTGGAGAAGCAGGAGTGCCATTTTTCAGTATAAGTGGTTCTGATTTCGTTGAGATGTTTGTTGGGGTTGGGGCTTCAAGAGTAAGAGATTTATTTGAGCAAGCTAAAAAAAGCGCTCCAGCTATAATATTTATAGATGAAATCGATGCAGTTGGTAGAAAGAGAGGAGCAGGTCTTGGTGGAGGTCATGATGAAAGAGAACAAACTCTTAATCAACTTCTAGTTGAGATGGATGGATTTGGAGTAAACCAAGGTATAATAATCATGGCAGCAACAAATAGACCAGATATACTTGACCCAGCTTTACTTAGACCAGGAAGATTTGACAGACAAGTAGTTGTTGGTACACCAGATGTAAAAGGTAGAGAAGCTATATTTAAAGTTCACTCAAGAAATAAACCGCTAAATGATGATGTTAAAATGGATGTATTAGCTAGAAGAACACCAGGATTTACTCCTGCTGATATAGAAAACTTAATGAATGAAGCTGCAATACTAACAGCTAGAAAAAGAGAAAAGAAAATTAAGATGGAAACTATAGAAGAAGCTATAACAAAGGTTATAGCAGGTGTAGCTAAGAAATCGAGAGTAATAAGTGAAAAAGAAAGAAGACTTACAGCATATCATGAAGGCGGGCATGCAGTTTGTGCTCATATACTTGAGGAAGTAAGTCCTGTTCATCAAGTTACAATAGTACCAAGAGGAAGAGCAGGAGGATTTACAATGCAGCTTCCTGTTGAAGATAAGTTCTATGCTACTAAAAATGAGATGAAAGAAAACATAGTAGTTTTACTTGGAGGTAGAGTAGCAGAAGAGTTAGTGCTAAAAGATGTGTCTACAGGAGCATCAAATGACTTAGAAAGAGTTACAGCTACTGCAAGAAGTATGGTAACAAAATATGGAATGAGTTCTAAACTTGGTCCAATGTCATTTGACAGTGATGATGAAGTATTTTTAGGTAATAGTTTTTCAAGTAAGAGAAACTATTCTGAAGAGGTTGCTTTTGAGATAGACCAAGAAACAAAACGTATAGTTGATGGTGCATATGATAAGACAAGAAGTATATTACAAGAAAACATGGATAGACTGGAGTATGTAGCACAAGCCTTACTTATCTATGAAACTTTAGATGCAGATCAATTTATAAAAGCATTTAATAAAGAATTACCATTAAATGATATTGAAAATGCAATTACAGAGGAAAATTCTCCTAAAGAAAATGAAGAGCAATTAACTATAAATCTAGAAAAAGATAGAGAAGAAAGAAACAATGTTGTTGATATAAATAAAAATCAAGAAAATAAATCTGATGAAGATAAATAATTTTAAAATATTGATTATTTTAAGAGTATTATCTATTAAGGATTAAATATTAAGACTGAAAGTATAATGTTAAATTGATAAACAAAGTATATTTGCATATATCAATCTAATTAATACTTTCAGTTTTTTTTGTGATTTTAGCAAAGATTAGGCAAAATATTAAGCTATGGGAATTAATGGTATGGGTATATAAGTTTACTTATGATAATATATTAAAAAGGAATTTTAAAATTAGTAGTATTAAAAATATATTAATAATGTATAATTACTTATTAGAAGAAAAGAAGTCATGAAATCATATCATATTAGAGGTGAAGTATGCGAGAGAAGATAATAGAAATTATATTAAATAATAAATCTGAGTTTATTTCGGGTGAAGAGTTGTCAAAGCAATTAGGTGTGTCACGTGCAGCTATATGGAAACATATGAAAGCTCTAAAAGAAGAGGGATATAATATAGAATCTGTAAATAAGAAAGGTTATAGATTAGCAGAAAATCCAACTGATTTATTAAGTCCACAGAATATCTACTATAAATTAAATACAGAGTTTATTGGTAAGAATATTGAGCATCTTGATACTATAGATTCAACCAATGAATACGCAAAAAGAGTGGCTGTGAATAGTATAGATGGAACTGTGATTTTAAGTGAACATCAAAATATGGGAAAAGGACGATTAGGAAGAACTTGGGATTCCAAACCCCATGAAGGAATTTGGATGAGTATTATTCTAAAACCAGATATGGAACCGTTTAAAGCACCATTTATAACTTTAATAGCAGGAGCAAGTGTAACACAAGCTTTAAATAATCTAGGGGCAAAGACTTTGATAAAATGGCCAAATGATGTTATTTTAAATGGGAAAAAAATATGTGGTATACTAACAGAATTGTCTGCTGAGATTGAAAGAACAAATTATGTTGTTCTTGGTATTGGAATAAATGTTAAAATAATGGACTTTGATTCAGAAATAGCTGAGAAAGCTACCTCATTGTATAAAGAAGGATACAAATTGTCTAGAGTAGATATTGTCAGAAATGTATTGGCTGAATTTGAAAAGTTATATTTAGATTATATTGCAAATAACTCAAAAGAAGAAACTTTAAAAATATGTAGAGATTATTCTGCTATTATAGATAAGAATATATATGTACTAAAAGGAAATGATAAAGAATTAGTTAAATGCTTAGATATAAATGAAGATGGTAACTTAGTAGTTCAGGGTAGTGATGGAAGTGTAAAAGAAATTGTTTCGGGTGAAGTTTCTATAAGAGGAGAAAATGGATATGTATGATAATATTTTAGATATAGAAGGTTTAAAGGTTGGGCAAGTTGAGGATAGAATAGGGCTGACTGGATGTACAGTAGTGATTTGTGAAGAAGGTGCAGTTTGTGGTGTTGATGTAAGAGGGTCGGCTCCAGGAACCAGAGAAACCGATTTATTAGACCCTGTAAATATGGTTCAAAAAGTTCATGCTATAGTTTTAGCAGGAGGTTCTGCATATGGTCTTGAATCTACTTGTGGAGTAAGTAGATACTTAGAAGAAAGAGGAATTGGTTTTGATGTTGGAGTTGGAAAAGTTCCTATAGTTGTTGGAGCAGTTTTATTTGATTTAGGAGTAGGAGATTTTAAGTGTAGACCAGATATACAAATGGGTTATAAAGCTTGTGAGGTGGCAAATACAACTGTTTTAAATCAAGGTAATTATGGAGCAGGATGTGGAGCTACTGTTGGAAAGATAAGAGGGCAAGAATATGCTATGAAAGGTGGAATAGGAAGTTATTCTATAAAACTAGATAATGGATTGATTGTATCTGCATTAATTGCTGTAAATGCTCTTGGAGATGTTTATGAGGATGGTAAGGTTATAGCAGGCGCCTTAAATGATAAAAAAACAGAAACAATTGATACATATAAATTGATGAAACAAGGTGCAAGTAAAGGTGGATTTAGTATAGATAATACTACAATTGGAGTTATAGCTACGAATGCTAAACTGACTAAAGCTGAATGTAAAAAAATATCTCAAATGGGTCATGATGGGTATGCAAAAGCTATTTTTCCTATCCATACACCTCATGATGGAGATACAATATTCACAATGTCAAAAGGTGAAATAGAAGCAGATATAACGTTATTAGGTTCATTGGCTGTAGAGGCTGTGGAAAAAAGTATAATAAATGCAGTAAAAAAAGCTGATAGTGTAGAAAATATAATAGCATATAAAGACATAGTAAAAAAATGAGAAATATGATGAAATTAGCATATTTTTCTTGTCAAATTGTTGACAATGACAACTCATCTTGATAAAATTATTCTTGTTAGAGCAGGCATCCTGAAAGTAGTAGCCTGACTCATAATGATAAGAAACAAGAGTAAGAAAAATCAAAAAATTAAGTAGTCCGGCATCGTTAGTGAGCTGGAACGGAGGTGTATTTTTTATGATGAACACAAGTGCATCAGTAAGAAAAGTAAATGTAAGAAAGATGACTATAATAGGGGTACTATCAGCTATTTCTATTATGCTATCTATGACTCCATTGGGATTTATTCCAGTTGGACCTACAAAAGCAACTATAATGCATATACCAGTTATTATTGGAGCTATTATGGAAGGACCAATAGTTGGGGCAGCAATAGGCTTTATATTTGGAGTATCAAGTCTTTTAAACGCTATAGTAAACCCAACGGTAACATCTTTTGTTTTTATAAATCCATTAGTTTCAATATTGCCAAGAGTTATGATAGGTATATTGGCCTATTATGTATATCAACTAATAATCAATGCTACAAGTAAGGTATACATATCTGGATTAATTACAGGAGCTGTAGGTTCTTTGTTAAATACAGCTGGTGTTTTAGGAATGATATATGTCTTATATGCTGACAAGTATCTTCAAGCAATGGGTCAAAATGGTTCAGCAGGAAAGGTTATAATGGCTCTTGCCGCAGCAAATGGAGTACCAGAAGCAATAGTAGGAGCTTTAGTAGTAGCTGCCGTTGCTGCTGTACTTAAGAAAAGCAAAAAATAGAAAGAAGGTTAATGACATATGCTTCTAGTATTTGATGTTGGAAATACTAATATGGTTTTAGGTATATATAAAGGTGACAAGTTAGTTAATTATTGGAGAATTAAAACAGATAAGGAAAAAACATCTGATGAATATGGAATTCTAATAAGTAGCTTATTTAAGTATGATGATGTGGATATAAATGCTATTGATGATGTAATAATATCATCTGTAGTTCCAAACGTTATGCATTCTCTTGAAAATTTTTGTATAAAATACTGTAAAAAGCATCCATTGATAGTAGGTCCAGGCATAAAAACAGGTCTAAATATAAAATATGATAATCCAAAACAAGTTGGAGCAGACAGGATAGTTAATGCTGTAGCAGGCATAGAAAAATATGGGGCACCAAGTATACTTGTAGATTTTGGAACAGCAACTACATTTTGTGCTATTTCTGAAAAAGGTGAATATCTAGGGGGTACAATAGCACCAGGAATAAAGATATCTAGTGAGGCATTATTCCAAAGTGCATCTAAATTGCCTAGAGTAGAATTAGCAAAACCAGGTATGACTATTTGTAAAAGTACTGTATCAGCTATGCAATCTGGCATAATTTATGGATATGTAGGTTTAGTTGATAAAATAATAAATATGATGAAAAAAGAATTAAATTGTGATGATGTTAAAGTTATAGCTACAGGTGGGCTAGCTAAACTAATTGCTTCAGAAACAAAAAGTATAGATTATGTAGATGGTTTTTTAACGCTAGAAGGATTAAGAATAATATATGAAAAAAACCAAGAATAATTAATACAGGGAATTGGATTATATATCCAGTTCCCTTTTTATGATAGTTTTTTAGTGTTATGTGGTATATTATAATGAGGAAATGCAGATTTAGAAATAAAATCACAAAAACAAAGGAAAAAAATAGGAGAAAAACGATGAAAATAGGAAATTTAGAATTAAAAAATAAAGTTTTTCTGTCACCTATGGCAGGGGTAACAGACCTTCCATTTAGATTAATTTGTAAAGAACAAGAATGTGGACTTTTATATACAGAAATGATAAATGGTAAGGCACTTTGCTATGATGATGAAAATACTAAAAAAATGCTTAAGATAGAAAAAGAAGAACATCCTGTAGCTGTTCAGATATTTGGTTCTGAGCCAGATTTTATGGGAAGAGCAGCAGAAATAATGAACGAATATCCAAATGAAATCCTTGATATAAATATGGGATGTCCAGCTCCAAAAGTAGTTAAAAATGGGGATGGTTCAGCACTTATGAAAAATCCTAAACTTGCAGAGCAGGTATTAAAGGCAGTAGTGAAGAATTCAAAGAAACCAGTTACTTTAAAAATAAGAAAAGGATGGGATGATAATAGTATAAATGCTGTTGAGATAGCAAAGATAGCAGAAGCTTGTGGAATAAGTGCTTTAGCAATACATGGAAGAACGAGAGAGCAATATTATACAGGTAAAGCAGACTGGAATATAATTGCAGATATTAAGAAAAATTTAAATATACCTGTTATAGGAAATGGTGATGTATTTACAATAGAAGATTCAATAAATATGTTAGACAAAACGGGTTGTGATGCTATAATGATAGGTAGGGGTGCTCAGGGTAACCCATGGATATTTAAAAGAATAAACCATTATATGAATACAGGCGAGATTTTGCCAGAGCCAACTCTTAACGAAAAGATAAGTACTGCCATTAAACATTTAAAGCTTGCAGTAGAAGAACATGGAGAGTATGTAGCTGTAAGGGAAATGAGAAAACACATCGCTTGGTATTTAAAAGGTCTTAGAAACTCTGCAAGATTAAGAGATGAAATTAATAAAATAGAAGACTATCAAGAAGTTGTGTCGAAATTGGAGTACTATATGGAAGACTCCTTGACATAAAAATAATAGTGACTTATAATATAGCGCATAAATTAAAAAAAGATTATAAAAATTTTAAAATATAATTAGGAAAATTCCTAAGAAATTTGTGAAGGAGTTGTATTTATAATGGAAGAGAATAAAGAGTTTTTATTGACACAAGAGGGATACGATAAATTAGAAGAAGAATTAGAGAATTTAAAGGTTGTAAAGAGAAAAGAAGTTGCAGAGAGAATAAAGGTTGCTATATCTTTTGGTGATTTATCTGAAAATGCTGAGTATGATGAAGCTAAAAAGGAACAGGCACAGGTTGAAGAAAGAATCTTAAAATTAGAAAATATGGTTAGAAAAGCTGTTATCATAGATGAAAGCAAAATAGACCTTAATGTTGTTACAATAGGTTCAATAGTTAAAGTTAAAGATTTAGAATTTGATGAAGATGTTGAATATACTATAGTTGGTTCAACAGAAGCAGACCCATATGATGGCAAAATATCAAACGAATCTCCTGTAGGAAAAGCGCTTTTAGGAAGAGCTGTTAAAGAGGTTGTAGAGGTGCAAGTTCCTGATGGAGTTGCTAAGTTTGAAATATTAGAAATAAGAAGATAATCTGGAGGAAAAAAATGAAAAATAATCAACAAAGCAATGAAGAAGCACAAATTCAAGAAGACCTTAGTGAAGTACTTCAAGTAAGAAGAGATAAACTAAAAAAATTACAAGAATCAGGTAGAGACCCTTTCAAAGAAAGTAGATATGATAGAACTCATTATTCTATGGAAATAAAAGATAACTTTGAAACTCTTGAAGGTCAAACTACAAAAATAGCAGGACGTATCATGAGCAAGAGAATACAAGGTAAAGCTGGTTTTATAGATATTCAAGACCAAGAAGGAAGAATTCAATCTTATGTAAGATTAGATGCTATAGGGGAAGAAGAATATAGTGTATTTTCAACATATGATATTGGAGACATAGTTGGTATTGAAGGGGAAATATTTAGAACTAAAAGGGGCGAAATATCTGTAAAGGCTAAATCTGTAGTATTATTATGCAAATCTTTACAAGTTTTACCAGAAAAATATCATGGATTAAAAGATCAAGAATTAAGATATAGACAAAGATATGTTGATTTAATAGTGAACCCAGAAGTAAAAAATGCTTTTTTAATTAGAACGAAAGCATTAAAGGCATTGAGAGCGTATTTAGATGACAGAGGATTTTTAGAAGTTGAGACTCCAATATTAAATACTATAGCTGGTGGAGCGAATGCTAGACCTTTTATAACTAACCATAACACTTTACATATACCAATGTATTTAAGAATAGCAAACGAATTATACTTAAAGAGACTTATTGTTGGTGGATTTGATAAAGTTTATGAAATGGGAAGAATGTTTAGAAATGAAGGTATGGATTTAAAACATAATCCTGAATATACTGCTATAGAATTATATCAAGCATATGCAGACTACACTGATATGATGGAGATAACAGAAAATGTTGTTGCACATATGGCTGAAGTTGCTACAGGAAGCATGATAATCAACTATCAAGGAACAGAAATAAACTTTACACCTCCTTGGAAGAGAATGACTATGGAAGATTGTGTGAAGGAATATTCTGGTGTAGATTTTTCTGCAATAAATACAGATGAAGAAGCATTAGAAGTTGCTAGAGAAAAAGGAATAGAAATAAAGCCTGGAATGAGAAGAGGGGAAGTAATAAATGCTTTCTTTGAAGAGTTTGGAGAAGATAAATTAATCCAACCAACATTTATAACACATCATCCAGTTGAAGTATCTCCATTATCTAAGAGAAATACTGAAGACCCAAGAAGAACTGATAGATTTGAAGCTTTTGCTAATAAATGGGAGTTAGCTAATGCATTTTCTGAGCTTAATGACCCAATTGACCAAAAAGGAAGATTTATGGACCAATTGAGAAAAAGAGAATTAGGTGATGATGAAGCTTTTGAGATGGATGATGATTTCTTAAAAGCATTAGAAGTAGGTTTACCTCCTACAGGTGGACTAGGAATAGGTATAGATAGAGTTATTATGCTATTAACTAATTCTCCATCTATAAGAGATGTATTATTATTCCCTACTATGAAACCTATTGATAATAATCAAAATAAAGAAGAAGAAGAAAAATAAAAAATACAAGCATTCTACTAAGTTTTAAATAAAATAGAGCTATTAAATTATCAATAAATAGCTTTATTTTATTTAAAATGTCAATGTAGAATGCTTTTTATATGTTCTAAAGAAGTTTTCATGTATTTAATTTATAAATTACCAACAAACGTTACAAATTGATATTAGTTTTTGTTGATTGGAACTTTATATTTAGAAAATATGATTGAAAGTAATTTATTATGAAAATATTTAAAGTAATTTTTGGGAAGGAAAAAGGAATAATTTTTGAGAATACTATATATAAAAAATTATTGGGGGAATGTGTGATGTTTCAAGTAATTGATTTTTTATGTTTAGTTTGTATTGGATTTTTAGTTCTTGATGTTATGGTATATTTTTGTAAGGATGCAATGGATATATTTGAAAGTACAACTAAGGTTAATAAAGTTAAGAGTATAAATGTTTGGGCAGATAGAGTCAGAGCCAACTCATATTCTTACGAAAATAAAATTGCAAAATAGGAAAAACTGTATATGCATGTGTTACTTGTAATATCAAGGGTTATATCTGTTAGTTTTAGTTAAAAGTATTAAAAAAAACAAAGAGTTATAACCTTTTTTAAAATAAAAAACAAAAAAAGTATTGACGAATTATTTTTAAGGTGATATAGTATTACTTGTCCCCAAGAAAAGGGCAAACATGAAAAATGAACTTTGAAAATTAAACAGTAGGTTAATTTATAAAAACAAGAAACAAACCATAAAGCCAGATATTTAGATAACAATAGTATCTGAGCCTGATAAACTTTTATTTGAGAGTTTGATCCTGGCTCAGGATGAACGCTGGCGGCGTGCCTAACACATGCAAGTTGAGCGATTTACTTCGGTAAAGAGCGGCGGACGGGTGAGTAACGCGTGGGTAACCTACCCTGTACACACGGATAACATACCGAAAGGTATGCTAATACGGGATAACATATTTGAGAGGCATCTCTTGAATATCAAAGGTGAGCCAGTACAGGATGGACCCGCGTCTGATTAGCTAGTTGGTAAGGTAACGGCTTACCAAGGCGACGATCAGTAGCCGACCTGAGAGGGTGATCGGCCACATTGGAACTGAGACACGGTCCAAACTCCTACGGGAGGCAGCAGTGGGGAATATTGCACAATGGGCGAAAGCCTGATGCAGCAACGCCGCGTGAGTGATGAAGGCCTTCGGGTCGTAAAACTCTGTCCTCAAGGAAGATAATGACGGTACTTGAGGAGGAAGCCCCGGCTAACTACGTGCCAGCAGCCGCGGTAATACGTAGGGGGCTAGCGTTATCCGGATTTACTGGGCGTAAAGGGTGCGTAGGCGGTCTTTCAAGTCAGGAGTGAAAGGCTACGGCTCAACCGTAGTAAGCTCTTGAAACTGGGAGACTTGAGTGCAGGAGAGGAGAGTGGAATTCCTAGTGTAGCGGTGAAATGCGTAGATATTAGGAGGAACACCAGTTGCGAAGGCGGCTCTCTGGACTGTAACTGACGCTGAGGCACGAAAGCGTGGGGAGCAAACAGGATTAGATACCCTGGTAGTCCACGCTGTAAACGATGAGTACTAGGTGTCGGGGGTTACCCCCCTCGGTGCCGCAGCTAACGCATTAAGTACTCCGCCTGGGAAGTACGCTCGCAAGAGTGAAACTCAAAGGAATTGACGGGGACCCGCACAAGTAGCGGAGCATGTGGTTTAATTCGAAGCAACGCGAAGAACCTTACCTAAGCTTGACATCCCAATGACATCTCCTTAATCGGAGAGTTCCCTTCGGGGACATTGGTGACAGGTGGTGCATGGTTGTCGTCAGCTCGTGTCGTGAGATGTTGGGTTAAGTCCCGCAACGAGCGCAACCCTTGTCTTTAGTTGCCATCATTAAGTTGGGCACTCTAGAGAGACTGCCAGGGATAACCTGGAGGAAGGTGGGGATGACGTCAAATCATCATGCCCCTTATGCTTAGGGCTACACACGTGCTACAATGGGTAGTACAGAGGGTTGCCAAGCCGTAAGGTGGAGCTAATCCCTTAAAGCTACTCTCAGTTCGGATTGTAGGCTGAAACTCGCCTACATGAAGCTGGAGTTACTAGTAATCGCAGATCAGAATGCTGCGGTGAATGCGTTCCCGGGTCTTGTACACACCGCCCGTCACACCACGGGAGTTGGAGACGCCCGAAGCCGATTATCTAACCTTTTGGAAGAAGTCGTCGAAGGTGGAATCAATAACTGGGGTGAAGTCGTAACAAGGTAGCCGTATCGGAAGGTGCGGCTGGATCACCTCCTTTCTAAGGAGAATTGCCTACTGTTTAATTTTGAGGGTTCGTTTTTACGAATACTCAATTAGCACTTTGAGCAACAGTATAAACTGAACGCATGTGAAGTTTGTTTGTTGGCCTTGTGTGTTAGCACTTTAAGCAACAGGATTTATCTGTTGGCGCTGTGCGTTAGCACTTTGAAAACTGCATATATATATTTAGTGATATGACATCTAATTTGTAATATATAAAGTTGATAACTTTTAAAAATTATCGAAGTTGATAGCTTCTAATCTATCAAACCTTTTTAACTGGTCAAGTTATTAAGGGTGCAGGGCGGATGCCTTGGCACTAGGAGCCGATGAAGGACGCGATAAGCTGCGATAAGCTTCGGGGAGTTGCACGTAAACTTTGATCCGAAGATTTCCGAATGAGGAAACTCACTTAGAGTAATGTCTAAGTATCATTAAGTGAATACATAGCTTAATGAGGGGAACTCAGGGAACTGAAACATCTAAGTACCTGAAGGAAGAGAAAGAAATTCGATTCCGTAAGTAGCGGCGAGCGAACGCGGAATAGCCCAAACCAATAAAGTTTTCTTTATTGGGGTTGCGGACATATCTTAAACGAAGAGGTATCGTAATTGAAGAGGTTTGGAAAGACCCACCACAGAAGGTAATAGTCCTGTATGTCAAACGAGAAAACTTCAGATATGATCCAGAGTACCACGGGACACGTGAAACCCTGTGGGAAGCAGGAGGGACCACCCTCCAAGGCTAAATACTACCTAGTGACCGATAGCGTATAGTACCGTGAGGGAAAGGTGAAAAGAACCCCGGGAGGGGAGTGAAATAGAACCTGAAACCCTGCACTTACAAGCTGTGGAAGCACATTTCTTGTGTGACCGCGTACTTTTTGTAGAACGGGCCAACGAGTTACGTTAAGTAGCAAGGTTAAGCACTTAAGGTGTGGAGCCGTAGCGAAAGCGAGTTTTAACTGAGCGTTCAGTTACTTGACGTAGACCCGAAACCGGGCGACCTACCCATGAGCAGGATGAAGCGAAAGTAAAATTTCGTGGAGGTCCGAACCCACGAGCGTTGAAAAGCTCGGGGATGACTTGTGGGTAGCGGTGAAATTCCAATCGAGCCCGGAGATAGCTGGTTCTCCCCGAAATAGCTTTAGGGCTAGCCTCAAGGTGAGAGATACGGAGGTAGAGCACTGAATGTCCTAGGGGGTATTGCACCTACCGAAGACTATCAAACTCCGAATGCCGTCATCTTATACTTGGGAGTCAGACTGTGGGTGATAAGATTCATAGTCGAAAGGGCAACAGCCCAGATCGTCAGCTAAGGTCCCTAAATGTAAGTTAAGTGGTAAAGGATGTGGGATTGCACAGACAACCAGGATGTTGGCTTAGAAGCAGCCACTCATTCAAAGAGTGCGTAATAGCTCACTGGTCGAGTGATCCTGCGCCGAAGATTTCCGGGGCTAAAACTTACTACCGAAGCTACGGCATCAGTAATGATGGGTAGGGAGCTTCCCATACGGGTTGAAGCATGACCGTAAGGACATGTGGACAGTATGGGAGTGAGAATGTTGGCATGAGTAGCGAGATGTGGGTGAGAATCCCACAGGCCGTAAACCCAAGGTTTCCAGGGGAAGGTTCGTCCGCCCTGGGTTAGTCGGGACCTAAGCTGAGGCCGAAAGGCGTAGGTGATGGACAACAGGTTGATATTCCTGTACTACCGATAACCGTTTGAGAGATGGGATGACACAGTAGGATAAGCTAAGCACACTGTTGGTTATGTGTGCCCAAGCATTGAGGCAGTCAGAGTAGGTAAATCCGCTTTGATAATGCTGGGATGTGATGGGGAGCGAAATTTAGTAGCGAAGTAGCTGATTTCACACTGTCAAGAAAAGTCTCTATCGAGGTTAAAGGTACCCGTACCGCAAACCGACACAGGTGGGTGAGGAGAGTATCCTAAGGCCCGCGAGAGAACTGTTGTTAAGGAACTCGGCAAAATGACCCCGTAACTTAGGGATAAGGGGTGCCACCATACGGTGGCCGCAGAGAATAGGCCCAAGCGACTGTTTACCAAAAACATAGGTTTCTGCTAAGTCGCAAGACGATGTATAGGAGCTGACGCCTGCCCGGTGCTGGAAGGTTAAGGGGATCTGTTAGAGTAATCGAAGCAGTGAACTTAAGCCCCAGTAAACGGCGGCCGTAACTATAACGGTCCTAAGGTAGCGAAATTCCTTGTCGGGTAAGTTCCGACCCGCACGAAAGGCGTAACGATTTGGGCACTGTCTCAACAACAGACTCGGTGAAATTGTAATTCCGGTGAAGATGCCGGATACCTGCGACAGGACGGAAAGACCCCATGGAGCTTTACTGTAGCTTGACATTGGGTCTTGGTACTACATGTACAGGATAGGTGGGAGGCTTTGAAACCAGGACGCCAGTTTTGGCGGAGCCATCCTTGGGATACCACCCTTGTAGTACTGGGACTCTAACCATAGGCCATGAATCTGGTCTTGGGACACTGTCAGGTGGGCAGTTTGACTGGGGCGGTCGCCTCCCAAAAGGTAACGGAGGCGCTCAAAGGTTCTCTCAGTACGGTCGGAAATCGTACGTAGAGTGTAAAGGCAAAAGAGAGCTTGATTGCAAGACATACAGGTCGAGCAAGGATGAAAATCGGACTTAGTGATCCGGTGGTTCTGCGTGGAAGGGCCATCGCTCAACGGATAAAAGCTACCCTGGGGATAACAGGCTTATCTCCCCAAGAGTCCACATCGACGGGGAGGTTTGGCACCTCGATGTCGGCTCATCACATCCTGGGGCTGTAGTAGGTCCCAAGGGTTGGGCTGTTCGCCCATTAAAGTGGTACGCGAGCTGGGTTCAGAACGTCGTGAGACAGTTCGGTCCCTATCCGTCGCAGGCGTAGGAAATTTGAGGAGACCTGTCCTTAGTACGAGAGGACCGGGATGGACGTACCTCTGGTGTACCAGTTGTTCTGCCAAGGGCATGGCTGGGTAGCTATGTACGGAATGGATAAGCGCTGAAAGCATCTAAGCGCGAAGCCAACTTCAAGATAAGATTTCCCACCGCAAGGGTAAGACCCCAGAAAGACTATCTGGTTGATAGGTCGAAGGTGTAAGTGCAGCAATGTATTTAGCTTATCGATACTAATAGGTCGAGGACTTGACCAATATTTATTTGATGTTCATTGATTAAAATATATATGTAGTTTTTAGAGTGCTAACTCTAAAGAATCTAGTTTACTAGCTTCAAAAACTTAATAGTAATATTAAGCATAAAGATTATGTGGTTACAATAGCAGAGAGGATACACCTGTTCCCATTCCGAACACAGAAGTTAAGCTCTCTAGCGCTGATGGTACTTGGTGGGAAACTGCCTGGGAGAGTAGGACGTAGCCACGTAATTTTTTTTATTTTTGTCAAAAAAAACAAAAAAATTACGTATTTCTTTTTTCATTTTGGGAAAACTAAACACAGGAATTATGGATTATCATAAAAATTTAATTCTTAAGGAGTGATATGAATGAAGAAAGTTGCTTTAGTTTTAGCTATAATTGGTGCACTTAACTGGGGAGCAATTGGTATTCTAGGAACAGATTTAATAGGTAGCATTTTCGGTGGAACATATGAAATGATAAGTAGAATAATATACTTTGTTGTGGGTCTAGCTGGATTGTATTTAATACCAAGTTTAATGTCTGATGACAGAGAATAATTCAATTTTTACTTTTTTATATTAAATACCTCATTCTAAATATTTAGAATGAGGTATTTTATTTTATAAAAATATTAATTTGTATCTTTTTTAATGGTAAAATAGATAGGAATCGAAGTTTTCAAACAAGTGGTAACAATAGGGAAAAAGGAGTAATATATGTTTATAATTAATGAACTGAGTGAAATTGTAAATAAAGAAGTGATATCTTTTCATATGCCTGGACATAAAAAGGGAAAAATATATGAAAAATTAGGATATATAAATGTATTAGAAAATTTGTATAAAATGGATACAACTGAGATAATAGGGACAGATAATTTACATTCCCCAGAAGGAATTATAAAAGTCTCTCAAGAAAATACTGCAATGGTATTTAAAAGTGATTATACATATTATTTAATAAATGGAAGCAGTTGTGGCATCCAATCTGCAATAATGTCAGTGTGTAATCCTAAAAGTAAAATAATTGTGAATAGAGACTGTCACCAATCTATTATAAACGGATGTATTTTGGGTGATGTAGATATAGAATATATTCCTTGCGAAATATGCAAAAATACTAATATTTTAAAAGGTGTGAATGTAATAAATGTAATTGATATAATAGATAAAAACTTAGATGCAAAAGCAATATTGCTTACATATCCTACATACTATGGAATGACATATGATTTGGAATATATCTGTAATTACGCACATAGCAAAAATATGGTAGTAATAGTAGATGAAGCACATGGTGCACATTTAGGACTTAGTGAGAAACTTCCTAAAACAGCTCTTGAGCAAGGTGCAGACGTGGTTATACAAAGTACTCATAAAACACTTCCATCTTTTACTCAATCATCAATGATACATGTACAGGAAGATAGAGTTGACTTAGATAAAATTTCAAACATGTTAAGAATTACTGAATCTTCAAGTCCTTCTTACTTATTATTATCTTCACTAGAATTAGCTGTAGATATATATGAAAATAAAGGCAAGGAATTAATGGAAGAACTTTTAGATAATATCCAAAATTTCAAAAATAATGTTAATAAAAATCTTGAAATATATAGTACAAATGATAAAACAAAAGTATTCATATCTGCTAAAAATATAGGATTAACAGGATATGAATTAGAAAATATCTTAAGAAAAAAATATAATATACAGGTAGAGTTGTCTAATTATTATGGCGTTCTATTAATCTGTACAATAGGAAATAGTACTCAAGATTTCATTAGTTTAGAAACGGCATTAGATGATATTGTAATAAAAGAATTTAAATCTACAAAACTAGATAACATAAAATATCCTGTTGATATTCCACAGAAAATATTAACACCTAGAGAAGCATTTTATAAAACTAAAAAAAGTGTTAAAATATATGACAGCATAGGTAAAGTATGTGGAGAATCTATAGTACCATATCCACCAGGGATAAATATAATATCCCCTGGCGAAATAATAAGTAAAGAAATAATAGATTATTTAAAGTTTTGTAGTTCTAAAGGTATGGTTATAAGTGGACTTAAAGATATGACTTTAAATTTTATAGAAATAATAGATTTAGAACATATATAAAGTAGGATTACTATGAAGAATCTATAGAATATTTATATATAAATTTATTTGAATAATATACTAAAATAGGCAAAATGTTTAGATGGAGGATATTAAAATGAGAGGTAAGTTAATAATTATAGAGAGTGGTTCAGATGCGAGTGGAAAGGCAACTCAAACAAAAAAATTATATGAAAGACTAAAAAAAGAAGGCTATATGATTAAGAAGGTAGAATATCCAAACTATGAGTCTCAATCATCTGCTTTGGTAAAAATGTATTTGAGAGGGGATTTTGGTAAAAATGCCTCAGATGTAGACCCATATATAGCATCAACTTTTTTTACAGCGGATAGATATGCATCATTTAAAACCGATTGGGAGGAATTTTATAATAAAGGTGGAATAATTATCGCTGATAGATATACAACCTCTAATATGGTGCACCAAGCTTCTAAAATGGACATTGCTGATAGAGAGGAATATCTTAACTGGCTGGCTGATTATGAATTTAATTTATTTAAAATACCTCAACCTGATTGTGTTGTATTTTTAGATGTTCCTATTGAGTTTAGTGAAAAACTTATGGAGAATAGAAAAAACAAAATTACAGGAGAAAAAGAGAAAGATATTCATGAAAGTGATATAGAGTATTTAAAGAAATCTTATAATAATGCTCTATATATAGCAGATAAATATGATTGGAAAAAAATAAATTGTGTTTCAAATAATAAATTAAGAAGTATTGAAAGTATACATAATGAAGTTTATGAAATAGTTCTTGATTCAATAAAATCTATGGAGAGATAAATATGTATTTTGAAAATATTATAGGACAAGATTTTGTAAAAAAATATTTAATAAATTCTATAAATAAAAATAAACTTAATAATGCGTATATGTTTGAAGGAATAGATGGAATAGGAAAAAAGAAATTTGCTGATGAGCTATCAAAATTGTTACTTGACTATGTAAATCTAGAAAATAGTCCAGACTATGTACTTATAAATCCAGATGGAAATAGTATAAAAATAGCTCAGATTAGAAACTTACAATCAGATATAGTAGTACGACCTCATAAAGACTATAAAATATATATAATAAATAATGCTGAAAAGATGACGGTAGAAGCTCAAAATGCCCTTTTAAAGACATTAGAGGAGCCTCCAAGTTACGCTATAATAATTTTAGTCACAAATAATAAAGAATCATTATTAGAAACGATAAAATCTAGATGTGACATAATAAAGTTTTCGCCTATACCAATAGCAGATTTAAAAACTTATTTAATAAATAAGGGCATAGAAGAAGAAAGAGCCCAAATATTGGCCACTTTTTCAAGAGGTAGTATTGAAAATGCTTTAGACTTATCTCAGTCGGCTGAGTTTTCAGTAATGAGGGACGATATACAACAATATATCCAAATAATGCTAGATAAAAATATAGTAGAGATTCTAAATATACCAAATAACATGGAGAAATATAGAAATCAGATTATAAGTTTATTGGATATTATGATAAACTATTTTAGAGACATTATTTTATTAAAAGAAAATGTAAATAGAGATATGTTAATAAATATAGATAAGCTAGTTTTTATCCAAAACATGAGTGGAAAAATTAGTTATTCTCAATTATCTAAAATTATTGATATAATAGAAGGTACAAAGACTAAAATTAAAAGTAATTGTAATTTCAATATAAGCATACAAGTTATGTCTTTAAATATATACGAGGTGATTAAATGATAAAAATAGTAGGAATTAGGTTTAAAAGTGCGGGGAAAATATATTATTTTGACCCTGTTGATTTTAATATAGAGCAAGATATGGATGTAGTTGTAGAAACTGCAAGAGGTTTAGAGTATGGTAAAGTAGTGGTTGGGCCAAAAGAAATGGACGAGAGCGAATTAGTTTCTCCTTTAAAGCCAATTATAAGAATAGCTACAGAAGAAGATAAGAAAATATATTTAGAAAATAAGGAAAAAGCAAAAGAGACTTTTGAATTATGTCAACAAAAGATAAAAGAACATGAGTTAACAATGTTTTTAATAGATTGCGAATATACATTTGATAGAAATAAATTGATTTTTTACTTTACAGCAGAAGGTAGAATAGATTTTAGAGAATTAGTAAAAGATTTAGCTGCCATATTTAAGACTAGAATAGAACTTAGACAAATCGGTGTTAGAGATGAGGCAAAGTCTATAGGAGGTCTAGGACCTTGTGGTAGAAAGCTTTGCTGTTCTTCTTGGTTAGGTGATTTTCAACCAGTTTCAATAAAAATGGCAAAAGACCAAAGCTTATCTTTAAATCCAACAAAGATATCTGGTATATGTGGAAGATTATTCTGTTGCTTAAAATATGAACATGATGTATATAGTGAAGCAATAGAAAAAATGCCTGTTGTGGGTGCATTGGTGCAATCAGATGATGGAAAAGGAAAAGTTGTAGAGGTAAATCCTTTGCTAGAACAAATCAAAGTGGAATTCCAAGACAAAACAGTAAAAATATATACAAGAGAAGATATAAAAATACTTAAAGAGCCTAAAAAGTGTGAGGGCTGTGGTGGTAAATGCAAGGGCAATGATGGATTAGATGAAGCTACACTAAAGGAGTTAAAGAAATTAGAAGATTAAATTTAAGGTAGGGCTTCTCCTACCTTTTTTAAAGCAATTAATGCTTAGAGCTACTAATATTTGAGGAGAGTTATATATGGGCATACAATTAAAAGATTCAGAGAGAATCGACGATTTACAATTAAAAGGTCTTAAAATTATACAAGATACTAATGGGTTTTGTTTTGGTATAGACGCTGTTTTATTAGCTAATTTTGCAAAAGTAAAAAAAGATGCTAAAGTTGTTGATTTAGGCACTGGTACAGGAATTATACCAGTTCTAATTGCAGGTAAAAGTGAAGCTAAGAAAATTATTGGTGTAGAAATACAAGATGATGTATATGAAATGGCAACTCGTTCTATAAAACTAAATAATTTGGAAGAAAGAGTTGAGATTATAAATGGAGATATAAAATCAATAGACAAAGTTTTGGAAGTTAATGGATATCATGTAGTTACATCAAATCCTCCATATATGCATATTGATGGTATAAAAAATCCAAATGATAAAAAAGCAATATCAAGGCATGAAGTAAAATGTAATCTAGAGGATGTAATAAAGACCGCATCTAGATTAGTTATGCCTAGAGGTAAATTTTTCATGATACATAGACCAACAAGATTGGTTGATATAATAACTTTAGGGAGAAAATACAGATTAGAGCCAAAAGTTATTCAGTTTGTTCATCCAAGACCTAAAAAAGCACCTAATTTGGTTTTGGTTCAATTTGTAAAAGATGGCAGACCAGAGCTTAAGATATTAGACCCACTATATGTCTATGGAGAAGATGGTAATTATACAGAAGAATTAAAATCAATATATAATAATGAAGATATAGGAGAGTTATAGATGAGTGGAAAATTGTACATATGTCCAACACCAATTGGAAATTTAGAGGATATAACGTATAGGACTTTAAGAATCTTAAAAGAAGTAGATTTAATTGCGGCAGAAGATACAAGACACAGTATAAAGCTTTTAAATCATTTTGAAATCTCAAAACCTTTGACTAGCTATCATGAGCACAATAAAGATTCAAAAGGCGATTATTTAATCAATAAATTAATTGATGGAGAAAACATAGCTTTAATAAGTGACGCAGGTATGCCTGGTATATCTGACCCAGGAGAAGAGATAATAAGACAGTCCATACAAAATAATATAGAGATAGAAGTATTACCAGGAGCAACAGCATTTGTAACAGCGTTGGTTGGCTCTGGTATGGATACACATAAATTTGTTTTTGAAGGTTTTTTGGATAGAGATAAAAAAGTTAGAAGACAACAGCTAGAAGAAATAAAAGAGGAAAGCAGAACTATAATTTTTTATGAATCACCACATAGATTGAAGGATACACTAAAAGATATGCTTAAAATTCTTGGAAATAGAAAAATTTCTGTAAATAGAGAGCTCACAAAAAAATATCAAGAGATAATAAGAGAAGATATAGAAACTGTTATAAAAATATTTGAAGAAAACGAAGTAAGAGGAGAGTTTGTATTAATAGTAGAAGGTTTCTATGGTGAAAAATCAGAAAAAAGAGATTATGATGCTCTTACAGATAGAGAATATGTTTTAAAGTTAATTGAAAGTGGTATGAACAAAAAAGATGCAATAAAAGTAGTTTGTAAAGATAGAAAATTAAAAAAGGATATTGTTTATAAACAAGTTCTGGATTTATAAAACCTGAATCTGAGGTGATTTTATGGAAATAGGAAAAATTATAATAGAGAGTTTAAAAAGGAAAGATACACATAAAACGTTTATAGAGTTGGATAAAAAGAATGAACTAGAAAAAGCAATCCCTAAAGTAAAAGCAATGAAATCTGTAGGAGAATGTAAATATCATATTGTTAACTGTTTTGAACATTCTATAAATGCATTAAAAGAATTAGAAGTAGTGCTAAATGACAAAGAATTTTTTCCAAATCATTTGAGAGAACATGTGTCAAATTATTTGAATTTATATATTGATGATGAAATAAATAAGTCACAAGCATTAAAGTTAGGAATCTTTTTACATGATATAGGAAAGCCAGATAGTGTAACTTTAGATGAAACAGGTAGAGTTCATTTTACAAATCATGAAAAAATAGGTGCACAAATAGTAAATAATATGGGTACAAATTTAGAGTTATCAATACAGACATATAAACTTATAAGTAAATATGTAAGATATCATATGACACTTTTATCTTTATATAAGAAAAATGATTTGAGTAAAAAAGAGTTAGCTAATGTATTTAATTTAGTAGATGAAGATACTATAGGTATAATATTACTTGGATATGCAGATATAGTATCTACTATAAAATTATTAGGCAAGGATGAAGAAGTAGGTGTATTAAAGACCTATATGGAATATATTCTAACAAATTACTTATATAAGAGTAATTATACAAATGTATAAAGTTAGTTAATATAATTTAAGACTTATACAATTGATTTAAATTTAAAATATACAAATTTTAAAAACCTAAAAGAAGTTGTCTTTAATAGAATTAAAAAAGACAACTTTTTTTACATCAAAACTTAAAATTTTATTAAAAATATTTAATGGTGTATTAGCGAATAAACCATTAATGTTCAATTTATCTTACAATATTGATTTTGCTTGTATCGGTGTTGATAATATAACAGATGTCTTGGTAGAACCTATTTTCTTTATAGTATCAATCACGTTTTCTAATTCATACATATCTTTTACAATAACTTTTAAAAGTAAGCAATCATCACCTGTTATGTGGTGACATTCTACAATTCTAGGGTCCTTTCCAGCAGACTCAATGAATTCTGTATATCCATTACTTGGAAGAGATATGTGAATAAACGCTTTTATAACTCTACCTAATGAATCTGGATTAACAATTGCTTTATATCCTTCTATAACACCAGATTCTTCTAATCTCTTGACTCTTTCTGAAACTGCAGGAGAAGTTAAACCAACTATTTTTCCTAAGTCCTTCATAGAAATTCTCCCATCATCCTGTAAAATTTCTATGATTCTGTAATCTGTAACATCCATAAATAAACAGTCCCCCTTAAATAAAAATAATTAATGCCTATAAAACTTTTTTAGAATCTATCATTTTTGTTTTTAAATACCAAAGATCTCTAGATAAATCAACCTTGTAAATGTGTGGATTCGAAAGTCTTTTGTATTGTTCCCAGATAGTACTTAATTCATATTGTACATGATTTCTTATTTCAAGAACAGGTTTTTTATTATATTTGCATATTCCTTTTATATACAATGGCTTAAGAAGCTCTTTAACTTTATAATTTGTAAACGTCTTCGTTTTCCATGTATATGTAGGATGGAAGATTTCTAAAGGTTTAGATTCATCTATAACTTCATCATGTAACATAATTAAATCTGCCTCTGCTTTATTGTCCTCGTTATATATTCTTATAACTTTCTTGTAACCAGGATTATTTATTTTTTCTGGATTTTCAGAAATCTTTATCTTAGGCTCAAGCGTTCCTTTTTCACAAGATGCAGCTAATTTGTAAACTCCTCCAAGAGAAGGTGAATCGAAAGATGTAATGAGTTTCGTACCTACTCCCCATGAATTTATAGTAGCTCCTTCTGCCTTAAGTGATGTTATAGTGTATTCATCAAGGTCATTAGATGCAGTTATACTAATATCTGAAAAACCAGCACTATCGAGTTGTTTCTTTGCTTCTTTAGATAGATAAGCTAAATCTCCAGAGTCTAGTCTTATACCCATAGGTTTGTATCCTTTTTCAGAAATATTTTTGAAGACTTTTATTGCGTTAGGTACACCACTATTTAATACATCATAAGTATCCACAAGTAGTAGGCATTTATCTGGATAAACATCAGCATATGCTTGGAATGCTTCAAGCTCAGTATCAAATTTTTGTACCCAACTATGAGCATGTGTACCAATTATAGGAACATCAAACATCTTTCCAGCTAATACGTTTGCAGTTCCAGAACAGCCACCAATTACAGCAGCTCTAGCTCCATATATACCTGCATCTGGACCTTGTGCACGACGTAATCCAAATTCAAGTACAGTATCTCCTTGAGCTGCAAAGCAAACTCTAGATGCTTTCGTAGCAATAAGAGATTGAAAATTGACTATTGTCAACAATGCTGTTTCAATAAGTTGAGCTTGATACAAGGGTGCTTTAACAGTAATCAATGGCTCATTAGGGAACATTATAGTCCCTTCTTCAACAGCATAAATATCTCCTGTAAACTTAAACTCTTTCAAAAATTTTAAAAACTTGTCAGAAAATAAATTTAAGCTTTTTAAGTACTCCAAATCTTCATCTGAAAAATGAAGGTTATCTATGTATTCAACAACCTGATCAATACCACAAACTATAGTATACCCTCCATCACAAGCGTTTTTTCTAAAAAACATATCGAATACAACAATGTCTTCGTGAATATTTTTTTCAAAATAGCCATTTAACATAGTAAGCTGATATAAATCAGTAAGAAGTGTTAGATTTCTCATTATTTCTCTCCTTAATTATTATTAAATATTAAAAATTATAAAAACTCCCACACTTATACTAAAACATAATATAGTACAACTTTCAAGTATAAAGTATTACCTAACTATCATAAAATTATTTAAAGAGGAGGTTGATTATAATAGGAAAAATATGGTTTTACATGGTATCAATAGGAATAATAGGAAGTTTGATTTCTAAAAATATGGGAGAATTAAATAAAGTTATATTGAGTGAAACATCAAAAGGTATAGAATTTGCAATAAGTCTAGCTGGTATTATGGCACTCTGGATGGGTATAATGAATATTGCAAAAGAGTCAGGCTTGATTGAAAAAATAGGTCAGAAATTAAATCCTATAATGAGAAGATTGTTTCCTTCTATTCCAAAAGGTCACAAAGCAATGTCTTATATAGTTATGAATATTGCCTTGAACATGTTGGGTGCTGGTAATGGTGCAACAGCATTTGGCTTAAAAGCAATGAGTGAGCTTCAGACTTTAAATAACAAAAAAGATACAGCTACCAATGATATGATTATGTTTATGGTAATAAACATATCATCTATACAGATAATTCCATTTACTATAATTAAATTAAGAATGGATATGGGAGCTCAAAACCCAAGTGAAATAATTTTTACAACTTTATTTGCAACCATAATATCTACAGCAATAGCAATAATAACATGTAAATTTTTTCAAAGAAGATATAGATAAAGGGGATGTAGATATATGGAAGTATTTTCAAACTTACTTATACCAGTAATAATTTTGTACATAGTAGTTTATGGTAAATATAAAAAAATAGATGTATATGATAGTTTTGTAAAAGGAGCAATTGATGGTTTAAAGGCTGCATGGGATATTTTACCTTATATAATAGGTATATTTTTAGCAATAGGAATATTTAAAACTGGTAAAGGCCTTGATATGTTAGAATGGTTATTTACACCAATAGCAAATATGATGAGTATACCAAAAGAATTAATAGGTTTAATAAGTGTAAAACCTTTATCTGGAAGTGGTGCCTTGGGAATGTATAGCGAACTTGCACATAGAGTTGGAATAGGCAGTTTAGTAGAAAAAATGGGTGCTACAATTGTAGGCTCTTCTGAGACTATTTTTTATACAATGGCAATCTATTATGGGAGTTTAAAGATAAAAAATACTAGACATACATTGTCATGCGCTATGATTAGTCATGTTGCAGGAGTTATAGCAGCAGTTTTTATTTGCTATGTAATATTTGTATAATTTGTTGACAATGTGGGAAAAATTTTATAATATAGTGATTATATAGAAATAAATTGTAATATGAATTATAAGCTATGAAAAGAAGAGTAGATAAGGATTTTTTCTATCAGAGAGCTAGGTTAGGTGAAAGCTAGTGTAAAAAGATTTATTGAAGATGGTCTTGGAGCTTTTTATCTGAGCATATATGCTAGGGTAAAACGGTTGGGCACGTTATAGTCTACTAAGGTATCTATAAAGTTAATTTCTACATTTCATGTGAAACATAATCGTTATAGATGAATTAGGGTGGTACCGTGAATAATCTCGCCCCTATGTTAAATCATAGGAGGCGATTTTTTATTATTTTAAATGAAATATATATAATTATGAACGATAAAAAATTAGGAGGTAAGTAATATGAGCAAACCGAGTTTTTATGTAACAACACCAATATACTATCCAAGTGGAGGATTACACATAGGTCATACTTACTCAACAGTAGCTGCAGATACAATAGCTAGATTTAAACGTTTCTGTGGATATGATGTAAAGTTTTTGACAGGAACAGATGAACATGGTGAAAAAATACAAAAGAAAGCAATAGAACAAGGAATGTCAGAAATAGAATACCTTGATGGAATGATAAAAGATATAAAAGCATTATGGAATACTATGGATATATCTTATGACGATTTTATAAGAACAACAGAAAAAAGACATACAGATATAATACAAAAAATATTTACTAAGTTATATGAACAAGGTGATATATACAAAGGAGAGTATGAAGGTAGATATTGTACTCCTTGTGAGAGTTTCTGGACAGAATCACAGCTATTAGAAGGAAACAAATGTCCTGATTGTGGAAGAGAAACATACTTAGTAAAAGAAGAATCTTATTTCTTTAGACTATCTAAATATGAAGATAGATTAAAAGAGTTATTTAAAGACGATAGTTTCTGTTTCCCAGCTGCTAGAAAAAATGAAATGGTGGCAAATTTCTTAGATAAAGGGCTAGAAGATTTAAGTGTAACAAGAACAACTTTTGACTGGGGAATAAAAGTTCCTTTTGATGAAAAGCATGTAATTTATGTATGGGTAGATGCTTTATGTAACTATATAACAGCATTAGGATATATGACAGATAATGATGAAGAATTTAAAAAATATTGGCCTGCAAATGTTCAAATAGTAGGTAAAGAGATAGTGAGATTCCATACAATAATATGGCCAGCACTTTTAATGGCTTTAGGTTTAGAAGTTCCAAAACAAGTATTTGGTCATGGATGGATATTGTTTGCTGATGATAAAATGAGTAAATCAAAGGGTAATGTTGTTTATCCAGAGCCAATAATAGAAAGATATGGAATAGATACTCTTAAATATTTCTTATTAAGAGAGTTTGCATTTGGTCAAGATGGAAGTTATACTCATAGAAATTTTGTAACAAGAATAAATTATGACCTAGCAAATGATTTAGGAAACTTAGTAAGTAGAACTGTAGCAATGGTTGAAAAATACAACGGTGGTATAATACCAACAGTAAAAACTTCAACTGATTTTGATGCTGATTTAAAAGAGCAAGCTGTATCAACTAGAGAAAATTTTGAGGCTGAAATGGATAAAATGCAATTCCATGAAGCATTAGAGAGTGTATGGAAACTAGTTAGAAGAACTAATAAATATATAGATGAGACTATGCCTTGGGTACTTGCTAAAGATGAAAGTAAAAAAGATGAATTAGATACAGTTTTATATAATTTATGTGAATCTATAAGAATAATTGCAACACTAATAAATCCTATAATGAATGAAACTGCTAATAAGATATATGCACATATAGGAATAAAAGGTAAAGATGATATAACTACATGGGAAAGCACAAAGACATTTGGTCTTATTGGAGAAAATGTAAAAGTGTTTAAAGGCGAACCTTTATTCCCAAGACTAGATGTAGAAAAAGAAATAGAAGAATTAACTAAAATGTTTTCTGGGAAACCTCCAGTAGAAGAAAAACCTTTAGAGCATAAAGAAGAAATTACTATTGATGATTTGGATAAAATAGAGCTTAGAGTAGGAAAAATAATAAGTTGTGAAAAGCATCCAAAAGCAAATAAATTATTAGTATCACAAGTTAAGATTGGACCAGAAACAAGACAAATAGTGTCTGGAATAGCTGAATACTATAAACCAGAAGATTTAGTTGGTAAAGAGGTTACAGTGGTATGTAACTTAAAACCAGTTAAGTTAAGAGGTGTAGAATCTCAAGGGATGATATTAGCAGCAGGATATGATGGTGACCCTTATGTTCTACCATTTACACAAGGTGCCAAGGATGGATGCGAGGTTCGCTAATAGGCAATTAAACAGTAAGGAGATAAAAAATGTTATTTGACTCACATGCACATTTAAATGATGAAAGTTTTGATGAAGATAGAGATGAACTTATTGGTTCATTAAAAGAAAAAGGTGTAGATCTGGTTGTAAATCCAGGAGCAGATATAGAAACTTCTATAACAGCAATTGAACTATCAAAAAAATATGACTTTATATATTCGGCAGTTGGGGTACATCCACATGATGTATCAAAACTAGATGATACAGCAATAGACACTCTAAGAAGACTTGCAACTGAAAATGAAAAGGTTGTGGCTATAGGAGAGATTGGGTTAGATTATTATTATGATTATTCTCCAAGAGAAGAGCAAAAAGAGTGGTTTAAGAAACAAATTGAACTAGCTAATGAGTTAAAGCTTCCAATAATAATACATGATAGAGATGCACATGCGGATACTTTTGAGATAATAAAAAACACTAAGAGTCCTGAAATAGGTTGTGTGCTTCATTGTTATAGTGGTAATGTGGAATTAGCTAGAGAATATGTTAAAATGGGATGCTATATATCAATTCCAGGAACAGTTACTTTTAAAAATAATAAAAAAACTAGAGAAGTTGTAAGAGAGATACCTCTAGAAAGACTGTTTATAGAAACTGATTCACCATATATGTCACCAGAACCACATAGAGGAAAGAGAAATAATCCTTCTCAAGTAGCTTTTGTTGCAGATAAAATAGCTCAAGAAAAAGGAATATCTTATGAGGAAGTGTGTAAAATTACTAAAGAAAATGCGAAGAAGTTCTTTAATATAAAATAAGTAAATTAAAAATAAAATTTACAATTATACAAAAATAATAGTTATAAATATAGAAAAAGCATACCATTCAGTTTGAATGGTATGCTTTTTTTATTTGTAATATTATAATTTTTTATTAGTTTTACAACATACTTCTTAACATTGTTAAAAAAGAATTTACAAGATATTCACTAGAATTAACTCAAACATAATATCCATTTAACTTAGATTGTATATTATATTCTTAGAAATAAGTAAATAAAGGAAAGATTAAGGAGGCAAAATTTTGCATACAGTTGATAGTACTAAGATATTGATAAATATGAACTATGAGAAATTAGAGCAAATATATTTAATGATAAAAAATACATCAAGCATTTCTATAATTAAAGCCCCTAGCTTAGCTACAGTGATGGTGAGAGCCAACGAAAGTGTAAAAAATACTACATTTAATTTAGGAGAAATACTAGTTACAGAGTGTAGTGTTAAGGTAGATGAAAGCTTAGGTTATGGTATAGTTGCAGAAAATAATGAAAAAAAAGTTATTTGCTTGGCAACTATAGATGCAGTTTTACATAGCAATAATAATAAATTTGATGAATTAAAGAACTACATAAATAAAAGTATCTGTGAAGAAAGTTTAAGATATGAGCAAGAACTTATTAATGAATTTAGTTTAATTAATAAAACAAAAGTCCAATTCAATACTATGGATTAAGTAGGAGGAGAATCATGGTAAGTTACACGCAAGAAATATATAGAAAGTTGCTAGATAGTGCTTCATTTCCTGGGAAATTAAATAACATCAATAATATAAATATAGAAAATAATACAAAATTATCAAATGGAGCAATTGGTATAGCAATTACTTTATTAGACCAAGAAGTTACCTTCTATATAGAAAACTGTACTAAAGAAGATATAAAAAATATAAGAGCGCTGACAATGTCAAACCAAGTAAATTACAATAAATCAGATTATCTGTTTTTAGATATTAATTCAGAATTAGATATACTACAAATTAAAATAGGTTCTTTTGAATATCCTGATGAAAGTACAACTATAATACACCAAGTAAATGAACTATCAACAGATTATAAAGATAAATTCATAAGACTTTATTTAAGTGGTCCTGGTATAAAATCTAAAAAGAATTTATATATAGATGGAGTTAAACAAGAATTCTTAGAAAGATTACTTATGATAAATAAAGACTATCCGACAGGGTCAGATTTGATTTTAATAGATAACAAAGGAGAACTTGCATTTATACCAAGGTCATCAAAATTAAGTTGGGAGGTATTATAATAATGGCTTATGTGGCAGTTAAAGGTGGAGAAGAAGCTATATTACAGGCTAAAAATATACTTGAATTTTATAGAATAAAAGGAGAAAGCCTACCAATAGATGTAAAACAAATTAAAGAGCAAATGTCTTATGCTGTGGACAAAGTGATTTCTGAAGGAAGTCTATACAATAAGGAATTATCTGCATTAGCTATAAAACAGGCTCAAGGTGATATATTAGAAGCATCTTTCTATATAAGAGCATTAAGGTCAACAATGCCTAGAGTAACCTATTCAGAACCTATAAATACAGAAGAAATGAGAATAGGTAGAAGAATATCAGCTACATTTAAAGATATACCAGGAGGGCAGTATCTTGGAGCAACTAGAGATTATGAAAATAGAATACTAAATGTAGAGTTGCTTAAAGAAGATGAAGAAAAAAATAGAGATTTTAAAGCTAACTATATAAATGACTTAGAAAAAGTGAATGAAATACCTAAATTCACAAAAGTATCTAATATATTTAGAAAAGAGAATTTGTTGGAAGAGGATACTTATGAAGATAAATTAGAAGAAGTAATAGATGATATTACAAGAAACAGCCTAAGATTTCCAGTTTCTAGGTCAGCTAAATTGCAGGCACTTACTAGAGGTGAAAGTGGAGCCGTATCAGGGTTTGCTTATTCTATTGTAAGAGGTTTTGGTGATGAACATCCATATATAAGTGAACTTAGGACAGGAGATGTATATATAAAAATAAAACATCCTATTTATGAAGATGAGCAAATAACAATCGGAGAAATGTTAGTTACTGAGTGTGAAATAGTATCAAAAGCATCACAAAGTAAGTCTGAAAATTCTAAAAATAAATCGGGAGATATAAATAAAATGTCTTTAGGATATGGTCTTTGTATGGGAAATAATGAAAATAAGGCTATATCTATGGCTATACTAGATAAATCTTTGGAACCAAATAGTGAAAAATTAGCCCAAGATGAAGAATTTGTATTACTTCATATAGATGGTATAGATTCATTAGGGTTTATATCTCACTTTAAGCTTCCTCACTATGTAGATTTTAAAGCAGATGTAGAAAGAATAAAATAGGATATGGAGGGAAATTAAGTGATATATAACTATGGTTTTTTAGATGAAAATACAAAAAAAGAAATCCGAAGAAAAATACTAAAAGCAGTTTCAATACCTGGTTATCAAGTACCTTTTGGTTCAAGAGAATTACCTATTGCTAAGGGATGGGGGACTGGAGGACTACAACTAACCCTATCATTGCTTGGTGAAAGTGATGTAGTAAAAGTGATTGACCAAGGAAGTGATGATTCTACAAATGCTTGTAATATAAGAAATTTTATTTCAAGTGTAAGTAATGTAGAAACTACAAAAGATACATTAAAATCTACATTGATTCAAACAAGACATAGAATACCAGAAGAAAAATTAATGTCTAATCAAATACTGATATTTCAAGTGCCAATACCAGAGACACTTAGAATAGTAGAGCCTAGTGAAGTAGAGACAAGAAGAATGCATTCAGAAGAAGATTATAGTAGGATGTGGGTATATCTGTATGAAGATATAGTTAAATTTGATGATATATCAATAGCAGCAGAGTATCCATGTAAAGTAAATGATAGATATTTAATGAATCCATCGCCAATACCAAGATTTGATATAAAGAAATTAAACATGTCAGATAACTTATTTTTATTTGGTGCAGGTAGAGAAAAGAGAATATACGCTATACCTCCATACACAAAGGTAGAACCTTTAGAATTTGATGACTATAAATTTGAAGAGGAAAAATTTGAAGGAAAACATTGTAGTTTATGTAAAAGTTCAAATACATTTCTAGATGAAGTATATGATGGTGATACTAATGAAAAGTACTATAGCTGTTCTGATACAAGTTATTGTGAAAAAGTTAGGTTAAGAAATGATGGCGTAGATGTGGCAATTGGAGGTGCTTGGAATGAGTAGTGCAAAACTAGGCGAAGACAAAAAAATAGAAAATATAGATAAACAAGTGTTAATAGGAAAAAATATTAATCTTATTTATGGAGATGGATGTGAAAATTGTTTTGAGAGTACAGGATATGAAAGTAATAATATATGTAAATATTGTGGTTCTATAGTTGCATGTAATAATGTAAATCTTGAACTTTATGAAGGAGAAGTTCTTGGTATTGTTGGAGAATCTGGTTCAGGAAAAAGTACATTGTTAAAGATTTTGTTTTTTCAAGAGAATGCAAATAGTGGAGAAGTGTACATGTCAAATTATGACAAGTGTACAAATATATTAGAACTCTCAGACCAAAAAAAGAGGTACATAAAGAATCATTTTATGGGTATTGTATATCAAAATCCCCACCTTGGTTTAAATTTGAATTTTAGTAGTGGTGGGAATATAGCAGAGAAATTATTAATGGCTAATATATATAATGTTGAGAAAATAAGAGATAGGGCTAAAGAGCTTCTAGTAAAGACTAATATACCTGTAGAAAGAATAGACCACAAACCGAAATATTTTAGTGGGGGAATGCAACAAAGAGTTCAAATAGCAAAAGCACTTTCTAATAATCCTCCAATACTTTTATTAGACGAAGTTACAACAGGACTGGATGTTTCTGTACAAGCTGAGGTATTAGATTTAATAAGGGAAATACAAAGAGAGCTTAAAATCTCTATGATAGTAGTATCTCATGACTTTGATGTTATAAAAATGCTTGCTGATAGGACAATTGTTATGAAAAATGGAAGTGTAATCGAATCTGGTTTAACAGACCAAATAATGGAAGACCCACAGCATCCATATACTCAGCAACTTATAAATTCACTACTATAAATAATATTTGTAAATAAGTAAAATGGGGGTTTTAAATAAAATGGAAGAAATTATACTTGAAGTAAATAATTTTAGCAAAGATTTTGAATTACATGCATTAAATAAAACTATAAAAGCGTGTAGTGAAATAAATTTTACAATTTCCAAAGGTGAATTTTTAGGAATAATAGGAAAATCTGGAGCGGGAAAGTCTACTATATTAAAAAGTATTTATAAAACATATATCCCAACGACTGGAGAAATAATATTTAACTCAGAAATATATGGAAAGATAGATTTATCTACAATTGGTGACAGAGAAATGATAAATCTTAGAAAAAAGGAAATAGGATATGTATCACAGTTTTTAAAAACACTTCCACGAATAACGGCTATTGAGCTAGTAGTACATTCTTTAATTGAGAGTGGATTTGAAAAAGATTGTGCATATGATATGGCAAAAGATATACTAACTCAGTTTGAAATAAAGGAAAACTTGTGGGATGCTTATCCGAATAATTTTTCTGGCGGAGAAAAATTAAGATTAAATCTAGCACAAGCTATGGTCAAAAAACCTAGGCTTTTGTTACTTGATGAACCAACTGCATCACTTGATAATCAATCTAAAATATACGTAAAAGAAAAAATGTTGGAACTTAAAAATCAAGGAACTACAATGATAGGGATATTTCATGATATAGAATTTATGGAGACTGTTATAGATAAAACATTTACTATGACAAAAGGCACTATAAGTGAAAGTGGGGTAGCTTAGATGGTAAAATTAATTCATAATGCAAATATTGTATTGGAAGATAAAATATTAGAAAATGGCCATTTAATTATAGAAGGAGATACAATAAAGAAAGTCTCAAATGATAAGATTGATTATTTACTAGATTTCAACGAGATAGATGAAATAATAGATGCAAAAAACTTATATGTTATACCTGGTATCATAGATATTCATAGTGATGCTATTGAAAAGGAAATAGAGCCAAGACCAAGTACATTATTACCATTTAATATGGCATTTTATGAACTAGATAAAAAACTACCTGCAAATGGAATAACAACAGTTTATCATTCTATATCTTTGGGTGATGGAGTAGGAGTTAGAAGTATTGATAATTCTTTGGAAATGATTGAAAATATCGATTCGTACAAAAATATAAATAGTAAGAATATAAATCATAAAGTTCACTTAAGGTATGAAGTGTTATACCATGAAGGTTTAGAGAATGTGTCAGAGTTGTTAGAAGAAGATAAAATAGACTATTTATCTATAATGGACCATTCTCCAGGACAAGGTCAGTATACAAATCCAAAGTTCTATAGAGAGTATGCTACTAAGGTATGGGGAGTAACAGAAAATTATGTAGATACATGGTTAGATGACTTAGTAGATTTACATGATAATTTAGATTGGAATAAAATAGCCAGTGTTATCGGAGTGGCAAAAACTAAAAATATAAATGTTGCATCACATGATGATGATACGTTAGAAAAAATGGATTTTATAAAAAATATAGGAGTTAATGTATCTGAATTTCCTATAACTCTTGAAGTTGCAAAATATTCAAAGAAATTGGGTGTTTTAACTTGTCTAGGTGCCCCAAATATTGTAAGAGGGAAATCTCATAATAACAACTTAAAGGCAATGGATGCTATATTGGAAGACTGTTGTGATATTGTTTGTTCAGACTATCTTCCATCAGCAATGATAAAGTCCATGTGCATAGTTGCACAAGAAACTAACAATCTAAATAAAGCAGTTAACCTATTTACTTCAAATCCAGCTAAAGCAGTTGGTATATATGGTGAAAGAGGTAGCATAAAAGAAAATAAAAAAGCGGATTTAGTTTTATTGGATATTGATAGTGAGTATCCAAGAGTTGTAAATACTATTGTAAATGGAAAAACAGTTTATAAAAGGGAGGTATAAAGATTGTTAACAGATTTACATTGTCATACAAGCATATCAGATAATAACTTCACTACAGAAGAAATAATTAAGAGAGCATCAGAAAATAATATAAGTGTTTTAGCAATAACAAATCATGATACATTGTCTGGATTAGATGAAGCTATCATATTGGGAGAAAATTATGGAATAACTATAATACCAGGTATAGAAATATCAGCATACGATTATAAAAACAGAAAAAGAGTTCATATCTTGGGCTATAACATAGATTTAAATAGTCAAGAAATAAAAAATTTATGTAATCCAATGGTTTGTGATAGACATAAAGCATCTGTTAAGATGGTAAATAAAATTATAGATTTAGGATATAAAATATCTCTAGAAGATGTAAAGAAATATTCATCAAAGACTGGAATATTTAAACAACATATAATGAAAGCACTTATAGATAAAGGATACACAGATAAAATATATTCAAGTTTATATAAAGAGTTGTTTCATAGAGGAAATGGTAAGGCGTATGTATCTTTAAAATATGTAGATTATAAAGATGCAATAAGAGCTATAAAAAGTTCTGGTGGAATTTGCGTACTAGCTCATCCTGGGCAAATGGACAATTTTAATGCTATTGAAGATATGGTGAATGTTGGATTAGATGGGATAGAAGTGTATCATCCATCTCACAATAAAGACTTAGAAAAAGAGTCACTTTCTTATGCTAAGAAATACAACTTAGTTGTTACAGGAGGCTCAGATTATCATGGGCTTTACTCTCAGCATGAGTGTGATCTAGGAAGTAAAAGCTTAAATAGAGAAGATTTATTTAAGTTTAGGTTAGCCTTAGGAGGGGTTTTATAAATGTCTTTTTTACAAGTTAAAGATGTAAGTAAAAGTTATGGACAAGCTAAAGTGCTAAAAGACATATCTATTGATATTGAAAAAGGAGAGTTTATTTGTTTATTGGGACCAAGTGGATGTGGGAAAAGTACATTGCTTAGGATAATTGCAGGGCTTGAAGACAAACATGATGGAAAAATAATAATAAATGATAAGGATATGACAAACTCACCACCTGAAAGTAGAAATTTTGGTATAGTTTTTCAGTCATATGCACTATTTCCAAATATGACTGTTTACAAAAACATAGCTTTTGGCTTAGAAAATAAAAATATAAATAAATCTAATATTGATAAGAAAGTTAATGAAGTTTTAGAGGTAGTAGAATTAAGTGGATATGAGAAAAAGTATCCCTCTCAATTATCAGGAGGGCAACAACAGAGAGTCGCACTAGCTCGTGCAATTGCTCTAGAGCCAGATTTTTTACTTCTTGATGAACCATTATCTGCATTGGATGCAAAAGTAAGATTGAAACTTAGGGAACAGATTAGAAGCTTACATAGAAAACTGGGTATTACTACTATAATGGTAACTCACGACCAAGAAGAGGCACTTTGCTTGGCGGATAAAATGGTTGTTATGAATAGTGGAGAAATAATACAGGTTGGGACTCCAAAAGAAATATATAAAAATCCAGAGACCCCTTTTGTAGCTGATTTTATAGGGACAATAAACTTTATAGATGATGGTATTAATAAGATAGCTATCAGACCAGAAGATATAAAAGTAGAATTTAATAGAGATTCTAAAGACAATGATATCAAAGTTGGAGAGATTTTAGATATTGAATTTAGAGGATTTAACTATAGAATTACAGTTGAGTATTGTTCTAAGAAAATAAAATTAGATATAGTTTCAAAAGTTGCAGAACAAATGAAACTATGTATAGGGTCTAAAATAAATTTTAAAATTCCCAAAGAAGGAATTGTAGAATATAAATCAGAGGGATGTGCTTAATAGCTAGGGGTGAATAAATGATAACAACAAAAAACAAAAGAAGGATAAGTGATAGTACAATACAAAAATGTTTTTTAATTTTTTCGCTAATTATACTAATAGTATTTATATTGTTTCCTTTAGTATCACTATTAAAAAATGCATTTTTAGATACAAGTGGAAACTTCATAGGTATTTCAAATTTTAGTAAATATGCTGAAAATCCAAGTCTTATAGCATCATTTAAAAATTCAATTTTTGTATCTACAGTTTCATCTTTAATATCACTATGTTTAGCATTTATCTATTCATATGCAATAACAAGAACAAATATAAAATTTAAGAATTTTTTTAAAACTATGGGAATGTTTCCCCTTTTTGCACCAACTATGTTATATGGTATTTCACTTATATACCTGTTTGGAAATAAAGGAATATTTACAACAATGGGATTTGAGATACCATTATATGGACCATTAGGAATAATTGTCTCTCAAATACTGTTTACATTTCCACAAGCTTTTTTAATACTATCCGTTGCTCTTTCAATGGCAGATTATAGACTTTATGAAGCCGCCGATAGTTTAGGGGCTAGTGATTTTAAAAAGTTTTTTAAAATTACAATTCCAGGCATAAAGTACTCACTAGTAAGCTCCTTCTTTGTATCCTTTATACTTGCATTTACAGACTTTGGAGCAGCAAAAGTAGTCGGAGGAAACTATAATGTGTTAGCTACAGATATATATAAGCAAGTAGTGGGGCAGTTTAACATACCAATGGGAGCAACTGTTTCTATGGTAATGTTGATTCCTGTACTAATAGCTTTTACATTAGACAAGGTGGCAAGTAAAAAACAAGGAATGACTATAACAGCAAAATCTATGCCTTATAAAATTAAAGAAAACAAATTTAGAGATAGCGTATTTTTAATAGCATGTAGTTTTATAACTTTATTAATCTTCATTTTGATATTTGTTTCAGTTATAGGTTCAGTCATAAAATTATGGCCATATAACCTAAGTTTTACAATGGAACATTATACATTTAAAGGTATTTTAGGAAGCGGATTAAAAACCTATTTAAGCAGTTTAAAAATATCAACATTAACAGCTATATTTGGAACTATATTTGTGTTTTTTAGTGCATACATGATAGAAAAAGTAGATAAGTTTCCACGATTAAGACAAACAGCTTACTTTTTATCTATGATACCAATGGCATTACCAGGTCTAGTGCTAGGAATATCATATATAACTTTTTTTAACTCAGCAAGTAATCCACTAAATTTCCTATATGGTGGTACAGCTATACTTGTCATAGTAAATATAGTACATTTTTACTCTGTTTGCTTTATAACTTCAAATTCGTCACTAAAAATGTTGGATAGAGAGTATGAGTTAGTTGCAAAATCTATAAATATTCCCTTTTATAAAGTGTTTTTCAACATCACAGTACCAATGTCTATAACATCAATACTTGAGATAGTAGTATATTATTTTGTAAATTCAATGGTTACTGTTTCAGCATTAATATTTTTATATACTCCTCAGACTCAGACTGCATCAATATCCATATTGAAGTTAGATGAGATAGGATATATAGGACCATCAGCAGCTATGGCAGTATTAGTGCTTTTAACAAATATAATAGTAAGACTTTGCTATGAATTCGTAACAAAAAAATTAAAAAATAATACACAAAAATGGCAACAAAAAGATGTTGCATAGGGGAGGTAAAGATGAAATTTAAGAAGCTAGTTTCTTTAGGAGTATTATCAACACTTTTATTGAGTGTAATAACAGGATGTAGTACTGCTTCATCAGGTGGAGATTCAAAGTCTGATAGTAAAACAAAAGGTGATTTAACAGTTTACACAGCAATCGAAGAAGACAGTATAGACCCATATTTAGCTACATTTAAAGAAAAATACCCAGATATTAAATTAAATGTTGTTAGAGCATCAACAGGAGATATAACAGCAAGACTATTAGCAGAAAAAGATAATCCTCAAGCAGATATTGTATGGGGGATTGCTGCCACAAGCTTGCTAGTTGCAGATGACCAAGGAATGTTAGAACCATACGCTCCAGAAGGGTCTGATAAGATAGACCCTGCATTTAAAGATGATAAAGAAGTACCTTCATGGGTTGGAATAGATGCTTGGATGACAGGTATAACAGTAAATACTAAAGAATTAAAAGATAAAAATATACCAGTTCCTAGTTCTTATGAAGATTTGATAAAGCCAGAATATAAAGGTCTTATATCTATGCCTAATCCATCTTCTTCTGGTACAGGATATTTAACGGTATCAGCGCTTATACAAATTATGGGAGAAGAAAAAGCATGGCAGTATATGGATAAGTTACATGAAAATATTGGTGTATATACTCAATCAGGTTCAGCTCCAGCTACATCAGCAGCTTCAGGAGAGTATCCTATAGGGATATCTTTTGGATACAGAGGCATAAAATTAAAAGAAGAAGGTTATCCAGTAGAAGTAGTATTTCCAAAAGAAGGTTCTGGATGGGATATAGAAGCAAATGCTCTTGTAAAAAAAGATAATATAAAAGAAGCTTCTAAGGTATTTTTAGATTGGGCAATAAGTAAAGATGCAATGAATGAGTATTCTAAGAACTATGCAGTTACTACAGTTGATACAGGAAATCCAATCCCAGAAGGATTCCCTAAAAAGCCATTAGAACAAATGATAGATAATGATTTAAAATCAGCAGCAAAAAATAGAGAAACTATATTAAATAAATGGATATCAAAATATGATGGAAAGACAGAAAAGGAAAGTTAAATTCATTAATAAAATCCAATAAAAAAGAGCCTAGAATATAAAATTTATATCTAGGCTCTTTTAATGTATATTTGTCCTGAGTTCTACATCTTTTTCTATAAATCATTAATATTAAAAAAGAAAATTGTATGGATGATATAATATTAATACAGGTAATGCTACATGGGACTTATTGTTGCTTATAGGTGATTCAATAGAATATAATAGTGAATATATTTATCTAGTAGGAATAAATTTTTCTTAAACTATAGATTTCTAAATAAAAATAAATAGGTTAGTGCCTTGATTAAATTAAATAAAAACCTTAAAATAAAGAGATGTAAACAAAAACTAAAAACAAATAAAAGGTGAATTTATATGATAAAAGAGATAATAGTAGTAGAGGGAAGAGATGATGTTACAGCTGTTAAGAGAGCAATAGATGCAGAACTTATAACCACAGGTGGATTTGGATTTCCAAAAGGAGTAATGGAGCGTATAAAATCAGCTAATGAAAGACGAGGAGTTATAATATTTACAGACCCAGATTTTGCAGGTGAAAAAATAAGAAAAAAAATAGCATCAGAAGTTCCAGGATGTAAACATGCGTTTTTACCAAGAGAAGAAGCTAAAAAGGATGGAGATATAGGTATAGAAAATGCTACTCCTAAAAGTATAATAGCAGCTTTAAATAAAGTTAGAACTGAAAGTACAGAGAAAAGAGATGAATTTAAACAAGTTGATTTGATTAGAAATGGTCTTATAGGAAATGAAGATGCATCATCTAGGAGAGATGCACTTGGTAAAATACTTGGGATTGGTTATGGAAATGCAAAGCAATTTTTAAATAGATTAAATAATTATGGTGTTGAAAGAGAAGAATTTATAAGTGCATTAAAACAAATTTAAATGTAAGCATGTATGATATGAAAAAAATATATAAAAAATAAATATAAAATTATGAAGTAATTTAAAATAAATTATCTTTAATAAATATTTTGCTTTAAACACATGTAAATAAGTATAATTAATAGGATAAAATCTTAAAATAAGTTAAAAAGGAGTAAACGATGGATAGACTATCTTCACACAGTGCAACGAAAGAAGTAGTACAAAAACATAATTTTAAATTTTCAAAGTCTTTAGGTCAGAATTTTTTAATAGATAGTAATATAATAGATAAAATATTGGATGGAGCTAGAGTTACAGAAGGAGATAACATAATAGAAGTAGGTCCTGGGATAGGTACACTTACTCGTGAAATGGGTAA
The DNA here is from genome assembly GCA_020641055.1 of Clostridioides sp. ES-S-0010-02. Lineage (NCBI taxonomy): Bacteria > Bacillati > Bacillota > Clostridia > Peptostreptococcales > Peptostreptococcaceae > Clostridioides > Clostridioides sp. ES-S-0010-02. Next base: position 323,631 of record CP067345.1, read on the forward strand.
GGTAGCAGAGAAAGTGGTAGCTATAGAAATTGATAGAAACTTAATTCCTATATTGAAAGATACCTTATCAGATTTAGAGAATATAGAAGTTATAAACCAAGATATATTAAAAGTAGATATACAAGAACTAGTAAAAGATAAATTAAATGGTGGACCAGTTAAGCTTGTAGCAAATCTTCCATATTATATAACTACACCAATAGTTATGAAATTTTTAGAAGAGGATATACCTGTAACGGATATAGTAGTTATGGTTCAAAAAGAAGTTGCAGATAGAATGAATGCTGTTCCAAGTACAAAGGATTATGGAGCATTGTCCATAGCTGTTCAGTACTATTGTGAAACAGAAATTGTAGCAAAGGCTCCAAGACATATGTTTATACCACAACCCAATGTAGATTCAACGGTTATAGGTTTACATGTCAGAGCTGAAAAGAAATATGATGTTCATAATGAAGAACTATTTTTCAAGACAGTAAAAGCATCTTTTGGACAAAGAAGGAAGACTTTACTTAATTCATTGGGAGGCCTTGGTTTTCTTAATAAGGACGAAATAAGAGAAATATTAAAAGAAGCTAATATAGATGAAAAAAGACGTGGTGAAACTCTTAGTATAGAAGAGTTTGCAGTTCTTTCAAATATAGTAAATACAAAAGTATCTTCTAAATAGGAGGTACTTTTTTTTATTTTATTAACATATATTGTTTAGAGAAACTGTGTTAAGGGGGGATTGCAGTGGGTTCTAAAAGAAAGTTTAAAAGAGACTATATAATACTAGAAGCTAAAGACATAAACTTTAGATACAAAGAACGAGTACTGCCAAAAGCTTTTGCAAAAGTCGAAGTAAATGATGAAAAATCAATCATTGCATTATATGTAGAAAATCTAAAATATGTTAAAGATGGGTATAAAGCAGTAGCAATAAAAGGTGACCATGGATTAATAGACTTAGGAAATATAATTTTAAATGAACAAGGAAGAGGTGAATTTGTTTTAGATTTAGAGGATTATGATGAAGAAATAAAAGGAATTGCCTTATTGTATGAAAGAAATATTCCTCTAGTTGGGTTTAAGGGAAATAAGATTGAAAATTATGAGGACATATTATTCCAAGATGTAGAAGATGAAGAGTTAGCTGAAAGTGAAGAAGAGTATTTAGAAGAAGATATAGAGGTTGAAAGAGAAGAAGAGTACTTAGAAGAAGATGCTGATAATGAAGAAAACAGTGATAGTGACGAAGAATATATTATAGAAGAATATGATGAAGATGAATATGAAGATTATTGGGAAGATGATGAAACCGAAGAGGGAGAATTAAAGATAAGAGCAGATGTAGAAGATTCTAGTGATGATGAAATTGAAGAATTTAATAACTATAAGGAAATAGAAAATTATAACAAGGCTAAAGAAAATGAATTCTATGACGATATAGAATATGAAGATGAATATGATGAGGATGAAGAAGATTTTGAAATAAGACATGAAGAAAAGGTAGTTGCTTCTCAAAAAACTACTAAGTCAAAGAAAACTCAAAAAGAACAAAATAATGTTGAAAAAGTAAAAAGAGCCAATGGAATAAATCAAATAGATAGTGGGAATAAGCAAGCTGGAACATTACTTATGCCTAGACAAATAAAGAAAGGGTTAAAGCTATTTAGAGAAGTTAAGCCTTTTACAGCAGATTATATAGACAATACAAGATGGTGGAAAATAGAGGTAAACCCTACAACATTGTGTGGATATTCAATGCCTTATTTAGGATATTTAAATGTATTGAATTATACAATGTATAGTGATGCAGTTTTACATTCATATAAATATAGACATTACTTATTCGGAGTACAATATGATGAATATAATAAGAGAAAGCATTATATTTATGCTATTCCAGGTAATAGAAATGAACAACCAGATAATGGAAGTACAGGATTTTTGAGATATCAAGCTTGTGACCACAGAACCAATAGTTTAGGCTACTGGTTATGCTTTATAGATTCTAGACAGAGAAGTATAGTTAGATAAAACAATAAGAATGAAAGAATTTAACTTTAACTTTCATTTTAGTAAAGAAACTTAACTAAAATGATATAAAAGTTTAAAAACTATTGATAATATTTAAATATTACACTACAATATATGTTGAAATACCTATTATATTATGGAGGAAGATTATGATAAACGAGCAAAGAATTTTAAATGAGTTCCTTGAATTAATACAGATAGACAGTTTATCTTTAAAAGAGGGGAACGTAGCCAAAGTATTAGTTGAAAAGTTAGAAGAAATAGGTTGTTCAGTTGTAGTAGATAATGCTGGTGAAAAAGCAAATGGAGAAACAGGCAATATAATAGCTACTTTAAAAGGAAATAAAGAAGGAAAGAAAATATTATTTAGTTCACATATGGATACAGTAACTCCAGGAATAGGGGTAAAACCTATAGTGGATGAAGTAAATGGAATAATAAAAAGTGATGGGACTACAATATTAGGATCTGATGATAAAGCAGGTATAGCAGCTATATTAGAGGGATTAAGACAAGTAAAAGAAAATAATATAGAACATACTGATATTCAAGTTGTATTCTCTATATGTGAAGAATGTGGATTAGTTGGAGCTAAAAATTTAGACTATGCAAAAATAGATTCTAAATATGCCTTTGTATTAGATAGTGGTGGTTCTCCAGGAGAGATAATAGTAAAAGCTCCTGCACAAGATGTAATAAATGTTAAGATATTAGGAAAGACAGCTCATGCAGGTCTTGAGCCTGAAGCTGGTATAAGTGCTATAATGGTAGCTGCTAGAGCAATAGATAATATGAATTTACTTAGAATAGATGAAGAAACAACTGCTAACATAGGAATTATAAATGGTGGAACAGCTACAAATATAGTAACAGGAGAAGTTAACATAGTTGCAGAAGCTAGAAGTCTAAAAGAAGATAAATTAGATGTTCAAACTAAACATATGGTAGAAACTTTTGAAAAAGCTGCTAAGGATTTTGGAGCTAAAATTGAAATAGATGTAAATAGAGCATATACTCCAATAGATGTTAATGAAGATTCAGAAATAATACAACTTGCAAAAAAAGCATTTTCAAATTTAGGAATAGAAGGTCATACTGAATCTACAGGAGGAGGTAGCGATACTAATATATTAAGTAAAAATGGTATTGAAGCTATAACTCTAGGAATAGGTATGAAAAATGCGCATACATTAGATGAACATATAGCTATAAAGGATTTATATGATTCTGCCAAAATGGTAATAGAGATAATAAAAGAAGCATAAATTTAAATAATAGTGTATAATATATATATCGCCTAGCTCAAGCTAGGTGATTTTTCATTTTATAGAAGATTGATAATCTCTATTGAAAGTAAAAGATATACATTTGAATATAATAATAAATTTAATTTATGTTTAAGTATATGTTTTTAATAATATTTAGATTTGGTTTGTTAGGAGGAATAACAATGGAAACAAGGTATGAGGAAGCAAATAAAATAACAATACAATCAATAATTTGGAATATAGTCTTAACAATAATTAAGGTGATAGCTGGTATTATTGGTAATTCGAGTGCTATGATTGCAGATGGATTACATTCAGCCTCAGATATTATAAGTTCTATAGGTGTACTGATAGGTAATTATGTATCTTCTAGACCAGGAGATAAGGAACATAATTATGGTCACGAAAAGGCAGAGACATTGGTATCATTCGTATTATCAATATTACTTATATTTGTTTCTATAACAATAGGTATAGGGGCTATTAAATCATTATTTAACTTAGATGCATTGAGTGTTCCATCAATACTTCCGTTAATAGTGTCAGTCATCTCAATTTTGATAAAAGAGTATCAATATAGAATAACAATCAAAGTTGCTAAAAAGATAAATTCACCAGCTTTAAAAGCAGATGCTTGGCATCATAGGTCAGATGCTCTATCTTCAGTGGCTGCATTTATAGGTATAGGAGGTTCTATTTTAGGATTTAAACCATTAGACCCAATTGCGTCAGTTGTAGTGGCAGTATTTGTGGCTAAGGTAGGAATCGATATACTTAGAAGTTCTGTAAATGAATTGATGGATGTTTCAGTTGATGAAGAAGAAAGAAGAGAATTAAAGTTTATTGTAGCAGATACAGAAGGTGTTAAAAATCTAGGAGATATAAAGACTAGAAAGCATGGAGCTATGGCATATGTGGACTTGACTATATGTGTTGATGAAAATCTCACAGTAAAACAGGGGCACGATATTGCTACTAAGTTGGAAAAACATATAATAAAACATATGGAATTTGTAAAAGGGATAACAGTTCATGTTGAACCATGCACTAATTGCCAAGGAAATAAGTGTATAAAATAATTATAGCTTAAAAAAAAGTGTAAAAAGTTATATAATTGTTTTATGACTATAAACTCTAGGGGTGGTTAAATGAGTAAGAAAAGAAAACTAAAGAAAAAAGCTGCAATATTAATAGGAGTAGTTGTTTTCTTTATAATATACTTTATATCCTTTAAAATAGGTCTAAACATGGAGAAGGATAAGAGTGAGGTTCCAAAGAAAGTAGAAACAGAGACAGAAGATAATAGGTCTTTAATGACTCAAATAAAAGAGAAAAAGAAAATTTATGTATCAGATAAAAATGTAGAAAACATAAAAATCGAAGAAGATATGTGGAACGAGATAAAGTTCTTTTTCTCAGAATTTAAGAAGGTAAGAAATACTACTTCTTATGAAGCAATTTATGAAGGGTATTCTGATGATGGAATTAAATTTTCTACAGACCTTAATTTTTTTAGAGTCTATACTGTAAATAAAGAGGAATATTATAAAGTTCCAATTGATTCCAAAAATTCTTTTAAGAAACTTTTAGATGAGAGTATATATACTTCATTTGACCTTTTGAGTCACTATAAAGACTGGAAAGAGGTTACTATAACTTATGGAAAAGAAACTAAGAAGGTTCATAAATGGAAGTTTGATGATTTAGCACATAAGATGATTTCAAAAAGAGTTGTAGGAAAGGTTCAGCCAGAAAAAAGCAAGGAAAGAAGTGATTATAATTTCAGTATAAATATAAAAGGTGAAAATTTTGCTGTGAAAGTAGATACAATGGGCAAGGATTATGTAAAAGTTACTTCTAAAAAAACTGTCTCTTACTACGAGGTTCATACAAGTTTATTTGATTATCTTAAAAATGAAATATTTGAGATTGGAAAGAAATAAAATATTAAGAAGGCTATCAAGCGATTATATCATTTGATAGCCTACATTAATTTTTATATGTTATTTTTAGTTACATACTATTTTTCAACTAGTAAGTCTGCAACCTTATATATTGGACCAGCACCAGCAGTTATTACTAAATCATTATCATTAACATTTTCACGTAAATATTTTACTATATCTTCAAATTCTTTTATGTAGATAGCATCTACGTTGTTTTGATATAATTTTTCAACTAAATCTTTAGAGTGTATATCTCCTGGATCATCTTCTCTTGCAGCATATATGTCTGTTATGATAACTTTATCAGCAGCATAGAAAGCTTCTGAAAATTCTCCTAAAAGAGATTTTGTTCTAGTGTAAGTATGTGGCTGGAAGATGCACCATAAAGTTGATTTTTTTAACTTTTTAGCAGCAGCTAAAGTAGCCTTTAATTCAGTTGGATGATGTGCATAATCATCTATTACTAAGGCATTTTTGTAGTATCCTTTAGATTCAAATCGTCTTCCTACACCTTTATATATTTTTAAATTTTTTCTTATAGTCTCTAAATCAATACCAGAAACAAGAGCTGCCATTATAGCAGAAGAAGCATTGTATATATTATGAAGACCATATACAGAAAGCTCGAATTCTCCCAAATCTTTTCCTTGATACTCTATTTTAAATATCCCATGACCACTATTATCAAAATGTATGTCTTTTATTACAGCATCATTGTCAGAATCTCTACCATATTTTATAATAGTAGCTTTGACATCATATAATATGTCATCTACATTTTCATCATCACCATTTATTATGAAATATCCATCTGGAGGTAAAAGTTTACCAAATTTATTAAAAGAAGCTTTGATTTCGTCTATACCTGAGAAATAATCAAGATGGTCTTCCTCAACATTTAAAACTATAGATATCTTAGGATTAAAATTAAGGAAACTATCTACATATTCACATGCTTCAGTTATAAAATGGTTAGAATTACCTATCTTAACATTACCACCTATCATGCTTAAGTTACCACCAACTAGTATAGTTGGGTCTAAGTCTGCATATTCAAAAATTGTAGACAACATAGATGTTGTAGAAGTCTTTCCATGTGTACCAGAAACTGCTATAGAGTTTTTATATTCTCTCATAATCTGGCCTAAAAAAGTAGCTCTGTTCATTATTAATTTATTCTTTTCTCGAGCAGCTATAAGTTCTTCATTATCTGGGTGAACTGCTGCAGTATAAACAACCATATTTACATCATCTGATATATTTTCTTTTTTTTGACCGATATAGATGTTTGCCCCTTGATCCCTAAGTTTGTCTAATAGATATGATTCGTTTGAATCCGAACCTGAAACCTGATAACCCTTATTGATACATATTTCGGCTAATGCACTCATGCTGATACCGCCAATTCCTATAAAGTGTATATTCATAATAAAACCACCTTTCTTTTTAATTAAGTCCTACAATATGAACTATTTTTGTGGTATAATAATATAATGTTCAATATTTTATAATTAATATGCATATAATATTATATGTATTTTATTTTTGAATATAATAAAACATAAGTAATATTATACCACAATACGAATTGTTATGCATTATTTAGTTTAACGTTATATAAAGGTATTTGTAGGAGGAAATAGTAATGAAATTTAAAAGAACAGAGAGAATTGGAGCAATAGTTAAAATACTATCTGATAATCCAAATAAAATATATACATTAAGTTATTTTACAAATCAATTTAATGCAGCAAAATCCACAATAAGTGAAGATTTATTAGTTGTAAAAAATGTATTTGAAAAACTACATTTAGGGAAAGTTATAACTATCTCAGGTGCAGCAGGAGGAGTAAAATATATACCTAAAACTTCTATAGCAGAAAATGCAGAGTTTTTAATGGAATTATGTGAGAAAATATGTGACACATCTAGAATACTATCTGGTGGTTTTTTATACTTAATTGATTTAATTTATGACCCTACAATAGCTGCTAAGATAGGAAAAATATTTGCTTCAAACATTGAATATGTAGATGCAGATTATGTTGTAACAATGGAAACAAAAGGTATACCTATGGCACTTATGACTGCAAAGGCTATGAATTTGCCTTTAGTTATAATAAGGAAAGACATAAAAGTATCAGAAGGTCCTACCCTTAGTATGACATATGTAAGTGGAAATAATTCGAAGGTTGAGAGTATGAGTTTACCAAGAAGGGCTCTTAAACCAGATAGTAAAGTTATAATTATAGATGATTTCATGAGGGGTGGAGGTACTATAAAAGGAATGGTAGACCTTATGAATGAATTTGGAGCAGAGGTTATAGGTACTGGAGTATTTATATCTACAACAAATCCTTCAGAAAAAATGGTAAAAGATTATATATCACTAATTCAGTTAGATGTTACTGGAGATAAAATAGTAGTTGAACCAAATTTAAAAACTTTTAAAGATGAATATAGAAATGAAGAATTAGATGAAGAAAATGATTCAGAATTTGAATTTGAAATAGATGAAGATTAATAAAAAAAATATTTAGAAAAATATGTAAAAATAAAAAGAGGATATCCCTAGTTGTCCATAGAATTACTTAAAAAACAGTTTATATTAATTTATTCCAACAATAATAATTTTAATATAAATTAATTTCTGTCAAAATCAAAGGGGGATATATTGGTATGAAGATAACTGACGTAAGAGTAAGAAAATTAACAGAAGAAGGCAAGATGAAATGTATAGTTTCAATAACTTTTGATAATTTGTTTGTAGTGCATGATATAAAAGTTATAGAAGGCCACAATGGGTTATTTATAGCAATGCCTAGCAGAAAAGTAGGCGAAGGAAATTTCAGAGACATAGCTCATCCAATAAATGCAGAAATGAGACAAGTTTTAGAAGATGCAGTTTTACAAGCGTATCATGAAGCATTAGTTCAATGGGAAGTAGCTGCTGAATAACAATAAATATAAAATGGAGAGAGCCCGAACATTTAGGCTCTTTTTAAATGTAGAATTTGCATTAAAATATGTACTTTTTAGTAAAAAAGTGCTATATTATTAGTGATAATGTATATGTTGTATACAAATTGTTAAATAAATGTATTATAATGTATATTGATTGAGATAATAATACGAATAAAATTAAATTAGATTGAATGGAGTGTATCAATGAACTTTAAAGCTATAATCCTTGCCGCTGGCAAAGGAACAAGAATGAAGTCTAAATACCCAAAAGTTATACATAAAGTATGCGGAAAAGAAATGGTCAACCATATTATAGATGTTTCAAAAAAATCAGGTGTAAAGGATACTGTTGTAATTTTGGGGCATGAAGCGGATGTAGTAAAAGAAAAACTTGCAGAAGAAACTATGATAGCTATGCAAACAGAACAGCTTGGAACAGGACATGCTGTAAAAATGGCTAAAGAATATATAAATGATGACGATATAATAGTTGTACTTTGTGGAGATACTCCACTTATAAAGGAAGAAACATTAAAGAAATTATTTGATTTCCATATAGAAAATAAATATCATGCCACAGTTCTTACAACAAAAGTTGGAAATCCAACAGGTTATGGTAGAATAATAAGAGATAAGAAGGGTGACCTTCTTAAAATAGTGGAACAAAAAGATGCAAATTCAGAAGAAAAAATGATAAGTGAGATAAATTCTGGGATATACTGTTTTAATGGAAAGAGTCTTAGAGAAGCATTAGATTTGTTAAATAATAACAATGCACAAGGTGAATATTATTTAACTGATACTGCTAAAATAATGAGAGACAAGGGCTTAAAAGTTGGTGCATTTGCAGGTTCAACTATTGAAGAACTTATGGGTGTTAACTCAAGAGTGGAATTATCAAAGGCAGAAGAAATTATGAGAAGAAGAATAAATGAATCTCATATGGTAAATGGAGTGACTATAATAAACACTAACTCTACCTACATAGAATCTGATGTTGAGATAGGTAATGATACTATAATATATCCAGGGGTTATGTTACAAGGAAAAACAAAGATAGGTTCAGATTGTATAATTGGAATGAACTCATCTATAACAAACTCAGAAATAGGAAATGGTACAGAAATAAAAAATTCAACGATACTTGATAGTAAAGTTGGAGATAATACTACTGTTGGACCATATGCATATTTAAGACCGAAAACTAACTTAGGAAACAATGTAAAAATAGGTGATTTTGTAGAGGTAAAAAATGCTGTTATAGAAGATGGTTCAAAAGCATCTCATCTTTCTTATATAGGAGATGCGCATGTTGGAAAAAATGTAAATATTGGATGTGGAGTAGTATTTGTAAACTATGATGGTAAAAATAAATTTAAGTCAATAGTTAAAGATGATGCGTTTATAGGTTCAAATTCTAATTTAGTTGCACCAGTAGTTGTAGAAGAAAAAGGATATATAGCAACAGGTTCAACAATAACACATGATGTCCCAGATGGAGCTTTAGCAATAGCAAGACAAAGACAAGTTGTTAAAGAAGGATGGGTAGAAAAGAAGAATCAAAAAGATAATCAAGGTAAGTAGTTATTTAGTTTATTATTTTGGCTAATAAAATTAGCTCGAAATTATTATAAATTATATTCATTAGGATTTTAAAATTTTCAGGAGGGTTACATAAATGAATACTAGCGGAAGCGAGATTAAAATTATTGCAGGTAATTCATCGAAAGAGTTAGCACAAAAAATAGCTGACTATATAGGTGTATCAGTGCTAGACTGTGAAGTAGGTACATTTAGTGATGGTGAAATATGTGTAAACATGAATGAGACAGTAAGAGGTTGTGATGTGTTTGTAGTACAATCTACTAATAGTCCAGTAAATGATAACTTAATGGAGTTATTAATCTTAATTGATGCATTAAAGAGAGCATCAGCAGGAAGAATAACAGCAGTTATTCCTTACTATGGATATGCAAGACAAGATAGAAAAGCTAAGGCAAGAGATCCAATCACTGCTAAATTAGTTGCAAACTTAATAACTGCTGCTGGGGCAGACAGAGTATTAACAATGGATTTACATGCAGCTCAAATACAAGGATACTTTGATATACCACTAGACCACTTATTAGGTGGAACAATATTAGCAGATTACTTCAATGAAAAGAAAATAGAAGATTTAGTAGTAGTATCTCCAGATTTAGGAAGTGTTACTAGATCAAGAAAGTTTGCTAATACTTTAAATGGAGAAGTTCCAATAGCGATAATAGATAAGAGAAGACCAAAAGCTAATGTATGTGAAGTTATGAACTTAATAGGTGATGTTAAAGGTAAAAATGTTATACTATTAGATGATATGATAGATACAGCTGGAACAATCGTTAATGCGGCAAATGCACTTAAAGAGTTTGGAGCAAAAGATGTTTATGCTTGTTGTACTCATGGTGTATTATCAGGACCAGCTATTGAAAGAATTTCTAATTCAGAAATAAGTGAGTTAATAGTTCTTGATACTATACAACTTCCTGAAGAAAAAAGAATAGATAAGATAAAAATAAAAACAGTAGCTCCTTTATTTGGAGATGCTATAAGAATGATATTCTCTAATGAATCAGTAAGTAAATTATTTTAATTAATTAGATTTATAAGAGTTGCTTAAAGTAAGTTTTTAAGCAACTCTTTTTTAATATCTAATTTATGTATTATTATAATTTATTGGAGTTGTATGTGTGTATATAAAAGTAAATGTTTCTTGTAAAACATGTGGATAAGTAATTAAAAACTAAATGCAATAAAAGATATAAAATTATGAATATTACGAATATAAAAAATATTTGCAAAAAAGTATTGAAAAAATTTGAATTATGTAGTATTATGTAAATATAAATTAAAGAAAGAGGTGTTTCCAATGGGAATGATTGAAGATGAACCCCTAATAATTAATTGATTCAGTCACAATCTAAAGTAAATATAAAAATCTATTGAAAGTTTATTTATAAGAATTGAAAATAGTATCTATTCTATATCTTTAGTGTTTGTGAGAGGGTTCTGGATTATATAAAGTTACTGTAAAGAAAGTAATTTTGTACGATAAGCATATATATAGATGAAGAGTTTCATTTATATAGTGATTGTGGCTGAATCATAACTGCAAGAATATAGAATGTTTATATATAGATGTTTTTAATAAAATACTATATTGTAATAGCTTTTAGCTTTCAAATAAATATTAGCAAAGGATGGAAATGACAATGATAAAACTAAATGATAATTTATAAATATCTCCTTACGATATATGGTAATTGTAGGGAGATGTTTCTTTTTTTGTATAGTATAATCACTTTCGGAAATTATGTTTGAATATGTTAAAGTTTGGTATATATAAATAATATAAACTGTATTGCTAAAATGTGGTAACTATTATATAATATAAGTGGATATGTATCTCTATTATGAGTTATATATCATTCTAAATTTAATAAAATAGAAACGTTGATGTATGTTCTGTGATGTGGGCACCTTGGAACATATTGAGTTAGTGGTGCAACCGGCTATGAAATTGTATTTATGATACTTTTATTTTCATAGTTTTTTTTGTTCAAAAAAATGGTTATATGCTAGAAATAAATCTGGTTAGTACGTGTAAATAATTTTACTTAGATTTTTAACCAGATATATTATAATTAAGTATTAATTAAAAAAATTGAGGGGGTATAAAAATGAAGTTAAGAAAAAATAAAAAAGGTTTCACTTTAGTGGAATTATTGGTAGTAATTGCAATTATAGGTATATTAGCAGTAGTGGCAGTTCCAGCTTTATTTAGTAATATAAACAAAGCTAAGGTAGCAAGTGTTGAGTCTGATTATAGTTCAGTTAAAAGTGCAGCATTGTCTTATTATGCAGATACTAACACATTACCTACAGATATAAAAACGCACTTAAAATCATACTTGGAATCTGATATAGAAAATTCTGATATTGGTGGAACTTATGATTTAGTTAAAGTTAGTAATAATAAAAAATTAGCATTATTGATAGATGGCGCAACAATAACAAAAGAACAAGCGAACAAACTAGTATCTGATATAGGGGAAGATAAGGTTTATACAGATGAAAATCTTTCTAGTAAGTTAACTAGTGCTTTAGATAAAGGTGATATATACATCATTCTTATAGATAATTTAGAGGATAATGGTAGTAGTGGTAATTAATAGTAAATAATATATTTATTATTTGATTATATTTAAGTTTAATTATAAATTTAATGAAAAAGGCAGGAAGAAAATCTTCCTGTCTTTTATACTATTTTCTTTAATGTCCAATCACAAATGATGATATAATTGAGATAGTAAAGGAGTGAAATCTGTGGCTAAAAAAGTTAGAATAGGAGACAAACTGGTCGAAAAAGGATACATAACAGAAGACCAGCTTAAATGGGCATTATCAGAGCAAAAAAACAGTGGAAAAAGACTAGGAGAATTTCTAGTACAAGAAGGTCTTATAGATAGTAACTTATTAATAAGTGTATTAAAAGAACTTTTAGATATAGAAAGTGTATTTTTAGAAGGAACAGAAATAGACACATTAGCTACAAAGATGGTTCCAGAAAATATATGCAAAAGATATGCTGTATTTCCATTCAAAATCGATGGAAATAAAATATGTCTAGCCATGTCAGACCCACAAGACAGAGAAGCAGTTCAAGATGTAAGACGTATGTCAGGTAAAGATGTCGAAATATTTATATCAAGTGCAGAAGATATAAACAAAGCAATAGGTCATGCTTATGCACATTCAGAAATAAATAAAGCAATGACTGAATACAACAAAAACAAGACTGGTGGAATTAGAGAAACAGTAATCCTTGAAGAGGATGTAAATGCTGCTCCAATAGTAAGACTAGTAAATAATATACTAGAAAATGCTGTTAGAATGGAGGCCAGTGATATACATATAGAACAAAGCGAAAATTACATGCGTGTTAGATTTAGAATAGATGGAATGTTAAGAGAATATATGAGAATGAACTCTGCTCCATACAAAGCGGTAATAAGTCGTATAAAAATAATGTCAGATATAAATATATCTGAAAAGCGGATTCCACAAGATGGTAGAATATATTTAAAAGTAGATAATAAACCTATAGATTTTAGGGTTTCTACAATGCCTACTAATAGGGATGAAAAAATAGCAATGAGAGTACTTGATAAGAGTAATTTTATGGTAAGTAAAGAAGTACTAGGAATAGATGAACATGGCTCTAAGATATATGATGAGTTAATAAATACCCCTTATGGGCTTATATTGGTAGTTGGACCTACTGGAAGTGGAAAAACTACTACATTATATTCAATGCTAAATCAATTGAATACGGAAAATAGAAATTTATTAACGATAGAAGACCCTATAGAGTATGAACTACCTGGTGTAAATCAATCTCAAATAAATGAGAAGGCAGGACTTACTTTTGCCAGTGGGCTTAGAGCCTTTATGCGTCAAGACCCAGATATAATAATGGTTGGAGAGATAAGAGATACAGAAACTGCTGAAATAGCAATTAGAGCTTCTCTTACAGGACATTTAGTTTTAAGTACATTACATGCAAATACAGCAGTCGGAGCGATTTCACGTCTTTTAGATATGGATGTGGAAAGTTTTTTGATAACTTCATCTCTTTTAGGGGTAATATCTCAAAGGCTGACACGAAAAATATGTGAACATTGCAGAATTTCATATGAGGCAGACACTGGAGAAAAAAAGGCTCTTGGAATTGATGTAAACGAATCAGTGACTATCTATAAAGGACAGGGATGTGAAAGATGTAATAATACTGGATATAAGGGACGTCTAGGTATATTTGAAATGCTTGAAATTACACCAGAAATAAAAGAGCTAATAGATTCATCTGCAAATCAAAGAGAAATTTTAAAGTTAGCTAAAAAACAAGGTATGGTTAGTCTAAAAGAGGATATAGTTAAAAAGGTTTTAGGTGGAAAGACAACAGTAGAAGAAATGATTAGAATAATTTTGATGACTGATTAAAGGATGATATTATGAAAAGTTTTAAGTATACAATAATAAAAGAGGATGGGAAAAAGCAAACTGATGTAATTGAAGCTAATGATTTTAATGAAGCTAAAAGTCTTCTTAGAAAAAGAAATCTTAGAGTTCTTGAAATCAAAGAAAGTAAAAGTAAAAATATAAATATATCTTCTAGAAAGAGAAAAAAAGACTTAGGGGCTGACCAAATAAGCCATTTTTGCAGACAGTTTGCTATTATAGTATCTTCTGGTATAAATAGTATTTCTGGATTAGAAACATTAGCAGGAAGGTCAACTAATGTTACATTAAGAGAAGAAATAAATCGTATAGTAGCAGAGATAAAAATAGGTTCTACTATTGCTGACTCAATGCTTGCACCAAAGTCTAAGTTTCCAAAGTTACTTGGTGCTATGGTGGCTACAGGTGAGGCTACAGGTAAACTAGATGAAGTATTAAAAAGTATGGCTTCATTTTATTCCAGTGAGCATAGAGTTAAGCAAAAGCTTAGAAATGCAGCTACATACCCATTAATAGTTTTGATTTCTTCATTTATAATGATTTTTATATTTACAGCATTTATGGTACCTAAGATGATTAATTCAATCACAACAGTAGGTGCCACTCTTCCACTTGTAACAAGGATTGTTATGGGATTTGGTACATTTATGAAGACATTTTGGCCAATAGTACTTTTAGTTATTATACTGTCTATTTACCAATTTAAGAAGTATCTAAAAACACCAGTGGGTAGAGCTCAAAAGGATAGAGTTATAAATAAAATTCCTGTATTGGGAAAAGGTATAAACTGTATGGTGGCTACACGATTTTCAAGAGCATTGTATCTATTTGTATCAACTGGGTATCCATTAGTTCAAGGGCTCGATTATATTATAGATAGTGTAAATAATACTATGGCAGAAAAGATTTTAACATCAGCAAAAGATGGAATAACAAGAGGTGAAAGTCTAGCAGAAAACTTAGAAAGATATACGTATTTTGATTCAGTTTTAGTGCAGATGATAGCTATAGGGGAACAGACAGGGGAATTAGAGAACATAAGTAGACAGATGGCTGAATTCTATGAATATGAATCCGAAATTTATCTAAATAGAATGGCATCAATGATAGAACCTGTTTTAATAATTGCAGTTGGTATTATAGTTGCGGTACTGGTTGTATCAATATTCATGCCAATGCTTAGTATATATGATGCTATGTAGGAGGGAAAACAACAAATGAATAAGGTTTATGTATCATATTATGGTGATTCTATATCCATAGTTGAAGGCAGATACAAACATGATAAAGATAAATTTTATATAAAAAACTTTAATGTATTTTCAATAGAGGATATTGCTCAAGATTTTTCTAAAGAAAAGTATGCTCTATTGAGATATGCATTAGAAAATGTAAAGTTAAAATCAAAACATATAGTGTTTTGTTTGAATACGAGAGATGTAATTCTAAAACCTCAAAAGTTGCCTAAGATGGATAAAAAAGATTTAGATGGATTTATGAAGCTAGAAATGGATGAAATGATGGCTCTGGAATCAGATGAGTATGTATTTTCATATGAAGTATCTAGTGAGATATCTGATAGGTCAGAAGGTGAAGAGGCTAGTTTAAATCTGATTATTGGGGCTATAAAGAAAGAAGAAGTAAATGCAATTGTAGATATAATACATGAATTTGATTTGGTATTGGATAGAATAGATACATTATCAACAGCTTATTTAAGAATTCTCAAGAATTTAGATTACAATGATATAATGGTGACAAATATAAGCGATAATAGCACAATTATAAACATATATAAAAAAGATACTTTATTTATTAGTGATAATATACCAATAAGAATAACTGCTAAAGATATGGAAATGCAATTATTAAATGTGGTCGAAGAGTCAAAAGGACTTATGAATTACTATTCGTCAAGAAACTTTGGTAAGGTAACAGACACTATATTGATATTGGGGAAAAGGTACTCTAATAAATTAATTTATGAGGCTTTTAGTTCTGCATTTTCAAACTATGTTTCTCAAGGTCTTACAGAGATAATGGATATAGCTGATATGGTATCTGGTGATATAGATGAAGATGATATAAATTCAATTGTAGAACTTTTAGGTTGTATGATAGAGCCTAAAGACAAAAAAGATTTTGAAAATATAAATTTTCTACCAATAGATATACTTAGAAAACAAATGAAAGCTAAACAAATAAAAAGTGTAATGAAAATGGCACCTGTGGTTATTTTAGTGATTTCTATTCCATATTTATGTTTAATTTTTTCAAACAGTTTAGCTAATAAAGAACTTGAAAATGTAAATGATGAAATAAGAAATATTGAGTCTGCTTACTATCAAATTGGAAATATAGAAAAAATGATACAAAGTAAAACAGAAGAAATAAAGGTATATGATATGTTAATTGGGAAAAAGGTAAAATGGGAAAATCTATTGGATGATATAGATAAAAATACTCCAAGTAGAGTTGAACTAATGAGTTTATCAACGACTTATCAAAATCTTGGAACTACTAATAAAACTGAGAACTCAAATAACAATAAAACTACCACAAATAAATCAAGTAGTAATGAAACAAAATCAAATACAAAAAGTAGTAGTGATGGAGATAAAGCCAGCAGTGATTTAAATGAAGATAAGACTACAAATGTGTCAGAAGCATTAACTGGAGATAGTGGAACTGATAGTGATGATACAGATAAAGATGATAAAACACCATTATATGATAAGATACCAAATGTTATAAACATAGAAGGAAATGCTAAAGATTCTTCTTATGTAGGTCAGTTTTTATATAAATTAAAGGGCTTGTATTATTTTGAAGATGTTAAACTGCATAGCATAAAAAGCAATGAAGAGAATTCCAACTATACATTTAATATGACATTATACCTGAAAGAAGGTGTATTAACTAATGAATAAGGACATATTTAAAAAAGATATAAAAGATATATTTAAAATGGAAGTTAGTCTAAAGGGAATCATTATAAAAGTCGTAATTTTACTTGCTATTTTATCCTATGGATATTTTGGACTTTATCCACAATACGAGAAATATGTTTCTACAAAAAATTCTGTAAAACAAGCTACACAAAAATTAAATACATACAAAGAGAAAACAGCTCTTATGCCAAAATATGAAAAACAACTTAAAAATATTGAAACTGAATTAAATGAAAAAAGTAAAAACCTATTATATGATATGCAAGATGGTCTGTTTCTAATTGGTTTAGACAAGAAAATGAAAACATATAATATTGACTTAACTAGCTATGATGTTGGAAATATTAGAGAATATGAACATTTTTATGGAATATCAACAACAATAAGTGTTAGAGGGGATTATAGAAATGTTAAAAAATTGATGGCTTATTTAGAAGAGCAAAAAAATGTTACTCAGATATTAGACTATACTATGACTTCATATATAGAGCCAGAAAAAGAAGAACAAGAGACAACAAGTAATAAAGACTTAATTAAAAATGTGAACATAAATAAAGATACAAAAATATATTGGGTAGAAGGCGAAGATAAATGGCATTTATATAATGACTGTCCATTGATAAAAGAAGGAGAAATTCTTAAGAATGACAAACTTTTAGATAGGTCAACAAGTTATCTATGTAACACTTGTGTACTTAGAGCTGCAACAGAAAAAGAAACAAAAAAAGAAGTAGTAACTCCACAAGCAGAAGGTGTAGTAGAGGCTACATTTAAATTTATAATGTATACTAAAGAAAATACTACAATGGTACTTGATACAGATAATCCATCTTCATGGAGACCAGGAAAATATAATCCATTTAAATCTAGTGCAAAATAAAACCAAATAGGTTTTAAAGATAGGTGATGAGCTTGTACAAAAACAATGAAAGAGGTCTTACTTTATTAGAAATAATAGTAGCTGTATTTATATTGACTATAGTTTTAAGTATTTCTTATAAAGTATTTAATGGTATAACATCAGCAGTAAAAAAACAACAAATCATTACAGATGCTCAAGTAAATATTAATTTAATTAATAAATATTTAAATAGAGACTTAGAAAACTGTAAGGATGTAACAAAGAACAGTTCAGGTAGTGGTTATGAATACAATATAGAAACTCCAGAGAATACAGTAAAGTATGAAGTATCTATAGATACAAAAAACAATACAGGAGTATACTCTGTAACAAGAATTCAAGAAAATACCACTAATACTGAAGATGCACTTAGAGAAGAAATAATTTCTAATCAACCATTAGTTCAAAACAATAAAGAAATGAAGGAAATGCCATTTAAAATAGAAAAACAAGCTGATAAATCTATTTATACAGTAAGTGTATATTATAATGAATCAGCTCAAGAAGGCCAGAAAAGCAGTGATTTAAATAATAAGACTTATACATTTGATGTTATGTCAAGAATTGGGTAAATGGGAATTTATTTAAAAAATAAGTAGGTTGATAAAATATGAGTAAAAAGAGTAATGAAAAAGGATTTTCTTTAATTGAAGTATTAGTAGCTATGGCGATTATGGGAATTATATTATTTGCATTTTTTAATATTATCAATACTAATGAAAAGGCCAACACTAAAAATGAAGCAGATATAAGTTCCTTAAATTATGTTCAAAGTGAAATAGAGAACTTAAGAGAGAAAATAAAAAGTGGAACATTTGATTTTGACAGTCTGGATAAGCGAGAAGATGGAACAGTGGAATATGAAAAATTAATAGATAAATCAAACAAAGTCGTATATGATAAAGTACTTAACAAGGATGATGTGAGTTTATATGATACTCCATATAAAGAGATTACAACAGTAGAAGATAAAGACGGAAATATAATTGACAAGGAAAGTATTACAAACAAAGTAAAGGTTATTGTAGATGATAAAAGTGGTCAAATATACAAAATAACTGCAACGGGGAAAAGCATGAATGACTATTCAAGTAAAAAAGAAGTTAAAATTGTAACTGAAATATTTAAAGATAAATAATTTTACTTGGGGGTGAGATTTTGAGGAAGTATAATAAGATAAAAAACGAAAGAGGGGCGGCGTTAGTTTTAGTTTTGGTTGTAGTAGCATTGCTTTCTATTGTTGGATTGACATTTTCAAATCAGATAGCTAATGGAATAAAATCTACAAAGACTACTAATGAGGGTATACAGGCCAAGTATCTAGCAGATACATGTGTGGAAAATAGTGTTGATAAAGCATATGAAAAATTGTATGATGAGCTTGAAAAAATAGATAATGAACTTAAAAGTGAAAATCAAGAAAAATCAATATCAAGGTCAGCATTAAGAAATATATCAAGTTTGGAACTTAATAATCAAGATGAGGAAAATCTTCCAGTGGAGAGACTTGGGTATATGAATAATATAAAGTTCTATTTAAATAAAGCTGCTCCAGATTTAGAAAAAGCTAGTATAGAGTTAAAAAAATTACAGGGTTTAAATATATTTGAGGATAGGGATATTGAAGATATAGCTGAAACTATTCTTTCACATAGAGATTCTACATTAAGAATTTGTAAGACTTATACTTCTGGAGATATCAGTAAAATAAATGAAAGTATTTTGGTTGGAGATATAGATTCAACTACATTACTTCAGGCAAAGTTAGTAAATAATGATATTCTTTTAAAAATGTTTTTAGAAGGAAATAAAGTTGAAAATGAACATTTAAATGGGACATTTTCATACACTTATAAAGCTTTAGATAGTATTTCTTTGGCAATGCAAAATATGATTGAATACAGACATACATTTCATATTGATGAACCAAAAGTAGAAATATCTGATGGAATTCCAGATTCTCAACAATATTATGACTTAATACAAAATCCTATAATAAATGGGAAGAGATATGGTTGGAATAGTAACTGGGATACATTAGAAAACTTGTTAAAACTCTTACCAAATCAAACTGAAGGATTTAATGCTTTGAGGGTTCACTTGAGAAATAATGTAAGGAAATTTGAAAAATTAAGTGAGAATATATATAGTGGAAATAAAAATACAGCAGAAGATTTTTTGGAATATAAAGAGTTACTATATGAGATATCAGACCAATGTAATCAGTTAAAAAGTATGTCTTATGAGAAAATACCTGTTAAATATGATAATATGACTTTGATAACAACTTTTGATTATATACAAAATGAGCTTTTAGCGGAGATAAAATGTAGACTGAAGGAATTAAAACCTCAAGAAGTTGATAAAACAGAAGACGCTACTATAAAAATACCTTTTTATAAAGCTGACTACGACATGACAAAAGAAAGCTGGCCAGAATTAAAAGAAAATGGCTCAGGGGCAGAGTTAAGTTTAGTAGTAACTGGTGATAAAGATGGAATAAAAGAGGTAGAAGTTAAAGATGGACAAAAAAATATTCTTGGATTAGGTGTTGAAGAAAATTCAAATTCAAAATA
The DNA here is from genome assembly GCA_020641055.1 of Clostridioides sp. ES-S-0010-02. Lineage (NCBI taxonomy): Bacteria > Bacillati > Bacillota > Clostridia > Peptostreptococcales > Peptostreptococcaceae > Clostridioides > Clostridioides sp. ES-S-0010-02. The sequence continues at coordinate 344,316 of CP067345.1, forward strand.
TGAAGTTGAAGCTAAAGTTAAATTTAATATAAATGTAGATTCAAATATATTAGATAATTATGACATAAAAGATAAAATTTCAATTAGTCATGACATAAGTTCGTACAAAAAAGTAAACTAAACACAAAACTATAACTTAGTATAAACTAATAAGTAATAAAATGACTTTGTATGTTTATTACTAAAAAAGTAAGTAAATTAATAAAAGATATGGAGAATAAATATTATGTATATTTATGATTTATTAGAGCAAGCAATAAGTTTAAAGGCATCAGATATACACATAACAGTTGGTACAAATCCTGTAGCTAGAGTAAAAGGTGGATTTGTAAAGCTAAGTGAACAAATCTTGACACCAGAGATAACGATGCAAATGGCAAAAGACATAGCAGGGGAATCTATGTTTAAAGTAATAGAAGAACATGGAGAAGCTGATTTTTCAGCTTCTCTAAAAACTGGAGAAAGATTTAGGGTAAACTCCTATAGACAAAAAGGAAATTATGCAATAGCAATAAGAACTATAACAGCAGAAATACCAACTTTTGAGAAACTAGGACTTCCAGAAAACATAAAATCTTTTACTGAAAGACATAAAGGATTGGTTTTAGTTACAGGACCTACAGGAAGTGGTAAAAGTACAACACTTGCAAGTATGATAAATATAATAAATGAAACGCAACAAAAACATATAATTACACTAGAAGACCCAATAGAGTATGTCCATCACCATAAACAAAGTTTAGTAAACCAAAGAGAAGTAGGAACTGATACAGAAAGTTTTCACTCAGCTCTTAGAGCTATTTTACGTCAAGACCCAGATGTAATACTAATAGGGGAAATGAGAGACCCTGAGACTGTGTCAATAGCGTTAACAGCCGCAGAAACAGGACATCTAGTATTTTCAACACTACATACAGTTGGTGCTGCTAAGACAATAGACAGAATAGTGGACATGTTCCAGCCAGCCCAACAACAACAAATAAAAACTCAATTGTCTACAGTGTGTGAAGGGGTAGTATCACAACAATTACTTCCTACATCAGATGGGAAGGGTAGGATAGCTGCAATTGAATTGATGTTTGCAACACCAGCAATAAAAAACCTAATAAGAGAAGGAAAAACATATCAAATTCCAAATATGATACAAACTGGAGTTAAAGCAGGTATGAAAACTATGGATCAAGATTTAATGGAACTTTATAAAAATGGAAAGATTACAAAAGATATGGCACTTAGTAGATGTACTGACCAAGAATTTATGACTAGAATGATAGGTGGAGTAAGTTATAATGGAAATTATAGTCGTTAATTTATATGTATTTGTAGTTGGGCTAGTATTTGGAAGTTTCTTTAATGTTTGTATTTTTAGGATTCCAGAAGGTATATCTATCTCTAGTCCCCCATCTCATTGTATGAGTTGCAATACTAGATTAAAGACTATGGACTTAATACCAGTTTTTAGCTATTTAATGAGTGGGAGAAAATGCAGATATTGTGGTGAGAAAATTTCTAGTAGATATGCTATAGTAGAGTTAATTACAGGAATTTTATTTTTAACAGTATTTATGGTTTATGGAATATCCATATCGACTATTTATTATTTGGTTCTTGTATCTTTATTAATTGTAATAACATTTATAGATATTGACCACTTTATAATACCAGATAGGATACTAGTTTTTGGGGCTATATTTGCTATAATTTTTAATCTTCTACTAAAAGAAGTTTCAATTAAAGATTCTATTATAGGTGCTTTTGTATGTGGAGGAAGCGTTTGGCTTATAGTAGTTCTAATTGAATTCATAATAAAAAAAGAATGCATGGGTGGAGGAGATATTAAACTATTCGCAATGTTAGGCTTATATATGGGTGCTAAAAATGGTCTTTTAACAGCTTTACTGAGTGTTTATGTAGGGGCAGTATATGGAATTTGTGTGATAGTTTTGAGCAAGATAAAGGGAAAGAAATACAATTCTGTTATACCTTATGGGCCATTTATATCAATTGGAGCATTAATAACAATTTTATTTGGAAGACAATTACTTGAATTTTACTTTTCTATACTTATGTAGAGGATAGTTAAATTTAATGTAATTTTAATTTTTATAAAAGTGAATTAAAGTAATCAATAAGGACAATATTATTATTAACCCTACTACAGAGTACTGTAGACTATGGAGTATATAATAATAATTTCCTTATTTTTTGCATATTTGATAAATAAATCCTTATATATTTTTTGTGATGGATTAAAGAAAAGTTCGTATAATATGCTTTTTATTTACATAGTAACTGTAGTTTTATCTGTATTAATATATCTAAAATTTGGGATTAGTACAGAATGTGTACAATATATAGTATTGATTCCATTTTTAATAATTATATCTATTATAGACTACTACACAATATATGTATATGATATAACAATAGTTAGTGGTATAATAGTTCAAGGTGTAATTTTTTTAATCTTTTGCAATATAGTGCAAATTGACTATATAAGTCATATATTTGGACTGGCAATAGGTTTTATTATACCTTATATTATTGCTAAATTTACAAAAGGATTAGGCTATGGAGATGTAGGTCTCTATAGCTTATGTTGCTTTGCATTGGGAAATAACTATGGATTTTATGTGATAATTTTATCATTTGTTTTAGCATTTTTATTTTTTGTTATTTTATATGTAATTAAAATTTTTAAAAATATAAATATCAAAAAACAAATTCCTTTTACACCATTTATTTCTCTAGCGACAATTATAATAATATTTACAGAGTATAATATATTTGATTTTTATTATAGTTTGTTATATAAATTTCTATAACAGGAGGTAAAAAATGTACGTAGTAGTAGGGTTAGGAAATCCAGGAAAAAAATACGAAAAGACTAGACATAACGTTGGATTTGATGTCATAGATATTCTTGCAAAAGAATACAACATTAGTGTTACTAAAATAAAACACAAAGCTTTAATTGGCGAAGGTAGAGTAGGTACTGAAAAAGTATTACTAGTAAAACCACAAACTTATATGAATTTAAGTGGAGAAACATTAATAGATATATATAAATATTATAAGGTAGATTTAAATAATATAGTAGTAGTGTATGATGATATAGATTTAGATGTTGGAAAGATACGCATAAGAAAAAAAGGAAGTGGTGGTACTCATAATGGAATGAAATCTATAACGAAGTGTTTAGGTTCAAATGATTTCCCAAGAGTAAGAGTAGGTGTATCTAAGCCAGAAGTTGGCCAAGACTTAGCAGATTTTGTACTTTCTAGATTTAGAAAAGAAGAATCTGATAATATAAATGAAGCACTAGAAAAAGCGGCGTGTGCTGTTGACTCAATAATAAGAGAAAATATAGACATGTCTATGAACAAATACAATGGATAGTGAGAGGGAGATTTAAATGAATGATGTTTTTTTATATCCTTTGCAGAACTCAAAAGAGTATAAAGATATAATAAACTGCATAAAAAATACAAAAGGCTCATTATTGGTTAATGGACTTTTACCAGTACAAAAACCTCATATATCATATTCTATGTTTAATGATTTGTCACGACAAATGATTTTTATCACAAGTAGTGATTTAGAAGCAAAAAAAGTATATGAAGATTTAAATTTTTATGTTGGGGATAAGGTCGAATATTTAGGGTTTCAAGATATTTACTTTTATCATTTAGATGCAAAGGACAGAAACGAAGAAGCAAAAAAATTAAAGGTGTTGTTAAAACTAGCAAAGAAAGAAAAAATAATTTTAGTGACTTCTATTGAAGCCGTTTTAAGAAAATATATACCAAAACAAGTTTTACTTGATAGTGTGTCTCATTACAAAGTGGGGGATAGTTTAGATTTAGAAAAATTAACTGAGAAGTTAGTTTCCTTAGGATATGAAAGAGTTTCAAAAATAGAGGGGTTTGGTCAATTTAGTATAAGAGGTGGAATTATTGATGTGTTCTCGCTTGAGTATACAAATCCGATTCGTATGGAATTATTTGATGATGAGATAGATTCCATACGAACTTTTGACGTATTTTCTCAAAAATCAATTGATAAATTACAACAATTCTCTATAACCCCTTCAAGAGAATTTATTTATCCAGAAAAAACTACAGATGCATTAGTTAGATTAAAAAAAGAAACAACTAAAAATACTGATGAAGGAACCTTTCAAAATATAGAATATATATCAAGTAAGACCTATTTTGAAGGTGTAGAAAACTATATAGATTATATCTATCCAGAAGAAAACAAAAGTATATTTACTTATCTAGCAGATGATGCAATAGTATTTATCAATGATATAACAAGACTTAAGGAAAGGTGTGAAAATTACTTAAATGAGTTTAGAGAAAATTACAAATTAAACCTTGAAAGAGGTTTAGCTATCAAAAGTCAAGGAAAACTATTATACCACTATACAGATTTAGAGTACCTAGTAAAAGACAAGTCTGTAGTCTTAAATTCACTATTACCAAAGTCTATAAATAACTTTTCTGTAAAATCCATAATAAATTTTGAAAGTAGAGAAGTACCTACATTTAATGGAAAAGTAGACTTACTTGTAGAAGAATTAAATCGGCTGAAATACAATGGCTATAAAATAATTTTGGCTACAAATACATTGGAAAGAGCAAATAAATTAGGAAAAGATTTATTGGATAAAGGCTTAGAAACAACTGTTTCTAAAGATAGAGATATTGAAATTAAATCTTCTCAAATTGTAATTGTACCTGCACATATAAATAGTGGTTTTCAGTATAAATCCATAAAATTTGTTGTTATAACAGATAATGAAATGATAGGGGTCTATAAGAGAGCCTCTAAGACTAGTAATAAAAAAGCCAAAAAAGGAAAGAAGATAGAGTCATTTTTAGATTTAAGCGTTGGAGATTATGTAGTACATGAAAATAGTGGTGTAGGTAGATACACAGGAATTGAACAGATTACAGTTAACGCCATCAAAAAAGATTACATGAAAATAGTTTACCAAGGTGGAGATAATTTATATGTACCAATAGATCAGATGGATAAAGTACAAAAATATATTGGTGCAGAGGTAGAAAAAGTTAAGTTAAATAAGCTTGGAACAAATGAGTGGACAAAGGCAAAGGCAAAAGTCAAAAAAGAAATTGAAGATATGACAAAAGACTTAATTGAACTCTATGCAAAACGTGAAAAGATACAAGGGTATAAGTTTTCAAAAGATACACCTTGGCAGGCAGAGTTTGAATCCTTGTTTCCATATCAAGAAACAGAAGACCAATTAAAAGCAATAGAGGAAACTAAACATGATATGGAATCAAGTAAAGTAATGGATAGACTTGTTTGTGGAGATGTTGGCTATGGAAAAACAGAAGTAGCAATTAGAAGTATTTTTAAGGCATGTATGGACCAAAAGCAGGTTGCAGTATTAGTACCAACAACGATACTGGCTCAACAGCATTACAATACATTTAAAGAAAGGTTTGAAAATTATCCTTTGAGAGTGGAAGTTTTGAGTAGATTCAAGACTCCAAAGCAACAAAAGCAGATTATTGAAGATGCTAAAAAAGGGTTAGTAGATATTTTAATTGGTACTCATAGAATAATATCTAAAGATATAAATTTACCAAACTTGGGTCTTGTAGTTATTGATGAGGAACAAAGATTTGGTGTAAAACACAAAGAAGCTTTAAAGAAAATTAAATCTACAGTAGATGTTCTTACACTTTCAGCAACTCCTATACCAAGAACTCTACATATGTCTTTAAGTGGGATAAGAGATATGAGTGTTATAGAAGAACCCCCGCAAGAAAGACATCCTGTAATAACGTATGTTACTGAGAGTAAGGAAAGCGTAATTCAAGATGAAATAGAAAGAGAATTAAGCAGAGGTGGACAGGTATTCTTCGTATACAATCGAGTTGAACATATTGAAGAAATGGCAAGTATGATTCAAAAGCTTGTGCCAGATGCTAGAGTAGCTGTTGCACATGGAAGAATGACTTCTAAATCACTAGAAAATATAATCTTAGGATTTTTAAATAAAGACTATGATGTGCTAGTGTGTACTACAATAATAGAAACAGGTATGGATATATCCAATGCAAATACCATGATTATATACGATGCAGATAAAATGGGATTAGCTCAGTTATATCAGTTAAGAGGTAGGGTTGGAAGAAGTTCCAGACAAGGATATGCATATCTCATGTATGAAAAAGATAAGACTTTAAGTGAAATAGCAGAAAAAAGATTAAAGGCTATTAGGGAATTTACAGAATTTGGATCAGGCTTTAAAATAGCTATGAGAGACCTTGAAATCAGAGGGGCTGGAAATATTTTAGGTTCTCAACAACATGGTCATATGGCAGTCATAGGTTATGATTTATATGTCAAAATGCTTAATGATGCAATTAAAAAGGTTAAAGGTGAGCCTATTGTTGAGGAAATTGATGTTGAAATAGATTTAAGTGTAAATGCATATATTCCAGACAATTATATTAAGGATGAATTGATTAAGATTGAAATGTATAAGAAGATTGCTTCTATTGAAAATAGGGAAGATATGTTGGATATACAAGAAGAACTTGAAGATAGATTCTCTGATATACCTAAACCAGTACAAACACTACTTACAATAGCTTATATAAAATCATTGTGTAAGATATTAAAAATAGAAAAAATTAGACAAGTGAAAGATGAAATATTATTAGTTCCAATAACAAAGTATAGAACTAAACAAAAAATAGGTTATAATATAGTTACAGAATTAGAAGAACTGTTAGAAAAAATGTGCAAGGTAAAATAACTTGTAAATTTAAGAAGGGATGTTTTAAATTTGAAAAAAGTAATAACGTTAGTAATAGCTATGATAGTTGTAGTATCAATAACAGCTTGTAGCGCAAGCACAGATGGAACTGTAGCAACAGTAAATGGTACAAAAATATCATCAGATGAATTTAAAAAAACTATAGCTCTTTATAAAGATTCTATGGAACAAACTTATGGAAAAGACATTTGGGACAAAGAAGTTGAAAAAGGAGTAAAGTATAAGGACAAGTTTAAAGACTTAATTCTTGAACAACTTATAACTACAGAAGTCATATATTCACAAGCTAAAAAAGATAACTTACTTCCTAAAAAAGAAGATGTTGAAAAAAGTTTTAAAGATTTAAAAGACGCTATGAGTAAAGATGAAAATTATAAAAAACAACTTGAAAAATTAGGTATAGATGATACATTTTTAAAAGACCAACAAGAAAAAGATTTAGCTATGCAAAACTATCAAGCTAATTTTACTAAAGAAACCAAAATATCAGATGAAGAAATGAAAAAATACTATGATACACATAAAGATGAATTCAAAAAAGATGAAGTAGAAGCTTCTCATATTTTATTAAAAACAGTAGATGATAACAATAAGCCACTTTCAGAAGCGAAGAAGGCAGAAGCCAAGAAAAAAGCTGAAGAAGCCCTTAAAGAAGTTAAATCAGGTGAAGATTTTGCAAAGGTTGCAAAGAAATATTCACAAGATGCTTCAGCAAGTGATGGTGGTAAATTAGGATTCTTCTCAAGAGGTCAAATGGTAGCTGAATTTGAAGAAGCAGCGTTTTCTATGAAAAAGGGTGAAATATCTAACTTAGTTGAAACTCAATATGGATACCATATAATTAAAGTAACAGACAAAGTAAATGAACAAACACCATTTGAAGATTCTAAAGAAACTATAAAAGAACAATTATTAAAAAATAAATATCAAGAGAAAATAGAAAAATTAACTAAAGAAGCTAAAGTAGAAAAAGATGAAAAAGTAATAAATACAATCACAATATAAAAACTAAAAAAATAGTAATATGCTTAAAAAAGCTATATCTGGAGAAGATATAGCTTTTTTTGTATATTTTTCTTAACAATGGTAAAAATAAACTTAAAGTAATTTATGGAGGGATTAAAAAATATGAAAGCAACAGGTATAGTTAGAAGAATAGATGATCTTGGAAGGGTAGTTATCCCAAAGGAGATAAGAAAGACATTAAGAATTAGAGAAGGAGATCCTTTAGAGATATTCACAGCAAAAGATGGAGAAGTCATACTTAAAAAATACTCTCCAATAGGAGAATTAAATGAATTCTCTCAGGAATATGCTGAAACATTAGCAGAAGTACTAGGATATGGTGTATTAATAACAGATTTAGATTCTATAATAGCTGTATCTAAACTTCCTAAAAAAGATTATAAAGAAAAAAGTATAAGTGATGAGTTAGAAGCAATAATAAGTGAAAGAACAGTAAAATACTCAAAAGATAAAAATATTTTACCTTTATTTAAAGAAGACCAAAAGGAATATATTAGTCAAGTTATTATGCCTATAATTAGTGCATCTGGTGACTGTATAGGTTCGATTGTAGTTGTTTCAAAAGATAAAGATACAATTGCAGAAAGTGAAGAAAAATCTTTAAAAATAGCTGCTAACTTTTTAGGAAAACAAGTTCAATAATTTTATCATAAAGACCTTTTACGTGAAGGTCTTTTGAAGTTTTTGTTTAAAATATTGAATATAGCATTAAAAATATGGTATATTAAAGTTTGTTATATAAACAGTATGGAGGTTATGTTATGAACAATAACAAAAACAAAGACTCCTTTTTAAAAGGAGCCCTTATACTTGGGCTAGCAGGTGTAATTGTAAAAATAATGGGTGGATTTTTTAGAATTCCCCTTGGAAACATGATTGGTTCAGAAGGAATGGGATACTATCAGGCTGCTTATCCTGTGTACACTCTATTTTTAACATTAGCTACTGCTGGATTCCCAACAGCTGTGGCAAAGTTGGTTTCGGAAAAAGTTGCCATTGGAAATTATAAAGGTGCAAATAAGATATTTAAAGTATCACATACAGTTTTATTTATAACTGGTATAATATCATTTTGTATATTGTTTTTTGGAGCCGACTACATAGTAACAAACATAATGAAAAATCCTGGTGCATTGTACTCTATGAAAGCTATTGCTCCAGCTTTATTATTTGTTCCAGCAATGTCAGCATATAGAGGATATTTCCAAGGGAGACAAGACATGACTAAGATTGCTGTGTCTCAAGTTGCAGAGCAATTTTTTAGAGTTGTATTAGGTCTTACTTTGGCTTACCTACTTATGAAAAGCTTTGGGCAAACTTTAGGAGCAGCGGGTGCTATATCAGGAGCTACAATAGGTTCAGTAGCATCTATGGTTTATCTGATGTTTGCTTATATGTTAGGAAGAAGAGAACGTAGAGCTGAGATAGATGCGAGTCAAAGGTTTAAGGATGAACAAGTTTCTTATATCTTTAAAAAGCTTTTAACAGTTGCTATTCCGATAACAATAGGTGCATCAGTAATGCCACTTGTAAATATGATAGATAATGTTATTGTAATAAGAAGACTTATGGAAGCAGGCTTTACATATAAAGTAGCAAATTCAATGTTTGGTCAATTGACAGGTATGGCAATGGCAACAATAAATTTACCAGCCGTTATAACAACTGCAATGAGTATGAGCTTAGTTCCAGCTATTTCTAAAGCATATGCATTAGGTAATAAATCAAAGGCTAGAAAAGATACTAAAAGTGCTGTTAAGGTGACTTTACTTATAGTATTACCTTGTGCGTTTGGTATGGCATCATTAGCGATACCAATAATGGGTCTTTTATTTCCACATGAGCCATCATCTGTAGGAACTATCTTGTTTACTCTTACTCCATGTGTACTGTTCTTAGGATTAATACAAACATTGACTGGTATAATTCAAGGAATGGGAAAACCAATAGTTCCTGTAATTGCTTTATGTGTGGGTATGTTATGTAAGATTGTTATAAGTTATACATTGACAGGTATTCCAGATATTAATGTATTAGGTTCAGCTTTTGGAACAGTTACAGCATACTTTGTGGCAGCTATGATTAACTTATTATATGTTAAGAAATATATGAATGTAAAATTTCCTAAGAAGGAATTTATAATAAAACCATTTATAACAGTTATGACAATGTTTATAATGGTTAAATTGAGTTATGGTGCTTTAGTTGGATTATTGGGTAATAGTATATCTACAATAATCGCAATAGGTGTTGGTGGTATTGTATATGTAGTAGTTATACTTGGAATAGGCGGAATTAAAAAAGAAGAGATACTAACTATGCCAAAAGGTGATAAATTATATAAATTGTTAAAAAAAGTTAAACTTATAAGATAATATAGGAATATATATGCAAATAAAGGAAATACTATACAAATAGTAAAGCTCCTTATTTGTATAACAATACAAAAATAAAGTGAAATTTGCTAATGGGAGTGATGTTATGGGTAAGATAAGTATTGTAGGGCTTGGACCAGGAGACTATTCTCTTATAAGTCAAGGTGTACTGGAATCTTTAAAAAATAGCCCTAGAGTCTTTTTTAGAACAGAGAAACATCCGATAATTGATAAGCTTAAAGAAACTATACAATACACTTCTTTAGATTACTTTTATGAAAATGAGGAAAACTTTGAGAGTGTTTACTTAAAAATATCTGAATTTATTATAGAAGAATCTACAAAAGGTGACTTAGTATATGCGGTTCCTGGTCATCCAAGGGTCGCAGAAAAGACTGTAAGTATAATAGAGAGACTTGCCAATGAAAAGCACATAAAAGTGGAGATAGTACCTTCTATGAGCTTTGTAGACGCTATGTTTAACTATTTAGCTATAGACCCATCTGATGGATTTAAATTGATAGATGCTTTTGAGATAGAAAACTCATATATAGATTTAGATACAAGTATGATAATAACTCAAGTGTATGATAAATTTATAGCATCAAATGTAAAGTTAAAACTTATGGAATATTATGATTATAATCAAGAAATATGTATAGTAAATGGAGCAGGTGTCAAAGATTTAGAAAGTAAAAAGTTTATAAAATTATGTGAATTAGACAGAAATGAAAACTTTTTTGACTATTTAACTAGCTTATATATACCCAAAAGTTCTAAAAAGATGTATAATACAGTACATGACTTAGAAATAATAGTTAATACATTAAGAAGCCCATCTGGATGTGAATGGGATAAAAAACAAACACATCAATCATTAAAAAATTCTGTTATAGAGGAAGCATATGAACTTTGTAATGCAATTGATAATAATGATATAGATGAAATGGTAGAAGAGCTAGGAGACGTTCTTTTACAAGTTATATTCCATTGTCAGATAGGTAATGAGGAGGGCTACTTCGATTTAAAAGAAGTGGTAAATGGTATATGCAAAAAATTAATTCATAGACATCCTCATATATTTAATGGTGTAAAATTAGATATGTCTAAGTTTGAAAAAACTTGGGAAGAGTTAAAGAAAGAAGAAAAAGGCGAAAGCACTGTAACAGATGGCCTTAGAAGAATACCAAAACATTTACCAGCTCTTATGAAGGCTAGTAAAGTTCAACATAAAGCAGCTCTTGTTGGCTTTGATTGGGACAATGTAGAAGATGTATTTAAAAAAATTGAAGAAGAATATCAGGAATTACTTGACGAACACAGGGTCGGGAATATAAAATACATAAAGGAAGAACTAGGCGATTTATTATTTTCGATAGTAAATCTAGCTAGATTTTTAGACATAGACTCAGGAGAAGCCTTGAACTGTACTACAGATAAATTCATAAATAGATTTGAGTTTGTAGAAAAAAGTGCAATGAATTTAAATAGGAAATTAGAAGACATGACACTTGAAGAGATGGATGAATTTTGGAATCAGGCTAAAAAACAATAAAATTGTGGAAGGAAATTTGTCAAAAATCTAGAACTTTTATCAGAAAGATAGGAGTCTATATTATAAACATTTTTAGGAGGTAAATATCGTGAATAAAGCTGAATTAGTATCAAAGATGGCAGAAAAAAGTGGATTAACAAAGAAGGAAGCAGAGGCTGCGTTAAACGCATTTATGAGTTCTGTTCAAGATGCACTAGTAAATAATGAAAAAGTTCAATTAGTTGGATTTGGAACATTTGAGACAAGAGAAAGAGCTGCTAGACAAGGAAGAAATCCAAGAGATCCAGAGCAAATTATAGATATACCAGCTTCTAAAGCACCAGTTTTCAAAGCTGGAAAAGGATTAAAGGATACAATAAATGGATAATTAGAAATCTTGTGAAAAAGTGTGGATAAATTTACCACACTTTTTCTATAGAGCTAAGGAAGGTGATAATTATGAGATTAGATAAGTTTTTAAAAGTATCTAGGATTATAAAGAGAAGAACTGTTGCTAAAGATGCATGTGATAAAGGAATTGTCACTATAAATGGAAAAGTCGCTAAATCTTCTTCAGAAGTGAATATTGGAGATACATTAGAAATACAATTTGGAGAGAAGAAGATGAAGTTTAAGATAAATGAAGTAAGAGAGCATGTATTAAAAAATGATGCGAAAGAAATGTACGAAATTTTAGAATAAAATTAATAGTCCTCTAGTATATTAATAGTAGTATTAGTGAAATATTTACTGGGGGGATATTATGGAACAGAACATAACTTTGAAAGATAGATCAAAGCTGGTTATTTCAGGAGTTGAGCACATATATTCTTTTAATGATAAAAGAGTAGAGCTTAAAACTTCTGTTGGTGAGATGGTAATTGAAGGCGAAAACCTAGATATGAGCAAGCTAAGTATAGACGAAAATATAATTAGCATAGATGGAACTATAAATTCTATGGTATATGCAAAGCCTAAAAAGCCACAAGAAAGTTTTTTGAAAAAGGTATTTAGATAGATGATACCTTTTACTCAAGATGTAAGTATTTTCTACGCTACTATTTATGGTGGAATACTCATAGGAGTGTTGTTTGATTTTTATAGAAGCCTGAGAGGGAGTTTTAAATTCATCAATTATTTTGCAATAATTTTTGATGTATTATTTTGGTTTCTAGCAACCATTATAATATTTATAACAATAAACCTTACAGAGTTTTTTAATTTAAGATATTACCATTTTGTGGCTTTGTTTATTGGTTTTATTTTATACTATAACACCATAAGTAAAATTGTTTTATCAATTATCAATAAAATAATTCGTTTTGTGAGGAATTCTTTTAAAAAAGTTACATACTACATAGTCAGTTTTTTAAACAATTTGTATTACGTTATAATCTATTCACTACACCTACTATTTGATATTATATTTTATATACCAAATATATTTATAGCAACAAAAAAAAGTATAAAGAGAAAATCAAATAAAAAATCAAAAAACAAGAAAAAATCAAAATCTAAGAAAAAAACTAAAACTAAAAAAAGGGTGTAGGAAAAATGAACTTAAGAAAAAAATTTTCAGGACAAATTATTGTTATCAGTTTATTTTTAGGAATATCAATTTTTAGTATAATGACAGGATTTGTATTTGAGTACGAAAAAGCTAAAGAATATAAAACAGAAATAGCAAGTCTAAATAAACAATTAAAAAAGACTGAAATACAAATAAACAGCTTAAAGAAAGATGAAAAATCATATGAAGGAGACTTAGAAGAAATAGCTAGAAAAAGGTTAAACATGGTAAAGCCTAATGAAACCGTTTATGTAGATATAAATCGTTGATTAAAAGTTGCCAATAAGTCTACGAGTATTGATTTTAAAATTTAAGATTGAATAAAAAAGTCATTCAGTTTAAGGATGACTTTTTTATTTTGATTTAAGGAGGAATTTTATAATGAAAATAGGAGCTATTGATATTGGAACAAACTCAATGAGATTGTTGATAGTAGATTATGTGGATGGAAAACTTATAAATAGAAAAAAATTTGTTAACACAACTAGAATTGGGCAAGGTGTAGATAGCAAGGGATATATAAAGGAAGATGCGATTCAAAGAAATATAGAAGCATTAAAAGAATTCTCTGACAAGTGTAATGATGAAAAATGTGAAAATATTTATTGTATGGGGACATCTGCTCTTAGAGATAGTAAAAATGGAGATTATTTTGTTAAACTAGCAAAAGAAGAGGCTGGTATTGATGTTGACATAGTTACAGGTATAGAAGAATCAAATTTGGGCTTTAAAGGTGTTTTAGAAGGCATACAAGAAGAGAATGATATTATTGTTATAGATATTGGAGGAGGCTCAACAGAATTTATTATAGGTGATTCAGATGGAATTAAATTTAATAAAAGTAAAAATGTAGGAGCTCTTAGAATGACAGAAAAATTTTTAAAACACGATATCATTGAAAATGAAGAGTTTGAAGCTATGAGTTCATTTATATATAACGAAATCAGTGAGACTTTAAATTACATAAAAGAAAAGGGATTAAAAACTCTTATAGGTATAGGAGGTACAATCACATCATTGTCAGCAATTAATCAAGAATTAGAAATTTACTCTATGGAAAAAATACATAATAGTAAGATATGCAAAAAAGAAATAGAAGAAATTCTACAAAAATTAATAAAGATGACATTAAGTGATAAAAAGAACTTAAAAGGGCTACAAGAAAAACGTGCGGATATTATAACTGCTGGTGTAAAAATATTGAATATAATAATGGAAAAATTAGAAATAGAAGAAATAACCGTAAGTGAATACGATAATTTGGAAGGCTTAATATGTCAAAAGTCAAAAAAAATGTATTAATATTTTTTGATATTTGGAACCGATTATGACAAAAAAAATTACTCCTCTTTGTTACAATTCTTAATATAAACAAAAGAGGAGGTTTTTTTATGCAAAGAAGTGTAGCAGTTGTAAAGAACAAAACTGTAAAACCAAATGTCATAAAATTAATAAGCGGATATATTGATTTTACTACAGTGTCATTCGCTGTAATGGGATTTTTACTTAGTAGGTCTATCATAGTAGACTCTGTAGCTCCTTTAGGGATTGCCTTTTTTATATGTGCATCAAAGATTGATAAGTACAAGATACCTGTATTTATATCAGCATTAATAGGGATATTGTTATCATTCAATGATTTTGGAAATGTAGCAAAATATGCTGTGTGCCTTACAATATTTATGGCATTAAATAAGAAACTAAAACTATTAGATTCAATTGCCAAAGTGGCGTTTATAGGTGCAATGGTATTACTTCCAATTTCCATGGGACAAGCGTTCTTTTCTGATAGGTGTGTGTATAATCTGCTTGTTGCAGGTGTAGAAGCAATAATAATGTTTATATCTATATATGTATTTTCTTATGGTATAGGTTTAATGGCCAATGTAAACAATAGGATGTCTGTACGGACAGAAGAAGCCATATCAATAAGTTTACTGCTAACCTTTAGTATAATGGGGATAGGAGATATATCTTTATTTGGAATATCGATAAGGACCATTTTGTCAACAGTATTGATATTACTGACCTCAATAGTAGGTGGAGCTACCATGGGAGCATCTAGTGGTGTAATTATTGGAGTGGCATCTATTTTAAATAATATGACATCAGCTATTTATATGGGTATATATTCTTTTTCAGGATTAATAAGTGGTGCATTTAATAAAATAAATAAATATTTCTGTATATTAGGATATATTCTAAGTTGGACAATAATATACCTATATACTTCTGGTATTACTTCAAATATGATGCAACTAAGAGATATATTGTTAGGATGCTTGATAGTGATTGTGTTGCCTGAAAGGTTATTCAATAAGATTGAAAAATTAATAAAAAGTAATGTAGCTTCAAATGAAATTGTATACGATTATATTATGAGAAGCAAAAACTTAACGAATAGCCGATTAAACAGTATCTATAAAACCTATGATGACCTTGCAGATACATTTGACAAGATAAGGGAAAAGGATAAGGTGCTAGACCAAAGAGACATAGCTAATGTAATAGATATGATTCATAATGATGAATGTAAAAGTTGTAGTATGAGAAGAATGTGTTGGGAATCAAGATTTAATCATACATACACTATGATATATAATATTCTTGAAAAAATTGAAGAGAAAGGAGAATTAAGTGTAAACGATATACCTAAAAACTTTAGAAAGGAATGTATGAAGCCAGAGTCAATAGTGAAAATATCAAATCACTATTATAAAATGTTTGTATTAGATTATGATTGGAGTGTGAAGTTTTCAGAAAGTAGAAAATTAATAGCAAATCAGATAAGGAGTATTTCAAAATCAATTAAATCGCTGTCTCAGGATTTAGAGGGCGATATAATGTTAGATATAGAGAAAGAAAAAAATATATATGAACAATTAGAGAGATATGATATAACTGTTGATAAAGTAAGTTACTTAACAAAGAGTAACAGCGAGTTTGAAATATCAATAGAAAAGAAAACTTGCAATGATGGTTGCATGTGTGAAAATAAAATTGTAGATATAATTTCAGACCTAGTAGGAGAGAATATGTCTGTTAGAAAAATAGGATGTCACTGTTTAGGAGGTAAATGTAAAGCAACATTTGTTAAGTCTCAAAAATATAAGGCTGTTACAGAAGTTTCAGCAATGTCAAGGGATGGACATATCCTTTGTGGAGATAATTACACATATATGGAGATAAATGATGGCAAATATATGATGGCTATAAGCGATGGTATGGGAAAAGGTAAAAAAGCTTATGAAGAGTCTTCTGCTACTATTGATATACTAGAAAAAATGATAGATGCAAAGATTAAAGATGAAATAGTCATAGATACTATAAATAATATGTTGTTATTAAAGTCTTCAGAAGAAATGTTTTCAACTCTCGACTTAGGTATTTTAGATTTAAAACGAGGGTGTTTAGAAACTATAAAGATGGGAGCATGTTCTACCTATATAAAAAGAGAGGATGGAGAAGTTGATTTAATATCATCATCATCTTTACCTGTGGGTATATTGTCAGATGTAAAGATTGATAGAAAAAATGTAAAAGTTAAGGAAGGGGACTATGTTATAATGGTTTCTGATGGAATTGTAGATGCAGGAAGAAATAACAATTTAGGTGATAATTGGTTAATATATTTCTTAAAAAACATAGAAACTACTAATCCAAAAGAAATTTCAAATTTAATATTAGATAGAGCATTGGAGTTACAAGCGTTACAAATCGAAGATGACATGACTGTTCTAGTTACAAAAATATGTACAAAATAAACTTTATAAATTTCTGTGTATAATATGTGGATAACTTGTGTATAATGTGTTAATAGACTTTTGAAAAAAGTAAAGTTATTAACAAAAAAAACGTATAAATCAACAAAATTTGTTGATAAGTATGGCATAAATGTTAATAAAATGTAAAAAAAGAAAAAACAAAAGCTATTATCAAAAGAGATTCATGTTGAAATAACTAAATTTCTAAGCAAGTAAAGCCTGTGAATATGTTGATTATTATGTGGATAACTATTAATTCGATATTTATTTATATAGTATGAATAATTGAATAATATATCTAAAAAAAGCCATCCTATTATTAAGTAAACTTATTGAAAGGATGGCTTTTTATGAATAGGAAATTGTGCAAAGCAATAATACCTTTATTTATCTCTATTTTTTGCATGTTAATAATAAGTATAAAAGCTGACCAAGGATATCAAAAAAATAATGATAGAGCAATTACTGTCATGAATAATGATACTGAAGATGATGCTGAAAAAAAACAAGAAATAGATTATGAAAAAACATGTTGGAATTTACAGTCTCTATTTAAAAGTGATGACCAATGGAAAAAAGAACTTAAGAGTTTTAATAAAGATACAAAAGAACTTAAAAATTACATAGGTAAAGTTACAAAGTCACCAACGCATTTGTCTTTTGCGTTAGATATCAAAGAGAAACTTGATATAAGATTAAATAAACTTTCTGCTTATGTAAAATTAAAACAAGATACTAATAAAAATTCATATAAATATTTAGATATGAGTGATAGTATGGGTAAATCTTATGGAGACTATATGGGGATTTGCTCAGATTTAGAGTTAGAGATATTAAAATTATCAAATAGAGATTATAAGAAGATTATTTCAAATAAAAATATAAATAGAAAATATGGTGTGTATTTAAGAGATATAAGAAGAAATAAAGTACATTATTTGGACGATAAATCAGAAGATATTCTAAGTAAAGTGTCTTCAATAAGTAGTCTTCCAAGTCAAGTGTATGAGTTATTTAGAAATATGGATAGAAAAACTAATTTGACACCAGCTCAATATGCAAGTGAACTGGAATCGCCAGATAGAGAAAATAGAAAAAAAGCTTATCAAGATGAACTCATTACTTATAATGATAATATAAATACAATTGCGGGCTTGATTACTGGCCAAGTTAAAAAGAATATATTTTATTCTCAAGAAAGAGGTTATGAGTCGTCTTTAGAAATGTATTTAGAATCTGATAATGTAGATGAAAAAGTATACAATAATTTAATAAGAACTGTAAACAGTAATATGGATAGTTTACACAAATATATAGATTTAAGAAAAAAAGTCTTAAAGTTGGATAAGGTTCATTCATATGATATGTCTGTACCTATAGTTAAGGCTGTTGATAGTAATATTAACTATGAAAAAGCTCAGAGTATAGTATATTCAGCATTATCACCTTTGGGAAAAGAATACAATGATGTAGTATACAAAGCGTTTAATGAAAAATGGATAGATGTTTATTCACATGAAAATAAAGTGAGTGGTGGATATTGCCTATCTGTCTATGAAAATCATCCATATATACTTTTAAATTATAATAATTCGCTAGGCTCAGTTTCAACTTTATCACATGAGTTAGGTCATGCTGTATATGAATATCTAAGTTCTAAGAACCAAAATTATTTTAATTCAAGTCCATCTATATTTACTCATGAAGTTGCGTCTACTACTAATGAGGCATTACTTTATGAGATGCTTATAAGAGAATCTAAAAGTAATGGTGAGAAAGCTTATTATATAACACAATATCTAGATTTAATAAAGGATACTCTTTATACACAAACTATGTATGCTGAATTTGAAAAAACTATACATGAATTAGTAGAAAAAGGAAAAAGTGTAAATGCATTAGTGTTAAATGATGTTTGGGGACAACTTCTCAAGAAGTATTATGGGCAAAACTATGAATTAGACCAATTATCTAAGGTCGGATGGGCAAGAATCCCACATTTTTATAATAGTTTTTATGTCTATAAATATGCTACAGGCTGTAGTGCAGGAGTCAGTTTCGCCCAAGATATACTAAAAAATGGCTCAGATAATTATATAAATTTTCTTAAAAAAGGAAGCTCAGATTATCCAATAGACTTATTAAAAGGAAGTGGGATAAATTTAACTAATACAAAACCTATAGAAAATACAATCAAAAAATTTGACAGCTTAGTAGCAGAACTTGAAAAGCTATTATAAAAGATTTATTATAATCCACATGGAAAATATATCGAATTAATGTTAAAATATACTAAAAGTTTAAAGTCCTATTTATAAATAGGGCTTTTTATCTATTAATTAGTGGGAGATGATTCTATGCAAGTTAAAGTTAAGAAAGCTGTAATACCAGCAGCAGGTTTAGGCACTAGATTTTTGCCAGCTACAAAGGCACAGCCAAAAGAAATGTTACCAATAGTTGATAAGCCAACACTACAATACATAATAGAAGAGGCTGTAGCTTCAGGAATAGAGGAAATATTAATAATAACAGGTAGAAATAAAAAATCTATTGAAGACCATTTTGATAAATCTGTAGAATTAGAACTTGACTTAGAAAAAAAAGGTAAAAAAGAGTTATTAGAAATAGTACAAAACATATCTAATATGATTAATATACATTATATAAGACAGAAAGAACCAAAAGGACTGGGAGATGCGATTTATTGTGCTAGACATTTTATAGGTGATGAGCCTTTTGCTGTAATGTTAGGAGATGACATTGTAGACAATGATGTACCTTGTTTAAAACAATTAACAGACGCATATGAAGAGTATAGAACTACAATATTAGGTGTGCAAAAAGTGAATCCAGAAGATACTAATAAATATGGTATAATAGAAGCTAAAAATATAGAGGGTAGGGTTTATAAAGTAAAAGATATGGTGGAAAAACCAGAATCAGGGAAGGCACCTTCAAATATAGCTATTTTAGGTAGGTATATAATAACTCCTGAGATATTTGACATCCTCAAGGATTTACCACCAGGCAAAGGTGGAGAAGTACAACTTACAGATGCTTTAAAAGTATTATCTAAAAAGGAAGCCATGTATGCATATAACTTTGAGGGTAAGAGATATGATGTAGGTGATAAATTAGGATTTTTAGAAGCGACTGTCGATTTTGCTCTAAAGAAAGAAGACCTTAAGGAAGATTTTATTAAATATCTAAGACATGTCTGTAATGAATTTGATAAAGATGACAATGTGTTATACAATAGTACAAATGAAGGAATAGATTCAGATAAGATTTGCGAGATTAAAGAACTCGAAGTTCAAAAATAATTAGGAAAGGTGATGTAGTGTGGCAAAATCAAGTCAAAAAAAGATTAATAGAATAATAGCTGTTGGGATTGTAGGTGTTCTTGTATTAACAAGTATAACAGCTGTTTTAAGCATGATTGCAACTATGTTGTAGAAATAAATAACTACTGTAGTATACATAAATATAAAAACCATATATAACTTGATGTAGTTAAAAATTTACAGAATTCTAGTTATGTATGGTTTTTAGAATTTATAAAGATAAAAAATAATTTTTATAATAGTTGCATATTTTAAGGGAAAATATTATTATAAGATATAAATATAGTGATAAATTTATAAAAACGTGCTAAGATTGGACTTGAGATATAATAAATAAATGGATAATATGGATAATAATGTTTTAAATTTTATTTATTGACCATAATGTATAAATAGTGATATTATTAGACTTAACTGTTTGAATAAAACTTTTCTTTTTCATGCCTTCAATTTCCAAAAAAAAAGTATGTATATAAATGAATATATAGATGAGGAGGATTTTTTTGATTTTAGATGATAAAGTATTAGAAGGATTGGGTAGTAAAACATTAGTTGAACTACGAGAAATAGCAAAAGAATTAAAAATAAAATCAATTACTACATATAAGAAAAATGAGCTAATTGAGATTATAAATTCTAAGAGCAAGAACGAAGTAAAAACAAGTGATATTAAAGTGAGTGAAGAAATTAAAGATAAAAATGAAAATATAAAAGAAGACATAAAAAATAGAAAAGAAAATATAGAGAGCGAAAGCATAGAAAAAGAAGTTGAATATAAGAGCCCTGCCAAATCATATAACAAAAAAGATATGGATAATCAAAATATTTCCCAAAGCCAAGATAACAGAAACCAAAAAAATGATTATAATAAGACATCAAATACAAATGATTACAATAAGGCGTCAAATACATGTAATAGAATGGTCAGAAATAATAATAAAAACTATTATATGCCTAAACAAGTTGATGAATCTAAGATAGTAGATGAATTTAACACATCAAAGGAAGATGAAGTGGTCGGTGTACTTGAGATTTTACCAGATGGATTTGGTTTTTTAAGAGGCTCAAATTATTTATCTACTGAAGGCGATGTATATGTTTCGCCATCTCAAATAAGAAGATTTAATATGAAAACAGGAGATAAGATTAAGGGTATAACTAGACATCCAAAAAGTGGAGAAAAGTTTAGAGCACTTTTATATGTTCAAAAGATAAATGATGAAAATCCTGATACAGCTATACAAAGAAATGCATTTGAGACATTGACACCAATATTTCCAGAAGAACGACTTACACTGGAAACAAATAGAAATGAGATAGCCACAAGAATTATAGATTTAATTTCTCCTATAGGTAAAGGACAAAGAGGATTGATAGTCGCACCTCCAAAAGCTGGGAAAACAGTTCTTTTAAAAAGTGTCGCAAACAGTATAGCTAAAAACCATCCAAATGTTGAACTTATAGTACTTCTTATAGATGAAAGACCAGAGGAAGTTACTGATATGAAGGAATCTATTGAAGGAGATGTTATATATTCTACTTTTGACCAAGTATCAAGTCATCATGTTAAGGTTGCAGAAATGGTATTAAATAGAGCTCAAAGACTAGTTGAACACGGTAAAGATGTAGTAATATTACTAGACAGTATAACTAGACTTGCAAGAGCATATAACCTTACAATATCTCCTACAGGTAGAACTTTATCTGGAGGTATTGACCCTGGGGCACTTCATGGACCTAAAAAATTCTTTGGAGCTGCTAGAAATATAAGACAAGGTGGTTCCCTGACAATACTAGGAACAGCATTAGTTGAAACTGGTTCTAGAATGGATGATGTAATTTTCGAGGAATTTAAAGGTACAGGAAATATGGAATTACATTTAGATAGAAAATTAGCTGAAAAAAGGATATTCCCTGCAATTGATATTTATAAGTCTGGGACAAGAAGAGATGACCTATTGCTTGATGATGAAGAAAAAACAGCTCTTTGGAGATTAAGAAGAGAAATGAGTAATAATTCAGTGATGGAAATCACAGATAAAGTCATTGAACTTATAAAAAGAACCAAAGACAATAAAGAATTTGTAAAATCGATAAAGAGTTTGTAAAATCAAGGAATAATTGTAAAAATAGATTATATAAAGTAATAGAAAAATCACTTGAATGGCATAATAAGTTATGCTATAATAATGTAGTTGATAATGTAAAAAGAAAGTTAATATAATTAATTTTTTTAAATAAAGAGAAGAGGTGACTATAATGCAAAAGGAAATACAACCAAAATATAATCCAGTTGAAGTGCGTTGTGCTTGTGGGAACACATTTGTTGCTGGTTCAACTAAGGACGAAATAAAAGTTGAAATATGTTCAGAGTGCCATCCATTCTATACAGGAAAACAAAAGAACATAGAAAAAGGTGGAAGAATCGACAAATTCAAAAAAAGATTCAAAATGGACTAATTTTTATAAAAGTGGAGTTGGAGGAAGCCAACTCCTATTTTATTACAAAAAAAGGTTCATATTCTACTTTAAATTGTCTTTTTGTATTATAATAATAAATATGTTAAATTAAGTATTTAAAATGCAATTGAATGAGGTGAGTGGATGGGAAAGCAATCTGTAGGTGGTCAAGCTGTTATTGAAGGCGTAATGATGCAATCAAAAGATAAAAGAGCTGTAGCTGTTAGAAAAAGTGACGGAGAAATAGCCTTAAAAGAAGATAGAATAAAAAGTTGGGTAAGAGATAAGAATATAGACAAGATACCTTTTATTAGAGGTTCTTTTGTTATGATAGATACAATGATTCAAGGAATAAAGAGCTTGAACTTTTCTTCAGAGTTTTTTATGGAAGAAGCTGAAGAGGACAAATTTGACTTATTTATGAAGAAGATTTTTAAAGATAAGGCAAATGATATACTTATAGTATTTTCCTTGGTTATAGCCATGATACTTTCAGCTGGTTTATTTATTTTTATACCTACACTAGTAGGAGGGGCTTTTTCTAAGGTAATACCTAGTGATTTTATGCTCAATTTAATAGAAGGTATTATAAGGATAGTTATATTATTTGCATATATAGTATTGATTTCTAGAAGTAAGGATATAGAAAGAGTATTTCAATATCATGGCGCAGAGCATAAATCCATATATTGTTATGAAAATAATTTGGAACTTACAGTAGAAAACGCTAGAAAATTTAAAAGACTTCACCCTAGATGTGGTACAAATTTTTTGTTTATAGTTATGGCTGTATCAATAATACTATTTGCATTTTTTGGTTGGCCAAATCCAATACTTAGGATATTTATGAGAATCATATGCGTTCCTATAGTAGCAGGATTATCTTATGAAGTAATTAGAATTCTTGGAAAATACGACAATGGATTTACTAAGATTATTGCATATCCAGGTATGATGTTGCAATACTTTACGACTAAAGAGCCTGATGATGAGCAGTTAGAAGTAGCTTTAGAAGCATTAAAGGCAGTAGTAGATTAAAGAAAAGGGTATTTATTATGACGATAAAAGATATAATTATTAAATATTCAGAGGAATTTAAAGGTATAAGTGATACTCCAAGACTAGATACAGAATTATTGTTACAAAAAGCATTAGGTGACGTTGATAGATTGTATATTCACTTAAATCTAAGTAAAGAATTAACTGAAGAACAGAAAACAGAATTTATAGGTTTTGCAGAAGAAAGAATAAATGGAAGACCAATAGCATATATAGTTGAAAATAGGGAGTTTATGGGACTAGATTTCTTTGTTAAGGAAGGAGTATTAATCCCAAGACCAGATACAGAAACTTTGGTAGAAGAAATAATTGAAATATGTAAAGGTAGAAAGAATGTAAGCATACTAGATATAGGTACTGGTTCAGGTGCGATTACAGTTAGCTTAGCAAAATATATTGAAAATTCTAAATTGATGTCTTTTGATATATCAGAAACAGCCTTAGAAATAGGAAAGAAAAATGCTATTATAAATGAAGTTGATGAAAAAATAGAGTACATTAAATCAGATTTATTTACAGTATTGAATAATAGTGATATAAAATTTGATATTATAGTTTCAAATCCACCATATATAAAAAAACAAGACATAGAAACACTACACACACAAGTTAAAGATTATGAGCCATATAATGCACTTGAGGGTGGAGAAGATGGATTGGATTTTTATAGAAAAATAACAGAGCAAGGTAAGAAATATTTAAATCAATGTGGAATATTAGCATATGAAGTTGGTCACAATCAAGCTGAAGATGTAATTAATATTATGAAAAGTAATGGATATAAAAAAATATATACAAAGAAGGATATACAAGGCATTGATAGAGTTGTTATAGGATACAATATATGATATAATCAACAATTGATATGTTACATTTAATCGAGGTGAAAGTATGTTAAAAAAATTAGAGGTATTGGAAGATACATATAAAGACTTAAGTGAAAAAATAGGTGATCCTGATGTAATAAATGATCAAAAAGTTTGGCAAAAGTATATAAAAGAACATGCTGACTTAGAGCCTATTGTTATGAAATACAGAGAGTACAAAAGCGTTTTAGATAGCATAAAGGAATCAAAAGAAATTTTACAAGAAGAGTCAGATGAAGAGTTAAGAGAATTAGCTAAAATGGAACTATCTGAAATGGAAGAAAAAGTAGCTCCAATAGAAGAAGAAATAAAAATACTACTATTACCTAAAGACCCTAATGATGACAAGAACGTTATAGTTGAAATTAGAGGTGGAGCTGGAGGAGATGAAGCAGCTCTATTTGCAGGTGATTTATTTAGAATGTATTCGAGATATGCTGAGAGAAGAAGATGGAAAATAGAATTATTAAGTGCTAGTGATACTGGAGTGGGTGGATATAAAGAAGTATCTTTTATGATAAAAGGTAAAGGAGCTTACTCAAGATTAAAGTATGAATCTGGAGTTCATAGAGTTCAAAGGATACCATCAACTGAATCTGGTGGAAGAATACACACATCAACTTCTACTGTTGCAGTATTACCAGAGGTTGAAGATGTAGAAGTTGACATAAATCCAAATGATTTAAGAATAGACGTTTTCCGTTCTTCAGGTAATGGAGGGCAAAGTGTCAATACTACTGACTCTGCTGTTAGGGTAACACACATACCTACAGGTGAAGTAGTATCTTGTCAAGATGGAAAATCACAATTAAAAAATAAAGAGCAAGCTTTAAAAATATTAAAAGCGAGACTTTACGATAAAGCATTGGCAGAACAACACAAAGATATAGCAGCAGAAAGAAAAAGCCAAGTCGGAACTGGTGACAGATCAGAAAGAATAAGAACATATAATTTCCCTCAAGGTAGAATAAGTGACCATAGAATAAATTTAACTTTATATAAGCTAGATGCATTCTTAGATGGGGATATAGATGAAATGATAGACGCTTTAATTACTGTTGACCAAACAGAAAAAATGACTGCAATATAAGGAATGTTTTAAAAGAGCTGTTTCTTTCTAGAAATTATTTTCTATTTTGAAACAGCTATTTTGCATTTTAGGTCATGTTATCATATTCTACTGTATATAATTGTTATATACAAGTACAGGAGGGTTATATGATACTAAAAGTAACAATAATTGGACTTTTGGCAGGTGTTATAGGGACAGGATTAGGAGGAGTTATATCAGCTATCTTCAAAAGAGAAGTTGATAAATACCTAAATTTCTTTATGGGATTGTCTGGCGGAATAATGTTGGCTGTAGTAGTATTTGATTTGATGAAAGAATCCATGGATAAAATGGGAGTAATCAATACAGTTATATTTACATTTGTTGGAGCTCTCATAACTATGTACATAAAAACAAGATTGGATGTATCTGGAAGTATGGCATCTGGA
This sequence comes from Clostridioides sp. ES-S-0010-02, assembly GCA_020641055.1. Taxonomy (NCBI): domain Bacteria; kingdom Bacillati; phylum Bacillota; class Clostridia; order Peptostreptococcales; family Peptostreptococcaceae; genus Clostridioides; species Clostridioides sp. ES-S-0010-02. Next base: position 370,637 of record CP067345.1, read on the forward strand.
TATCTTATATTCATAAGTATATTACTACATAATTTACCAGAAGGATTGGCTATTGGTTCTTCTTTTATGTCAACAGAAAGCTTAGGTATCACTCTTGCTATAGTAATAGGTCTACATAACATACCAGAAGGATTAGCTATGGCATTGGGTCTGATATGTAATAAAATGAGGATGAGTAAAGTTATTTTATTTACAATAATAGCTGGATTGCCTATGGGTCTAGGAAGTTTTTTAGGTGTTTATTTTGGAGGAGTGTTTACTTCTCTTATAGGTGTATTTCTTGCTACAGCAGGAGGTACAATGATGTATGTTGTATTGGAAGAAATTTTTCCGCATTCAAAAAGTGTGTATTGTATAGTTGGTTTTTTGTTAGGTACAATAATTGTAAACTATATCTAAAATTAAAATGAAAGCAGGCATACGAAAGATGAAGACTATTATAAGTAATATTGATATAAATAATATTGATTATGAGGAAATAAAAATACAAGCAAAACTTCTTAGAGAAGGTAAGACGGTTATTTTTCCAACTGAGACAGTATATGGATTAGGTGCAAATGCATTAGATGAAAATGCAGTAAAGAAGATTTATGAAGCTAAAGGTAGACCTAGTGATAATCCACTTATAGTCCATATTTATGAAAAAGAAGAAGTTTATGATTTAGCTAAAGATATAAGTGATAAAGCTAAACTTGTTATGGAAAAACTTTGGCCAGGGCCTATAACCATAATACTAAATAAAAAAGATATAATTCCATATAGAACTAGTGGAGGACTTGATACAGTTGCAATAAGAATGCCTTCTCATATTATTGCCAGGGCAATAATAAAAGAAGCAGGCATACCTATTGCAGCTCCTTCTGCAAATATATCAGGGAGACCATCCCCAACAAAAGCGAAACATGTATATGAAGAAATGAATGGAAGAGTTGATGGAATAGTTTTAGGAGGAGATAGTAACTTTGGACTAGAATCAACTGTATTAGACCTTACAGAAGAGATTCCTATGATATTAAGACCTGGAAGTATAACTAAAGAAGTCTTAGAAGAAATTCTTGGTGAAGTAAGTCTTGACCCATCATTAAGTAAAAAGAAGATAATCAAAAAGCCAAGGCTCCAGGAATGAAATATAAACATTATTCACCAAATGCAGACGTATATATTATATCTGGCAAAAGGGAGAATGTAGCAACAAAGATTAATGATATGATAAAATCTAATAAAGAAAAAGGTCTAAAAACAGGTGTAATGTGCATTAGTAGAAATAAAGAGTTTTATAATGGAGAAGTAATAGATTTGGGGAGTACTCTTGAGGAAGTAGCAAGTAATTTGTTTGATGCTCTCATAGAAATGGATAAAAAAGGTATGGATGTTATATATTCTGAGGAATTTCCTAAGAGCGGTGTCGGACAAGCAATTATGAATAGATTACTTAAGTCAGCAGGATATAAAGTAATAAAAGCTTAAAAAGGAGTTGTGAAATATGAATATACTTATTGTATGTACAGGAAATACTTGTAGAAGTCCTATGGCTGAAGTTATATTAAAGAAAGCTATTGAGGAGTCTGGAAAAAATATTGAAGAATATTGCATATCCTCAGCAGGTATATCTACAGCAAATGGTATGGATGCTTCTAATAATTCTATAGAAGCTTTAAAAGAGCTTGGAATAGATTTATCAAATCATAAAAGTAGAGTAATTACTAAGGATTTATTAGATAAATCAGATATCATACTAACAATGACTAAATCTCATAAAGAAATTTTAGTCCAAGCAGTTCCAAAATGCAAAGAAAAAGTGTATACTTTTAAAGGGTTCGCAAATCAGGATGAGTCAGATATATCTGACCCATTTGGTGGAAGCTTGGATACTTATAGAGATACTATGAAAGAAATAATATATTCTGTCAACCAAATAGTAAAAAATATATAAAACGGAGGATAAAGAAATGAAAATAGGATTAGGCTGTGACCATGGAGGATATAATTTAAAAAAAGAAATAATAAACTATTTAGAAGGAAAAGGGATTGAATGTGTAGATTATGGAACTAAGAATGCTACAGATTCTGTTGATTATCCTGCGTATGGAGAAATAGTTGCAAATGCAGTTATAGATAAAGATGTAGATTATGGAATATTATGCTGTGGTACAGGGATAGGAATATCTTTAGCTGCCAATAAAGTTCCTGGAATAAGATGTGCAGTTGTATCAGATGTATTTTCTGCAAAAATGTCAAAAGCACACAATGATGCAAATATGTTGTCATTAGGTGAAAGAGTTTTAGGTAAAGGTTTAGCACTTGAAATAGTTGAGGCTTGGATTAGTACAGATTTTGAAGGTGATAGACATGCTAGAAGAGTAAATATGATTAAATCAATAGAAGAAAAACACAATAAATAATAAAAATTACAGTTTTATCAGGAGGAATTATCAAAATGAGCAAAGTGGTAGAGACAAACCATCCATTAATACAACATAAACTAACTTTAATGAGAGATAAAAATACTGGTTCTAAAGATTTCAGAGAACTTTTAACTGAAATTGCAATGCTAATGGGATACGAAATAACAAAAGATATACCATTAAAAGATGTAGAAATAGAGACTCCTATTCAAAAAACATCATCTAAAGTTGTTGCAGGTAAAAAACTAGCTATAATTCCAATTTTAAGAGCAGGGCTTGGAATGGTAGATGGTTTAGTAAGTTTAATGCCTGCAGCAAAAGTTGGTCATGTAGGATTATATAGAGACCCAGAAACATTAAAACCAGTTGAATATTATTGTAAACTTCCTCAAGACATAGGAGAAAGAGATATAATAGTAGTTGACCCTATGCTTGCTACAGGAGGTTCTGCTGTTGCAGCAATAGATTTACTTAAATCTAAAGGAGCTAAAAGTATAAAATTAGCTAATTTAGTAGCTGCACCTGAAGGAATACAAGAAGTACAAAAATATCATGATGATGTTGATATATATGTTGCATCAATTGATGAGAAATTAAATGAACATGGATATATAATTCCTGGTCTTGGTGATGCAGGAGACAGATTATTTGGAACTAAATAAAAATTAATAACTATAAATATTTATTGGGAACTTTCTTATATAGTAAAAATTATTTAATATAAGGAGGTTCCTTTTTATATGTATTTTCTCATAATAAGAATTCTTGAATTGATAAATTTCTCGAATTGAGAATAAAAAGCTTTTACCAATTAATAAAGAATGGCTATTTTACTTGAGTTTACAAATTATGAGCAATTTTAAATATGGCATGTTAGTTGCTTACGATTAAATTGATATATATTAATTGAGTTTAAATTAAAATATTAATGATATTATTGGGAGTGATAATACATGAAAAAATGTATAGTAGTAAGAGGAGCTGGAGATTTAGCAACAGCAGTTATACATAAGTTACACAATAGTGGTTTTAAAGTGGTTGCATTAGAAATAGAAGAGCCTTTAGCAATAAGAAGACAGGTCTCTTTTTGTGAGGCTGTATATGAAAAGGAAGTTACTATTGAAGGTATAAAGTGTAAACTTTGTAAAAATAAAGACGAAATCGAAAAAACGTTATCTCAAGATAAAGTAGCACTTATTGTAGACCCAAAAGGAGAAAAACTATCTGAGATAAATCCAGTTGTTTTGATTGATGGAATATTAGCCAAAAAAAATTTGGGTACAACTAAGGATATGGCTCCACTTACAATAGCTTTAGGACCTGGATTTTGTGCAGGAGAAGATGTTGATGTGGTCATAGAGACAATGAGAGGTCATAATCTAGGAAGAATAATAACCAGTGGTAGAGCTGAAAAAAATACAGGAATACCAGGTGCAATAAAAGGGATTTCTAAAGAAAGAGTAATACACTCAGAACATAGCGGAATAATGGAAAATGTATGTAAGATAGGCGATATAGTTGAAAAGGGTGATTTACTTTGTTATATTAATGATTATGGACAAAAATATGAAGTTAGAGCAACAATATCTGGAGTTCTTAGAGGATTACTAAAAGAGGGAGCAAAAGTAAATAAAAATTTAAAAATATTAGACATAGACCCTAGAAAAGAGGAAGTTAAGAATGCTTTTACCATATCAGATAAAGCTAGATGTATAGCTGGAGGGGTTTTAGAAGCCATATTAAAAAATGGAATCTATCCAATAAATTAATTTATGATAAATAAGACTATTAATATTTCATTAAGGTGATATAATAAATTTAATAGATTAAGGAGAGCATATAAAGGGTATTTAAAATTTAAATGGTAAAAATGCTCTTTTTTTATTGGACATTCAATTGACATGTGTATATAATATAAAAATAAGTATTTATTTAGGAAGAAATCTAATAAATATATATGAGACCAGTACATAAACAAAGAGGAGAAAAGTAAATTATGAGACCATCATGGGATGAATACTTTATGGAAATTGCAGAAGTGGTAAAAAAGCGTTCAACTTGTATTAGGAGACAAGTAGGAGCTGTTATTGTAAGAGATAAACAAATTCTAACAACTGGATATAATGGTTCCCCAAGAAATCTTGAACATTGTGAAAATATTGGGTGCAAAAGACAGGAACTAAATATTCCTTCAGGAGAAAGACATGAACTGTGTAGGGCATTGCATGCTGAGCAAAATGCTATAATACAGGCTGCCCATAATGGTATTAGTGTAGCTGGAGCAACTTTATATGTTACTACAAGACCTTGTGTTTTGTGTGCAAAAATGTGCATAAATGCAGGGATATTGAAAATTGTTTATGAAGGCGATTATCCAGATGATATGTCTACAGAATTGTTAGAAGAAGCAGGAATAGAACTTATAAAATTCTAGTAGATAAATTTTTAGTGAATAATTTTAGAATGACAATAAACGATAAAATTTGACACTGAAATACATGCTCATGAAATGATTAAAAGAAAGTGTTTGAAAAATAATCAGATTAGTAGTAAGATATATTTTATAATTAAATAAATTTATGATATAGATTAATTACATGTTATTTATTTTGTAATAATGAGGGATACTATTTATGAGTAAAAAAAATACACATATGGAAATTGCAAAGCTGTTTAGTTTAATAAGTCAAATAGGATTGATGATTGTAATATCAATATTAGGATGTACTTTCTTAGGAAAATTTTTAGATAGTAAATTAAATACAAGTCCAGTTCTAACAATAATATTTTTACTGTTAGGGGTTGGAGGTGCTTTTAGTGGTGTTTATAAAACTCTGATAGTATATACACGAAGGAAGTGATATATTGGATATAAAATTACTTAACCAAGTAAGGTCAGTAACAAAGGGTATAGTAATATTTGATGTAATTTTAATTGTGCTAATGTTGATAACATCAACATTAAGTAAGCCAGTATTTTTAGGACTTATATTTGGCTCTATAATAGCTATGTTAAATTTTAGATTATTAGCAATCTCACTAGAAAAAACAGTGTCATTGCCAGCTGGAAAAGCACAAGCTTATGCATCAGCACAATATACCATTAGGCTATTTATAATGGCAGTTGTTCTATTTGCTTCAGCTAAGGTTCCACATTTAAATATAATCGGAACAGCACTAGGATTATTGAGTACAAAGTTTGTCATATTATCAAAAAACTTTATAAATAAATTAAAGAGGAAGGAGGCGTAAGTATGAGTCAAGCGCATTATTATCTCATAGGAAACTTTAAAATTAGTGAAACAATACTAGTGAGTTGGGGAATAATGGCCTTTTTAGCGATAGCATCTTATTTTTTAACTAGAAATTTGAAAAAAGTTCCAACCAGTAAAGTTCAAATATTTTTGGAATTTGCAATAGGTGGTCTTGCTAAAATGGTTACAAATGTTATGGGTAAAAACACAGTAAAAAGAATGCCATATATGATACCATACATAGGAAGTTTGTTTTTATTTTTCGCGTGCTCAAATTTAAGCCCATTACTTGGATTAAGATCACCAACAACCGACCTAGATACAACTGCTGCATGGGCAATGATTACATTTTTTATGATTTATTTTGCAGGAGTTAAATTTAAAGGAGTATCATACTTTAAAGAATTGGCTCAACCACTTGCCATAATGTTACCAATTAACATTATAGGTGAGTTAGCTAGACCAATATCATTAAGTTTCCGTCCATTTGGAAATATCTTAGGTGGAACAATTATAATGGGTCTATTTTATCAACTTTTAGGTTTTATATCTAGTCTAATACCAGGATTATCAATACCAATTGGACAGATACTAATACCAGTACCATTACACTTGTACTTCGATTTATTTGCAGGATTGTTACAAGCATATATATTTATAATGTTAACAATGGTGTTTATATCAAGTGCAGGGGAATTAGATTAAGAAATCAACTTATATTAAGATAAAAAATAAAAAACAATTTAAATTTTTAAATTTTAAGGAGGAAATAATTATGGAAACAGCAATAGTAGCGGCAGCATCAGCAATAGGAGCAGGAATAGCAGTTGCAACAGGTATAGGTGCAGGAATTGGTCAAGGTGTAGCAGCAGGTAAGGCAGCAGAAGCAGTAGGAAATCAACCAGAAGCTAAAGGTGATATAACTTCAACTTTATTACTAGGTGTTGCTATAGCAGAGTCTTCAGCAATATATGGCTTGGTTGTATCAATAATACTTCTATTCGTAAATCCATTCTTCAAATACTTAGGAATGTAGATTTAGTCCTTAAATATTTTGAGATAGGTTTTATAGATAAATCATCTCAAACTTATAATCATGAGATGAATTTTATCATCTCGTGATTATAAGTAGTTATGATTTATGGAAAGGAGGATAATTATGGAGAAAGCACTAGTAGGTATAACATGGGAATTTGTATTCCAAATTGTTAATACTTTTATAATATTTTTACTTCTAAGAAAGCTTTTATTTAAGCCAGTTTTAAATATAATCCAATCAAGAGAAAATGATATTAAAAATGACTTAGCAGAAGGCGAAAAAGCAAAAAACGAAGGATTGGCACTAAAAAAAGAATATGAGTCAAAAATCAATTTTGCTAAAGACGAAGGTCAAGAAATCATAAAACAAGCAACTATAAGAGCAGAGAAAAAATCAGATGACATAATAAGTACTGCAAAACAAGATGCTCTTAATATAAAAGATAAAGCAAGCAAAGATATAGAACAAGAAAAACAAAAGGTTATGAATGAAATTAAGAGTGATATATCAAATATAGCACTACTTGCAGCATCTAAAGTTATTGAAAAAGATTTAGATAAATCTAAACATGAAGAATTGATAGAAAACTTTATAAAAGAGGTAGGGGAGGCTAAATGATAAACGTAGTAGCAAATAGATATGCCGAAGCCCTGTTTCAATTAGGAGAAGAAGAAAATTCAACTGATATATTATTTAAAGAATTAGAAAAAGTAGTAGATATGATGACTAAAGTTAGCAAAGATTTCTACAAAGTTTTAAAATCACCATTAGTTTCAAAATCAGAAAAGAAAAACTTGGTAGAAATCATTTTTGATAAGGAAGTAAGCTCTAACATAAAAAATTTCTTAAAAGTTTTGGTAGATAAAGATAGAATAGCGTTTTTGGAAGACATAGAGTTAGCTTATAAAGACTTATTAAATAAGAAAAATAATATAATTGATGGTGTCGCAATAAGTGCGATTCCAATGAGTGAAACAGATATTAAAGAACTTGAAGTTAAACTTTCAAACAAATACAACAAAAATGTTACTATAGAAAATGTAGTTGACAAGACTATACTAGGGGGAGTTCTAGTTAGACTTGGAAATGAGCAGATAGATGGCACTGTAAAAACTCGTCTAGATAAGATGAAAGAAAAGCTATCTGAAGTAATATCTTAAGAATGGCGGTGAACCCATGAACTTAAAACCTGAAGAAATAAGTTCTATAATTAAACAGCAAATAAAGAATTATGAGAATAAAGTTGAATTGACAGATACAGGTAGTGTTTTAACCGTTGGGGATGGTATAGCTAGTGTATATGGATTAGAAAAAGCTATGTCTGGTGAGTTACTAGAGTTCCCAGGTGAAGTATATGGTATGGCACTTAACTTAGAAGAAGAAGTAGTTGGAGCTGTTATACTTGGAGATGACAGTGGAATAAAAGAAGGCGATATAGTTAAGAGAACTGGAAGAATAGTTGAAGTTCCAGTTGGAGAAGCCTTAATAGGTAGAGTTGTAAATTCTCTAGGTCAGCCAATAGATGGAAAAGGACCTATAGCTTGTACAAAAACTAGACCAGTTGAATCTGAAGCACCTGGTATAATAGATAGAAGATCTGTTTATGAGCCATTACAAACAGGTATAAAATCAATAGATTCAATGATACCAATTGGTAGAGGTCAGAGAGAGTTAATAATAGGTGACAGACAAACTGGTAAAACATCTATAGTTGTCGACACTATATTAAATCAAAAAGGAAAAGATGTTATCTGTATATATGTAGCAATTGGGCAAAAACGTTCTACTATAGCTCAATTAGTTAGCTCATTAGAAAAAGGTGGAGCTTTAGACTATACAATAGTAGTTTCAGCAACAGCATCTGAATCAGCGCCACTTCAATATATAGCACCATACGCTGGAGCAGCTATGGGTGAAGAATTTATGTACAATGGAAAACATGTGCTTATAGTATATGATGATTTAAGTAAACAAGCCGTTGCATATAGAGAAATGTCATTATTACTTAGAAGACCACCAGGACGTGAGGCATATCCTGGAGATGTATTCTACTTACATTCAAGATTACTTGAAAGAGCAGCTAAGTTATCTGATGAATTAGGAGGAGGCTCAATGACTGCCTTACCTATAATAGAAACTCAAGCTGGAGACGTTTCTGCGTATATACCAACAAATGTTATATCTATAACAGACGGTCAAATATACTTACAACCAGAATTATTCTATTCAGGTGTAAGACCAGCAGTTGACCCTGGTATATCAGTATCGAGGGTTGGTGGTTCTGCGCAAATTAAGGCAATGAAAAAAGTTGCAGGTACATTGAAACTTGCATATTCACAATATAGAGAGCTTGCAGCATTCTCACAATTTGGTTCTGACTTAGATGAAGATACTAAAAAGAGACTTGCTCAAGGTGAAAGAATCGTTGAGATATTAAAACAAGGTGAGCATCAACCAATAAAAGTTGAAAATCAAGTTATGATAATATACGCTGTTATAAATAATCACTTGGAAGATATTCCAATAGATAATATAGCTAGATTTGAATCAGAATTGTATGCATTTGTAGATAATAATTATCCAGAAATATCAAGAAAAATATTAGATGGAGAAGACTTCACTCATGATTTAACAGATGCAATAAATGAATTTAAAGAAAAGTTTGTTGTTGAAGTATAATCCTTTTTAAAAAAGGAGGTAAATTAATTGGCAGGAGCTGGAATTAAAGCGATTAAAACACGTATGGGGAGTGTTGAAAGTACAAAACAAATAACTAAAGCAATGGAACTTGTTGCATCTTCTAAGCTTAGAAAAGCAAAAGAAAAAGCTGAAGATTCAAGAGAATACTTTAATACTTTGTACGATACAGTAAAAGATATTGCCCAAACAACACGTGGAGTTAGAAATGAATTTTTAAAAGTAAGAGAAGTAAAAAATAAATGCTATATAGTGGTAGCTGGAGATAGAGGTCTTGCAGGTGGATACAATTCCAATGTATTAAAGGAATCTGTATCTCACATGGAAGGAAAAAAAGAAACAGTTATCACAGTAGGAAAGAAGGCACACGAGTTTTTTTCTAAGAGAAATTACAATATAGCAAAAGATATAAATAGTGTTGAAGCTTGTGGATATGAAGAAGCGATAGAAATTTCACAAACTGTTATTGACCTGTATAAAAAAGGTGAAGTAGATGAAGTTTATATAGCTTATACAAAGTTTAAATCAGCGTTATTACAAGAAGTTGAAGTTTTAAAATTGCTTCCATTGGTGTTTGAAAAAGATACAGATGACCATGGAATTGTAATAAAAGAAGAAAAACAAAATAAATCGAAAGTACAATATATACCATCAGCAGAAGCAGTCTTAAGTTATATTGTGCCTCAGTTTGTATCAGGTACAATATATGGTGGGATTTTAGAATCTTTTGCATCAGAGCAAGGAGCTAGAAGAACTGCGATGGAATCAGCCACAGATAATGCGAATGAAATGCTATCTAATTTAGAGTTAAGTTATAACAGAGCAAGACAGTCAGCTGTAACTCAAGAAATAACAGAGATAGTTGGTGGAGTTGAAGCTCTAAAATAGGGAGGTTAGGAAATGGCAAATGTAGGTGAAATAGTACAGATTGTAGGAGCTGTACTAGATGTTAAGTTTGATAATGAACAAAGCCTACCTAACTTATTAAATGCGTTAGTAATAAAGTTAGGAGATAAAGAAATAGTTGCAGAAGTTGCTCAACATATAGGTGATGATACAGTAAGATGTATCTCTATGAGTGCAACAGATGGACTTGTAAGAGGTATGGAAGTTGTAGATACAGGAGGACCAATAAGTGTTCCTGTTGGAGATGAAACTTTAGGTAGAATATTCAATGTTCTTGGAAAACCAGTTGATGGAAAACCAGCTCCAAAGTCTGCGCCTAAGTTACCTATACATAGACCAGCACCAGCATATGACGAACTAGAAACTACAGCTGAAATACTAGAAACAGGTATTAAGGTAGTTGATTTGCTGGCACCATATCTGAAAGGTGGAAAAATAGGTCTATTTGGAGGAGCAGGAGTAGGAAAAACAGTTTTAATACAAGAACTTATAAACAATATTGCTAAGCAACATGGTGGTATTTCTGTATTCTCAGGAGTAGGAGAAAGAACAAGAGAAGGTAATGACCTTTATGGAGAAATGAGTGAGTCTGGAGTTATAAATAAGACAGCTCTAGTATTTGGTCAGATGAACGAGCCACCTGGAGCAAGAATGAGAGTTGCTTTAACTGGACTTACAATGGCAGAACATTTTAGAGATGAGCAAGGACAAGACGTCTTACTTTTCGTTGATAATATATTCCGTTTCACACAAGCTGGTTCAGAAGTTTCAGCACTTCTAGGACGTATGCCATCAGCTGTTGGTTACCAACCAACATTAGCTACTGAAATGGGTGCACTTCAAGAGAGGATAACGTCAACTAAGAAAGGTTCAATAACATCTGTTCAAGCAGTATATGTACCAGCAGATGACTTAACTGACCCAGCACCAGCTACAACATTCTCTCACTTAGATGCAAAAACAGTTTTATCTAGACAAATATCATCACTTGGTATATATCCAGCGGTTGACCCTCTTGAATCTACATCAAGAATTCTTGACCCTAGTATAGTAGGAAAAGAACATTATGAAGTAGCCAGAGGAGTTCAATCAATACTTCAAAGATATAAAGAACTACAAGATATAATTGCCATACTTGGTATGGATGAATTGTCTGATGAAGATAAGTTAATAGTTGCACGTGCTAGAAAAATACAAAGATTCTTATCTCAATCGTTTACAGTTGCAGAGCAATTTACAGGAAATCCAGGTCAATATGTTCCTGTTAAAGAAACTGTAAGAGGATTCAAAGAGATACTTGAAGGTAAACATGATGACTTACCAGAGTCAGCATTCCTGTTTGTAGGTACAATAGAAGATGCTGTTAAAAAAGCGAAGGGAAGTATGTAGTCATGGCTAGTGAATTTTCATTGAAAGTTGTAACTCCAAATGATACATTTTATGATGGAGAAGTTGAAATGATAGTAGTTAGAACTACAAAGGGAGACAAAGGGGTATTGAAAGGTCATATACCATTTGTTTCAGGCATACCTGTAGGGACTTTGAAGATAAAAAAAGATGGAAATTTTAAAGAAGCAAAAATATCAGAAGGATTTGTTAATGTAGATCAAAATAAAACCGTTATATTGACAGAATCTGCTGAATGGATTTAATAACTTAATATAAAACATGAAAAGTCATTTTTACTAAAAATATTTTTGGTCAAAGTGACTTTTTTATGTTTTGGTGTTAATAAAATAATAACAAATAGAGTGTAAAGTATGCAGAAAATGTACTGATAATAAATTCACAAAATGTTTGAATTTACTGCAAAATTATGTTGTAATTAATAAGATAAAGAAAGTTTAGATAGATTATATAGAAGTGAAAAAATATTCATATAAGGAATCTATATAAAATTTTTATAAAATTTAAAAAATTTGCTTAGTTGTGTAGTATAATAAATAATATAATAGATTTACATAGGTTATTTATTATAAATAATTTTAAAAGTTACAATTTTATTATAATGATTATTAAATTGGGATAAGTAACATAAACTAAACAATAATAGGTATTATCAATAGTAAATTTATAAATTCATTATTAAATGGAAAGAGCTATTATAAATTTTCTGGAGGAAAAATGGATATATTTGATATTGGAGTAGACATAGTTGAAATTGACAGAATAAAAAAAGCTGTAGAAAAAAATAATCGGTTTTTAGAGAAAATGTTTACAGATAAAGAAATTGAATATTTTAATTCTAAAAATTTTAAGGCAGAAAGTATAGCCGGTAATTTTGCGGCTAAGGAAGCTATAAGTAAATCTATGGGTACAGGAATCAGAATGTTTAACTTTAAAGATATAGAGGTTCTCAGAAATGAAATGGGAAAACCAATAGTAAAAACTTATAATAATCTGGCAAAAATGTGCATAGATTATAATGTTTTAGAAATAAAAGTTTCAATATCACATTCAAAAGATTATGCTATAGCAAATGCGATAACTATAATTAAGGACTAAGGAGTGATTACACTATGATGGATAAAACAGCAAAAGAAATAATGACAACAGATGTAATAGTAGCAAAACAAGATGATAGTATAGCAGATGTAGCTAATATGCTAATTGCAGAGAAAATAGGAGGATTGCCAGTTGTAGATTCAGAAAATAAAGTTGTTGGAATAATTTCTGAGACAGACATTCTTAAAAAGGAAAAATATATAGAAGCACCTCTCTATATAAATTTATTACAAGGGCTGATTTTTTTAGATGATTTAAAAAAGGTAGAAAAAGACATAAAGCAAGTAGCAGCGTATAAAGTCGGAGAACTGATGTCTAAAGACATAATAAAAGTTCATGAAGATGATAAGTTCGATGATGTGGCTAATATAATGATTAAAAAATCAATAAACAGAGTTCCTGTAGTAGATGATGACAATAAAATTAAAGGTATAATCTGTAGATATGATATAATAAAAGCTTTATATAATGAATAAACTGAAGTAGGAGGTGTGATGTGAGAAAAAAGTGGACTATAGTATGTATTATGTTCTTGGCACTGGTTATAATTGTAATAGGATGCCAAAAACGACAGTCCACAAAAGAAGAAGTATACAAAGACTTTCAAAAGCAGATTTCTGATATGAATTCTTACAGTTGTAAAGCTGAAGTAGAAGTAGTTGGAAATAAGAGCCCGCACAATTATGTTTTAATTCATACTTATAAAAAAACTGATAACTATAAATTAGAAGTAATTTCCCCAAAACACTTAAAGGGAAAAAGTATAGAGTATCAAGGTGATAAAATATTAGTTAAAAATCCAAATATCAGTGATATAGTGGAATTGCCTAATACAGGAAAAAATAATCAATATCTTTTTATAGGAGACTTTATAAAAAATTATCTTCAAAACGAAGAGATGAAAATAAAGTTATCCAAAGGAAATTTGGTTTTAGAGACTTTTATTCCTGGGGATAATAAATATTTTAATAAGCAAGTATTATATGTAAATACTGACACAAAGAACCCTGAAAAGATGGAAGTGTTGGATAATGAAGGAGTGCCAAGATTTACAGTAAAATACAGAGATTTTGAATACAGAAACTAAGGGGGACTAAAGAAATGCAAAAAATAACAGTGCCTACATGGGCAGAGATAAATCTAGATAACTTAAGATTTAACTTAAAAAATATTAAAAATTTATTAGAAGAAGATATTAAGGTTTGTGGAGTAATAAAAGCTGATGCATATGGACATGGTGCAGTAGAAGTTGCAAAATTATTACAAGAGGAAAAAGTAGATTATTTAGCAGTAGCAAGAACTGCTGAAGGAATTGAACTTAGACAAAATGGTATAACACTTCCTATTTTGAACTTAGGATATACTCCAGATGAAGCTTTTGAAGATTCTATAAAAAATAAAATAACTATGACAGTTTATTCTTTAGAAACAGCACAAAAGATAAACGAAATTGCAAAATCTTTAGGAGAAAAAGCCTGTGTTCACATTAAAATAGACTCAGGAATGACTAGAATAGGTTTCCAACCTAATGAAGAGTCAGTTCAGGATATAGTAAAATTAAATAAATTAGAATATATAAATTTAGAAGGTATGTTTACTCATTTTGCTACAGCTGATGAAGTAAGTAAAGAGTACACTTATAAACAAGCTAATAATTATAAATTTATGTCTGATAAGTTAGATGAAGCTGGTGTAGAAATAGCTATAAAGCATGTATCAAATAGTGCAGCTATTATGGATTGCCCTGATTTAAGATTAAATATGGTAAGAGCAGGAATAATATTATATGGTCATTATCCATCTGATGATGTATTTAAAGAAAGACTAGAACTAAAACCAGCCATGAAATTAAAATCAAAAATCGGACATATAAAACAAGTTGAACCAGGTATAGGAATAAGTTATGGACTAAAATATACAACTACTAGTATGGAAACAATAGCTACAATTCCAATAGGATATGCAGATGGATTTACTAGAATTCAAAAGAATCCAAAAGTTATTATTAAAGGAGAAGTATTTGATGTAGTTGGTAGAATTTGTATGGATCAAATAATGGTTAGAATTGACAAAGATGTAGACATAAAAGTTGGAGATGAGGTTATACTATTTGGAGAAGGTGAAGTTACAGCTGAACGTATAGCCAAAGACTTAGGAACTATAAACTATGAAGTGTTATGCATGATATCAAGAAGAGTTGACCGTGTTTATATGGAAAATAATGAGCTTGTACAAATAAACAGTTATTTGCTAAAATAAAACCATGATATTATAATCTGGGAGGCGATTTTGTGTACGATAAGAGTAAAGAAAAAATAGAAGTTACTTTACCAGACTCTCTGATTTCTGAAGTTGATAGTATTGTTCAGATGGAGAACAGTAACAGAGAAGATTTTGCAAAAGCTGCTTTTCAGTTCTATATAACTCAGAAAAAGAGAATTCATATTAAAGAATCTATGAAAACGGGTTATAGAGAAATGGGTCAAATTAATCTGTCATTAGCTGAACTAGGTATGACAGTTGACGAAGTATCTTCTGATGATAAAAATGAAGGGAAGATTGCCCAAGGTGAGTACTAATTGTGAAATAAAGCGTGGTGATTTATATTACGCTGATTTAAGTCCAGTTGTTGGTTCAGAACAGGGAGGAGTTAGGCCTGTTCTGATAATACAAAATGATGTAGGTAATAAATATAGTCCTACAGTTATAGTATCAGCTATAACATCTCAGATTAATAAAGCCAAATTACCTACTCATGTAGAGATAAGTTCCAATGAATATGGGCTTAATAAAGACTCAGTGATTCTTTTAGAACAAATCAGAACTATTGATAAAAAGAGGCTGAGGGAAAAAATTGGTTGTCTAGATGAAAATATGATGATAAAAGTAGATGATGGACTTCAAATAAGTTTAGGATTGTTTACTTTTTAAAGAGGGATTTGTCTTTTGTTAGACAATCCCTTTTTTCTTTAAAAATATTTCATAGAGTTTAATTTTAGTGCCTAAGCTAATAAAATCAAAAATAACGAAAAAAAATAGCATAAAAGTGATATAATAATATGGAATTGATATAAAAATTACAAACTCAAGGGAGGTAATTACATGAGAGACCATAAAGGATTAAATGAGATTGCGCGTATCATAAGAAGAGATATAGTTTCTATGATACATAGAGCCAAATCTGGACATCCAGGAGGGTCATTATCAGTAGTTGAAATACTTACTGCGTTATACTTTGATGAAATGAATGTGGATTCTTCAAATCCTAAAATGGAGGATAGAGATAGATTTGTATTATCAAAAGGACATGCTGCACCAGCATTATATGCAACATTGGCTGAAAAAGGTTATTTTGATAAGGAAGAATTAAATGGGCTGAGGAAAATAGGAAGAATGTTACAAGGCCATCCAGATATGAAAGGAACACCTGGTGTGGAGATATCTACAGGTTCCTTAGGTCAAGGTTTCTCGGCTGCATGTGGGATGGCTATGGCATCAAAATTAGATAATGCACCATGGAATGTGTACACTTTACTTGGTGATGGAGAAGTTCAAGAAGGTATTGTTTGGGAAGCTGCTATGAGTGCAGCACATTATAAACTTGATAATTTAATTGCTTTTTTAGACAATAATGGACTTCAGATAGATGGAAACATAGAAAGTGTAATGAACTTAGGTTCAATAGTTGATAAATTTAAGGCTTTTGGATGGAATGTAATTGAAATAGATGGTCATGATTTTGACCAAATATTTGCTGCTCTTGATATAGCTAAATCAACAGTTAAAAAGCCTACAATGATAGTTGCAAAGACTATAAAAGGTAAAGGAATATCTTTTATGGAAAATCAAGCAGGATGGCATGGGACAGCTCCAAATGATGCAGAACTAGAACAAGCCTTACTTGAATTAGGAGGTGCTGACAATGAATAAAATGGCAACAAGAGAAGCATATGGTAAAGCCTTGGTAAAATTAGGACAAATAAATGACAATGTTGTAGTATTAGATGCAGATTTATCAAAGTCTACAAAGACACATGATTTTTATGAAGCATTTCCAGATAGATTTTTTAATATGGGTATAGCCGAACAAAATCTAATAGGTGCTGCTTGTGGGTTATCAACTGCTGGAAAAATACCTTTTGCTAGTACTTTTGCTATGTTTGCTACAGGAAGAGCATTTGAGATTATAAGAAATTCAGTTTGTTATCCAAAATTAAATGTAAAAATTTGTGCTACTCATGCAGGACTTACTGTTGGAGAAGATGGAGCATCTCATGAAAGTGTAGAGGATATTGCAATAATGAGAGCTATACCAAATATGACAGTTCTTGTTCCAGCTGATGGAGTAGAGACGGAGAAGATGATTTTTGAAATAGCTAAATACAATGGACCTGTTTATGTTAGACTAGGAAGAAGTTCAGTTCCAGTTTTATTTGATGAGGATTATCACTTTGAAATAGGAAAAGGTGTAGTACTAAGAGATGGCAATGATGTCACGATTATAGCTTGTGGGATTATGGTGAATGATGCTATATTAGCACAAGAAAAATTGCAAGAAGAAGGTATTAGTGCTAGAGTCATAAATATGTCCACAATAAAACCTATAGATAAGGATTTAATATTAAAATCAGCAAAAGAAACTAATGCCATTGTAACTGTAGAAGAACATAGTATAATTGGAGGATTAGGTTCTGCTGTAAGTGAGACAGTTGGAGAATCTTATCCAACTATTGTAAAAAAAGTTGGGATTAAGGATTCTTTTGGAGAATCTGGTGCTCCAAACGAATTGTTAAAAAAATATGAATTAACTTGTGATGACATAGTAAAAGCTGTAAAAGAAGCTATTCTTGCAAAAAGAATGTAAGAAATATAAATTATGCATGTTTGTTAACAATATAATATGTGTAAAAGAGAGATATAAAGCATTATATGAATTTGTATCTCTCTTTTTTATACACTATATCAATTTATCAAAAACCTAACCGAATATTCAAATTTTTACAAAAATAGAGAAAATATTCAAATATATATTGACTATTCAGAAAAATATGACTAATATATAGTTTATAGGGAAATTAGTTTTATACATATAATAACTACTTAGATAAAAAGAATTTAAAGAATTGTATGAAGGGAGGTATACTGTATAAAAAATATGCTATAAGTTTTAAGTTATTATACAAAATACAAAAAGTTTTAAAACAGTTATCATGGATTTTATGTTAAAGGAAATTGTAAGTAGTTTATCGAAGTAATTAAGCAGATGAAAAAATTTCACGTGGGGAGGTAACTGAGATATGTCAGAAAAAGTAAATGTTAAAACGGTCATCAGTTTCGCAGGAGCTTATGTAGCAACAGTAATCGGTTCTGGATTTGCAACAGGACAAGAAATAATGCAATTCTTCACTTTTTATGGGTTTGCAGGTATTATTGGTGGGATAATTTCAATGGTATTATTCTCATGGATGGGTGCTTCAGTAATGTCAAAAGGTAAAGAACTTCAACTTAAGGAACCTATCAAAATTTATCGTGTTTATTGTGGTAAGTATTTAGGAATATTCTTTGAGTGGTTTGGACCTTTATTCTTATTTGGTGTTTTCGTAGTAATGATTTCAGGAGCAGGAGCAACTTTAACTGAATACTATGGATTAAATCCATTTGTAGGTAGAATAGGTATGGCAGTAGTAGCATTATTAACTGTTTCATTAGGTCTTGATAAATTATCAAAGATACTAGGTGGAATAGGACCTATAATAATAATCTTTACACTTTTAGTTGGAGCTATAAGTTTGAGCAGTAATATAGGTAACTTATCTCAAGCAGGAGAGATTCTTAGTACTGTAGAGGTAACTAAGCCAGTTCCAAACGCATACCTATCTGGTGTAATATATACTACTTATAATACAATCGTTGTCATGGCGTTCTTAACAGGATTAGGAGCAAGTGCTGCTAATAAAAAAGAAGCTGTTTGTGGTGGTATACTAGGTGGTGTAGCACTTATGGCAGCAGCTATAATGATGAACTTAGCAATGCTTTCTGATATAGGAAACTTATATTCAAAAGCAATACCTTCATTATTCTTAGCTGATAAGATTTCACCAATAGTTGGAGTTTTATTCTCAGTAGTTCTTATATTAGGAATATATACAACAGCTGTACCTTTATTATGGTCAGTAACTAATAGATTTGTAGATGATAATCATCCTAAATTCAAATTAATAACATTAATAACAGCTATATTAGGTCTTATAGGTGGATTCTTACCATTTGATAAGCTGGTTGGTATCTTATATCCATATACCGGATATATGGGCGTCATAATACTGGTTTGTGTTCTTTATAGACAGATTACAAAAACATCTGGCTATCAAGAAGGAGTTAATGGTAAATAAGTAATTTGGAATTGTAAAATAAAGAGTTATATAAAAACAATTTAATTGTTTTTATATAACTCTTTTTTATTTTATAATTTATTTGTCATAAAATCCCTTTTTTAATTGTTTTATACTTGAAGACAATTATTAATAAACATTTTATTATTGATGATTTAAAGTCTAAGACAAAATTATAAATCATATATTTAAATAGATGGGAGGAGTGATAAAATTGAATGTAAAGTTTAATATTAAAGGTATAATTTATGGAGTTATAGCTCTTATATTTGTAATAGGAGGATTTATATTCATACCAAGTATGTTTATAGAAAAAACTAAACCAATAGATTATACAGTATTGCAAAGGAATTCAATACCAGAAAAGATACTTGACGTTATGGACAAATACACGAATGAAGAAAGGGCATTAGCAGCTAAAATTGATAATAAAATATACATCATAGTAACTAGGGGAAATAATAAATATGGTATTGAGATGGATAACATAGAAAGTGTAAGTGAAGAAGGAAAAGAAGTTTTGAGAGTTAAGATAAAGTATAAGGATAAGGAGGATTCCCTTCCATACATAGTGGTTGAAACAAATATGAGTGAACTTCCAGATAGAATAGAATTAAATTCTACTAAATAAAAATATATTTGTAATTAGATAACTATTTATTTGTATAGTAAAATAAAGTCATGGTTTTTATTAATGTAAATAAATCATTTCGAGGCTTTATTGATGTAAAAGCCATGACTTAAAATATTCATTGAATGAGATAAAAATTAAATATTAAACAGAGTGTTATATTAATAGTATTGAGAGTGTTAATTATTTGGTGTAAGAATTCTAGTTTCAGTAACTATATAGTTTAATTGAGCATCATGAGTTTCTTTTGGAATAGAATCGAATACCTGAAAGTCAAATGCTATTCCTATAGTTATTGCGTCTTTTCTTAAGTTCTCTAAAAATCTATCATAAAATCCTCCGCCATATCCCAATCTATAGCAATGTATGTCATATGCAACAGCTGGAACAATTACAACATCTAAAGCTTTAATATCAATTTTAGGCGATTTTTCGTTAGGTTCTCTTATTCCATATGCACCAATTTTTAGTCCGTTATCTAAATCTGTTATTTGAGTAGGAATTAATGTATGATTTTCTTTTATTGTAATAGGACTTGAGACTATTTTCTTTAGAGATAAAAGTTTTTTGATTAAATTATCTGTGTTAACTTCGTTATTAAAATCTAGATAAAGCATTATGTTAGTTGCGTTTCTTATATCCTCCATTTGAAGTAATTTTTCTGTTATCAAATTTGAATTATTTAGTATAAAATCAGCACCTTTATTTTTTCTATGCTCAATAACTTTTTTCCTAAATTCTTTTTTCATAAAATATTCCTCCCTTAATATGTTATAATGTGAACAGAATTTATATTCTAATATAAATTTTAGTATAGTTTATTGTAATAAGGCAATATATTTGGGTAAATGTAATAAAAATAACAGCTAGTCATATAATATATAATAGTTTATGTAAAAGGAGATGTATCTTGTGATTTCAAAAAAGAAAGCTATTTTTTTAGGGGTGATTTTAGTAATTATAACAGCTATGGCCACATCGGCATTTCAGCTTACATTAGGGAACAAAGTTGTAATATCAAAAGAACTCTATGAAGGCTATAAAAAATATGATAAGTTGTTAGGATTAGAATCTATTATAAAACAAGATTTTTATAAAAAAGTCTCTGATAAAGATTTAGTGGATGGAGCATCAAAGGGGTTATTCCTAGGAACAAATGATAAATATTCTGGTTATTACACTGAAGATGAAATGAAAAAGCTAATAGAAGATAGTGAGGGCTCTTATGTTGGTGTAGGGATGTATATAGGAGCATCAAAAGATGGAGGTCTTGTAGTAGTTCCTATGAAAGATTCTCCAGCAGAAAAAGCAGGAGTAAAAGCAGGAGATAAATTAATAAAAGTCAATGGAAAATCTGTATCATATAAAAATTCAGATGAAGCTGTAAGTATGATGAAAGGTAAAAAAGGCAAAAAAGTAAAGCTAGTAGTATTGAGAGAAGATAAACAACTAAGCTTTGAGCTGAAAACAGAACAGATAGTTGAGAAAAGTATAGAAAGTAAAGTAATTGATAATGATTTAGGATATATAGAAATTACCCAGTTTATATCAAGTACATATACTGATTTTGACAAAGCTTTAAAAGGGTTGAAAGAAAAGAATATTAAGGGATTAGTAATAGACCTTAGAAACAATCCTGGAGGAATGTTGGATATATGTAAAGAAGTTGCTGATGAATTAATTGGTGAAGGAACTATAGTATATACTAAAGACAATAAAGGTAATACAGAATACTTAAAATCTGATAAAGAAAAATTGGGACTTCCAATAGTAGTTTTAACTAATGGAGAAAGCGCCTCTGCTGCTGAGATATTAACAGCTGCAATTGTTGATAATAAAGAAGGTATTTCTGTAGGTACTACGACTTATGGTAAAGGGCTGGTACAGTCAGTTGTAAGATTGAAAGATGGAACAGGATACAAGCTAACTACTGCTCAATACTTTACACCTAATGGAGATTATATCAATGAAAAAGGGATAAAACCTACCATTGAAGAAAAAGATGAGAAAAAGCAACTGGATGTAGCAACTGAATGGCTTAGAGAGCAGGTTAATAAATAGAATTTAAAGTTTGTAGATATAAAAATATTACTGGAAATTTATCATTCCAGTAATATTTTTTTGATTTAAGAAATATTAATATTAATAACACTATTTTCTAATACTATACATACTCTTATTTAAAAGTACTCTCATTTCAGTAATATAGAAACTTATTTGTTTTATACTGATTATAAGAATATTTAAGGTATTTTCTATTTTGAATTACATTAATATTTTGTAAAAACACATACATGTAAATTAAATTTTTTATCTAATGTATGTCTATACTATAAGAAGTTGTAAAAATTTTTCCTTTACCTAATTTGTTTATAAATTTCTTATCTTTATAAATTTTATTAGAATGTATACTATCAGCAAGACCATACCAAGGTTCTATACATAAAAATGGAGCAGTAGAATTAGACTCACTATAATAAGGAGTCCAAATACCAACTAGAGGGAAATCTAACATAGATAGAGTTATATATTTGCTACCATCATTATTACATATAGATACTTCATCTATATTGGTGTATATCAAGGCATCATTCTTGAACAGTTCCGGATTTAACTGTAAGTTTTTTAAATCACCAATAAATGTTATATCATCAGTAAAAGAACCATTTAAATTGATTTTTTCTACATCATTTCTTCTTTTAAATTCAAGGTGATATTTAGAAAAACCATTTTGTTCAAAAAAAGGAATATTAAATGCAGGATGTCCACCTATAGAAAAGAATATATCTTTAGAGTCAGTATTTTTTACAATCCATTCTATATTTGTGCTATTGTCATTTAATGTATAATTTATAAGCAGTTCAAAAGAGTAGGGATATTTTTTTAGAGTAGATTCGTTGGATTTTAAACTATAAGATATGAATGTATCACTTTTATTTGTAATTTCAAAATCCATATCTCTAGCAAATCCATGTTGAGTCATATTGTATAAATTTTCTTCTATTATGGTTTCATTATCAAGCAGTTTACCAACTATAGGGAATAATATAGGTGATTGTCTACCCCAATGCTTTTTATTACCATCCCAAAGAATATTTCTGTTATGTTTTTTAGAAAATATCCTAGTAAGCTCAGCACCAGAGCTACTTGATTCAATAATTAAGTTTTCATTTTGTAATATATTCATTTAAAATCTCCTTTATTATACTTTGTTAGTATATTATACTATAAAGTATAATGAGTTTTAAATTGTATTTGATATTATATTTGAAAGGTAGATTTTAGTATATTTTGAAAATTTTGTTTTGAAAATTTGGGATTATTTAAGAAATTTTGTATTATAAATAGAAGGAAATAGATAAATTGTATAGAATTAAATATATTAAGATAAGTTAATAATGTTAAATGGGAAGTGAGTTTATGGAAAAACCAAATACAAAAGTTGTTAACTTTCAAGAGTATAAAGACAGAAAAAAACAAAGAGAAGTAAACCGAGACGAACTTTTAAAGCTTATTAAAAAAATTGTGACTTCAAAATAGGGAGTTGTTAAACTCCCTATTTTAATGGGTTCCTAAAGAATTAAGACATTCTAAGTCCATCTATATAATCTTTAAATTGTGAAAAATCTGATTCACTACTTAACTCTACAGTTTCTGTACCTTCCGTATAAAAATTCTTAAGATAGATAGTATAATTATTATCAACACAATTATGATAAATACATCTATATCCATCTTCATATAAATTTTTTAATTTAGAAAAATCATCCACAATATCAACTCCTTAAAGTTCTTTTAATTATATTTTTACAAAAAGTATGTGATTGTATGCAAATTAGAAATGTAAAATAAAGGAAATTAAGATAAAATGTAGAATAATCTCTATATGTATGTAAAAATAAAAAGAAAAAGTTGAAATTTTTAGAAAATAAGAGTATCTTTTATCTAAAAAGATAATTAAAAAATAATATTGGGAGGATAGAAAATGAGTTTATTAGAAAGTATATCAAGGAATATATATTCTCTAGATAAGTCTTCTATTGAAAAAGCAAAACAGAGGTTGGACAGGCTTATACATCCAACTGGAAGTTTAGGAAAGATAGAAGATATTTGCATGCAATTAGCAGGGATATTTGGTAATGAAAATTTTGATACAACTAAAAAAGTTATAATTGCTTTTGCTGGAGACCATGGAGTATATGAAGAAGGAGTTGCACCTGACCCTCAAGACATAACAAAGTTACAATTTCCAAATTTCTCAAAAGGGCTATGTGGAGTTGGGGTAATAAGTAAATTTGTAGGAGCAGATGTTGTAGCTGTAGATGTAGGAATAAATTGTGATGAAAAATTAGATGGAGTATTAGATTATAAGATAAGAAAAGGTACTTCAAATATGGCAAAGGGACCAGCCATGAGTAAACAAGAGGCTATAAGATGCTTAGAAATAGGAATTGAAATAGCAGAGCAATGTATAGAAAGAGATTATAAAGTAATTGGTATTGGAGAGATGGGAATAGCAAATACTACTCCAAGTACTGCAATAATATCTGTAATCTCAGGATGTGACCCATCAGAAGTGACAGGAATAGGTGCAGGTCTTAAAAAAGAAAGATTAAAACATAAAGCTGATGTAATTAGAAAAGCTATTGAAATTAACAATCCAAATCCAACTGATGGTGTAGATATTTTATCTAAAGTAGGTGGATTTGAAATAGGTTCAATGGCAGGTGTTATATTAGGATGTAGTGCTAATAGAATCCCAGTTGTTATAGATGGGTTTATTTCTTATGCTGCTGCTTTAATTGCTTATAAAATAAATCCAAAAACTAGAGAATATATGATAGCATCACATTTATCAGCAGAATCAGGAACTAAAAGAGCATTAGATATATTGAAATTAGACCCTATACTAAATATGGATATGAGATTAGGTGAAGGAAGTGGAGCTGCTTTGGCATTCAATATAGTGGAAGCTTCAAATTATACTTACAAAAATATGGCGACTTTTGATGAGATAGATATGGGTCGATAAAAAATTTAATATATTTAGGAGTGTTTTGATGAGTCAAATTATTCTGGTAACAGGAGGAGCTAGGTCAGGAAAGAGTAATTTTGCAGAAAAATTGTGTTTAGATAGGAATAATAATACAGCCTACATAGCGACATCTATTCCATTTGATGATGAGATGAAAGATAGAGTAAGAAAGCATCAAGAGAGTAGACCTAAAAGTTGGAAGACATATGAAATATATGAAGATATATATTCTATAATTAAAAATATATGTGGAGAACATGAGACTGTTATACTAGACTGTGTCACACTATTAGTAAATAATTTAATGTTTTCACATAATTTAAACATAGAAGAATCTACTCAAGAAGAAATAAATAAATTGGAAGAGTACATAAAAGAGCAAATTAGTAAACTGATTAAAGAAATAGAAAAAACAAATCTATATTTTGTATTTGTGACAAATGAATTAGGTATGGGAATTGTTCCTGGAAATAAACTTAGTAGAATATATACTGATATTGTAGGTCGTATAAATCAATATATAGCATCAAAAAGCAATGAAGTTTATTTTGTAGTTAGTGGAATACCTATGAAAATAAAGGAGTAGTATGTGACTATGAAAAGATTTATTTTGATACTACAGTTTTTGACAAGGATACCTATAAAATTAGATGTAGGATTTGATGATGAATTTTACAAATCCATAGTATATTTCCCACTTGTAGGTCTTGTTATTGGTATATTAACTTATTTAATAGGATGGGTTTCTATACTTTTGTTTCAGCCATTTATATGTGCGATTATAATAACACTTGCTGGTGTTTTGATTACTGGGGGGCTTCATATAGATGGATTAGGGGATACATTTGATGCAATATACAGTTATAGAGACAAAGAGAAAATGCTTGAAATAATGAAAGACTCTCGATTAGGTACAAATTCGCTTTTAGCAATTATGTTTGTACTTTTATTAAAGATTGGATTTGTATATAGTATTATAAGCAATAATTCACTATGGGTTATAATATTCATGCCAATGATTGCAAGGTTAGGAGTAATGTTATTGACATATAAAACGGTAACACCAAGAGCAAAAGGAATGGGGAATTTATTTATAGGAAAATTGACTACAAGTATGTTAATAACAGCTATAATATATACATTATTGATAGTTAGTATTATTGCTAAATTAATATTTTTAGTGCCTAATATAGTATTGATTAAAGTATTATGCTCAGCTATAGCAGTTTTTATATTTATAACATTGTTTAAAAATCATATTTATAAAAAAATTGATGGAGTAACAGGAGATATATTAGGTTGTGGAATAGAACTTTCAGAACTTGTATATTTGATTTATATATATTTGTTAATTTTTATGTTTATTTAAAACTAAAAAGTGGTGATAATGTGATAAGATTAATATTAATAAGACATGCATTGACAATTGATAATGAAAAAGGAAGATTATCAGGTCATATAAATAGTTATATAAGTGAAGAAGGTAAATTGCAAATAAATAAAATTACAAAATATATGAGTAGTGAAAGTATAGATAAGATTTATACAACTCCATCTTCACGTACTAAAGATACAGTAGAGAAAATATCAAAGCTGAAATCAATAGAAATAGAAGAAAGAGAAAATCTAAGAGAAATTAGCTTTGGAGACTTTGAAGGAATAACTTTTGAAGAAATAAAAGTTAAGCATCCAAAAGAATTTGAAAAAATGATAGAAGAAGATAGCAATTATAGATACCCAAATGGAGAAAGTTTGATAGATTCATATGAAAGAGTAGCAAAAGATATTGACAATATAATTTTAGAAAATGATGATTATTTAAATAGAAAAGCAATACTTATATGTTCTCATGCAGGTACAATAAGAAACATAATAACACATTTGATTTCTGGTAGCTATAAATATCATTGGAACTTTAAAATTGATAATGCATCTATTACAATTTTGGAAGTTGATAATGGATTTACTGTAATAAATAAAATGAATTTTACTGATTTTATATAAATTAAACATTAAACGATATGTGCTTATAAAATTACTAACAAAAATAGAATATTAGATTAAAATTAGGTTCTCAATTAGATGTAAAAAGGGAAAAAGGTTAGATGCCTTTGCAGCCCCCGCTACTGTGAAACCAACGAAACTATAAATACCACTGTCAATTTGATGGGAAGGTTATAGGAGTAGGATGAAGTTAAGCCAGGATACCTGCCTAATTTAATTTAAAACATGAGGTCTTCGGGGTGAAAGATTTTTAATTGATATATATATAAAAGTCCTAGCTTTAGAAGCATTAGGACTTTTTTTATTTTATTTGTAGGTAAAATTTAACTTTAAGGAGGGGGAGAAAGTGGGTAAAAAAGTAATGTTACAGGGAACTGCATCAAATGTAGGTAAGAGCATTTTATCAGCAGGATTGTGTAGAATATTTAAACAAGATGGTCATACTGTTGCTCCTTTTAAGTCACAAAATATGGCTTTAAATTCTTTTATAACTAAAGAAGGATTGGAAATGGGGAGAGCACAAGTATTTCAAGCAGAAGCGTCAAAAATAGAGCCAATAGCAGATATGAATCCAGTCTTATTAAAACCTTCTGGAAATCATAAAAGTCAAGTGATTGTAAGGGGAAAAGTTGTAGGAGAAATGCATTCATCTGAATATCATGATTATAAGCTAGAATTGGTAGATGTATTAAAGGAAACCTTTAATAATTTAAGTTCAATGTATGACATTGTGGTTATGGAAGGTGCAGGGAGTACTGCAGAGATAAATTTAAAAGATAGAGATATATCTAATATGGGTATGGCAAAAATAGCAGATGCACCAGTAATAATAGTTGGGGATATTGATAGAGGAGGAGTATTTGCATCATTAGCAGGTACAATGCTTTTATTAGATGATGATGAGAGAAAAAGAGTCAAAGGAGTAATAATCAATAAATTTAGAGGGAAAAAGGAACTCCTACAAGATGGTTTAAAGATGCTTGAAGATATTATAAAAGTACCAGTTTTAGGTGTGGTTCCTTATATGGATATAAAAATAGAAGATGAAGATAGTGTAACAACTAGATTTAAGAAAAAAATGGATAAAAATGATATACATATAGAAATAATTAGAACTCCACATATGTCAAATTTTACAGATTTTAATATATTTGAAACACAAGAAGATGTAAGCCTTAGATATGTAGACTATGGAGAAGCTATAGGAAATCCAGATATATTGATAATACCTGGAACTAAAAGTACTATAGATGATTTAAAGTACATAAGAGAAAGTGGTCTTGAGTCACAAATTAAAAATTTACATAGTCAGGGTAAATTGATATTTGGAATATGTGGTGGGTATCAAATGCTAGGTAAAAAATTAAAAGACCCTTATCATGTTGAAAGTGAAATTGAAGAAGTAGATGGCATTGGTCTTTTAGATACAGAAACAATATTTGAAGAGGAAAAGACTACAACTCAAGTAGAAGCCACCATTATTGAATGTACTGGCGAATATATGAACAACCTTAAAGGTAAGAAAGTAAAAGGCTATGAAATACATATGGGAATTACAAATCGCAGTAATAAAGTAAGTAGCTTAGACTTAATAACAAAAAAACTAGATAAAGAAGTCAATTATACTGAAGGAAGTGTAAATAAAGAAGGTAATGTAATTGGTACTTATCTTCATGGAATATTTGATGAAATAGATTTTACAAGAGCAATTTTAAATAATATAAGAAAGAAAAAGGGATTAAAAGAATTAGAAAGTACTGTAAGTTCTTTTGATGAGTTTAAAGATAAAGAGTATGATAAATTGGCAGATTTCTTGAGAGAACATTTAGATATAGAGCAGATATATGAAATTATGAAATAAGAATGACTTTATATTTATACTTTAGGTAGGAGGTGTATTATGAAAAAGATTCTGATTGCAGGTACTAGCAGTGGAGTTGGGAAGACTACAATATCATTAGGCATAATGCAGGCTTTAGTTAAGAGAAATATGAAAGTACAGCCGTATAAAGTAGGGCCAGACTATATAGACCCTTCATATCACACATTTATAACTGGAAGACATTCTAGGAATTTGGATTCTTATATGTTAGATGATGAAAAGATAAAGCATATAGTAAATAAATCTTCAAAGGATGCAGATATTTCAGTAGTAGAAGGAGTTATGGGATTATATGATGGTTTTGGGATAGATTTAGATAATTGCACAAGTTCACATACTTCTAAGGTATTAAAAGCCCCAGTTATACTAGTTATAAATGGAAAATCTATGGCTGCATCTAGTGCTGCTATGGTACTAGGATATAAGGAACTAGATAAAGCTGTGGATATAAAAGGTGTTATAGTAAATAATGTAAAAACTAAGAGCCATTATCAAATAATTAAGAGTTCTATAGAGAAATATTGTAATATCGAAGTGTTGGGATACTTTCCTCCAAATAATAAATTTTCATTAGAATCCAGACATCTAGGTCTAGTTCCTAGTGTTGAGATGAAATCTTTAAGAGAAAAGTTTTATACTTTAGCTGATGAGATTGAAAACTACATAAATATTGATAGAATAATCGAAATCTCAGAAAGTGATGAATTTGAGAGTAGTTTTGATTTTCAAAATCTAATAGAAAATAATAAGATAAAAGAGCATGTTAAGGATAAATCAATAGCCATAGCATATGATAAAGCCTTCAATTTTTATTATAGGGAAAACATAGAACTTTTAGAAGAGCTTGGATTAGAAGTAAACTATTTTAGTCCTCTTGAAGATACATCAGTGCCAAATTCAGACTATATTTATATTGGAGGCGGTTTTCCAGAGATATTTGGGAAAGAACTAGAAGCAAATGAATCAATGAGAGCCTCTATACTAGAAGCACATAATAATAATATTCCTATTTATGCAGAATGTGGTGGATTAATGTACTTAGGTGAGAAGTTACTTAATCAAGAGGAACAAGAATTTAATATGGTTGGCATATTTAATGGAACTAGTAAGATGACACCTTCTCTAAAGAGGTTTGGATATTGCCTTGGTATAGCTAAAGAAAATACAATTTTATCTAAAACAGGTGAAATTATTAAAGGGCATGAGTTTCATCATTCAATATTTGAAAGTGATGAGAAATGTGCATATTCAATGAAAAAAGAAAGAGAAGGAAATTTAATAGAAGAATGGGATGGAGGTTATAGCAAAGGAAATACACTGGCAACATACCTTCATACACATTTTTATAATAACTTAAATTGCATAGAAAATTTTTTGGAAAAGGGAAATGAGTAAATGAATATTTTATCTATTTATATAGGGTATATAACAGATTTAATTGTAGGAGACCCATATTCTTTCCCTCATCCAGTAAGGTTTATTGGAAAACTTATAAATCTTATCCAAGGGATAATAAGGAAGGCCTCTAAAAATGAAAAACAGTTAAAAATTGGTGGCTTTATATTATGGTTTGTAACTGTTGGAATAACTTACTTAGCAACTTATGTTATAGTGAAGCTATGTAGTTTTAATGTATTATTAAGCACTGTAGTAAATGGGTTTATAATTTATACGACATTAGCAACAAAGTGTTTAAAAGATGAAGCTGTAAAAATTTATGATGTATTAAAGACTGGAGACATAGAGAAATCTAGAATTCAATTATCTTATATAGTGGGTAGAGATACAACTAATTTAAGTGAACCTGAAATAATAAGAGCAACTGTGGAAACTGTGGCAGAAAATACTGTAGATGGTATAATTGCACCTATGCTTTATGCATTTATTGGGGGAGCACCACTTGCTATGGCATATAAAGCCATAAACACTCTTGATTCAACTGTCGGATATAAGAATGAAAAATACAAAGATATTGGTTTTGCTTCTGCTAAAATTGATGATATAGCTAATTATATACCAGCAAGAATATCTGTTATTCTTATGACAGTAGGGAGCTTTTTTCTTGGTTATAGCTATAAGAATTGTTTTAAAATTTCTATTAGAGATAGAAAAAATCATAAAAGTCCAAATTGTGCTTTTTCAGAAGGTGCAGTATCAGGAGCCTTAGGAATTCAACTAGGAGGAACCAATGTTTATTTTGGGAAAAAAGTAGATAAGCCAACGATAGGAGATAAAATTAGAGAGATAGATATAGAAGATATAATTAAAACAAATAAAATTATGTATGCTTCTTCATTGACCTCTATATTAGTATTTACGCTGGTATCTGTGGTATGTAGGATGATTTTAATTATATAAATTAATTGTGTATTGATTTAAGGGGGATGTAGATGAAGGATTTGGGGCATGGTGCTAATGTAGACGAAATGGCAAAATTGTATGGGAAAGACCCAAAAGAAATAATAGACTTTAGTTCAAATATAAATCCAAAAGTTTTACCAAATTTAGAAAAATATATTTTAAGAGGGTTAGATGAATGTAGGAATTATCCAGATATAAATTATACAAACTTGAGAAAAAATATATCAAAATATATAAATATAAATTCAAACTTTATAATACCTGGAAATGGAGCAACAGAGATAATTTATTTGCTTATGAAGAGTATTAAAAAAAGATTGGCTATAATAAACCCCACTTTTTCAGAGTATAGAAGAAGTGCCAAACTAAATAATATAGATATTATAGATTTAGAATTAGATTCAAATAATAATTTTAAACTTGATATAGATATAGTAAAAAATAACATTGAAAAATTTGATTGTTTATTTATATGTAATCCAAATAATCCTAGTGGGAATGTTCAAGATTTAAAGGAACTTGTTTGTTTATTAAATGAAAACAATAAGATGCTAATAATTGATGAAACTTTTATGGAATTTATCGAAAATGAAAATAAATATAGTTTAGTTAAATATATAGAGTCAAATAAAAATATATTTATAATTAAAGCTGTGACTAAATTTTTTGGAATGCCTGGTTTAAGATTAGGGTATGGCCTTACAAGTAATAGCAACATTATGGATAAAATTTATGAGTATAAAGAACCATGGACTATAAATTCTTTTGCTGATATGCTATCCAATTTTGTTTTTGAAGATAAAGATTATATTAGAAATAGTAAAGAGTACTACATAAAAGAAAGAAAATACATGTTACAAGAGTTAAAAAACATAAGAAATATAAAAGTTTATGATACAGATGCTAATTTTATCCTAATAAAAGTTTATAAAAAGACAGCTGATGAGTTAAAAAAAGATTTGTTTAAGCACGGAAATATATTGGTTAGAGATGCATCTAACTTTATAGGATTGGACGACAGTTTTATAAGGATAGCTATAAAATCTCATGAAGATAATAAAATTCTTATAGAAAATATAAAAAATTTATTAGGTGATTAAAATGAAATCTTATGGAATATGCCCAGCATCATGTGGAGAGTTTGTTCAAGGGATAATAGATGATGAAGAATATCTATGTTCATATGCTATAAATATGTACTCTAAGGTATGTATTGAAGAGAAATTAAAAGATATAAATTTAGGTAGACATAAATCAAGAATAGCTATAGAAAAGGTATTTGAAAAATTTAATTTGCCTAAAAAAGATACCAAAAACATTTCTTTAAATATAAACAGCAAAATACCTGTTGGAAAAGGAATGGCAAGTTCGACAGCTGATATAGGGGCTACTATAAAAGCAACATTATCGTTAATAGATAAAGATTTAAATAGTGAAGAAATATCGAAATTGGCAGCAGAAATAGAACCAACAGACTCTATATTTATAAATAAAAATAGTATATTTAATCCATTAAATGGTACTGTTATAAAATACTTGGGAAATATAACTAATGCAAAAGTTATAATTCTTGAACCTAATAAAGTATTAGATACGATGAAAATTAGAATGAGGAAAGATTATAGTAAGCTAAAAATCGAAAATAAGGAAATTATAAAAAAGTCATTTACTCTTTTAGAAGAAGGTCTGAAGAAAGATGATTTATCCTTAGTTGGAGAGGCTTGTACATTAAGTAGTTTAGCAAACGAAAATATAGAAAAAAAAGAATACTTAAATGAAATAATAAAAATATCTAAGCTATATGGAGCCTATGGAGTAAATATTGCCCATAGTGGTACAGTAATAGGGA
The DNA here is from genome assembly GCA_020641055.1 of Clostridioides sp. ES-S-0010-02. NCBI lineage: Bacteria > Bacillati > Bacillota > Clostridia > Peptostreptococcales > Peptostreptococcaceae > Clostridioides > Clostridioides sp. ES-S-0010-02. The sequence continues at coordinate 403,597 of CP067345.1, forward strand.
TTTTAATTGATAAGCTTATGAATGATAAGAAATTAATAGATGTATTATGTGAGTCTAATATAAATTCTGTTTATAATAAAATCTATACCTTGGATATAATAGATGGTGGAATTAAGGGGGAAGTAGAATGGAATACATAAAGAATCCTATGAAAATAGAAGAAAGAAGTTTTGAATTAATACAAGGAATAATAGATGAAATCAGACCAGATTATAAATTTAAAAATGAGATTGAAGAAAAAATAATAAAAAGAGCTATACATACTACTGCTGATTTTGATTACTTGGATATATTAAAAATATCAGAAAAGGCAGTTGATAGTATAATAGATGCGCTAAAAAATAATGCAAGTATTTATACAGATACAAATATGGCTCTGAGTGGAATAAATAAGAAGAAGTTGGAAGCATTGGGATGCAAATATAAATGTTTAGTAGCGAATGATGAAACTGCAAAAGTAGCTAAAGAAAAAGGTATTACCCGCTCTATGGCAGCTGTAGAAATTGCATCAAAAGAAGAAGGAAGAAAGATATTTGTACTTGGGAATGCACCAACAGCTTTATATAAAGTTATGGAAATGAAATCAGAAGGGAAATTGGATGTAGATGCAGTTATAGGAGTTCCTGTAGGTTTTGTAGGAGCACAGGAGTCAAAAGATGAAGTTGAAAAGACAGATATACCATATATAATTTCTAAAGGTAGAAAAGGTGGTAGTAATTTAGCAGCAGCAATAGTGAATGCTATCTTATATGCCATGTAGGTATCTATATGGAAGAATATGTATATATAGATGGGAAAAAGTATCGAAGAGGATATACTACAGGTTCTTGTGCTACAGGTGCATCTAAGGCTGCTGTGTATATGATGATTACAAAAAATAAAATTGATACAATAAACATAGATACTCCTAAGGGAATACCACTATCATTAAATATTGATAATGTAAACATTTCTGATGATTTTGTGGAATGTTCTGTAAAAAAAGATGGTGGAGATGATATAGATGCAACACATACTATGGATATCTATGCAAGAGTTGAAATTATATCTAAAACTGATGATAGCAATAGTTATCTTACCTTAGAAAATATTGATAACATAAATATTAGTGAAGAATGTCAAAGTGAACTCTATAAATTTATTAGGGTCTATGGTGGAACTGGTATTGGAGTAGTAACTAAAAAAGGATTAAGTGTAGGTGTTGGTAAACCTGCCATAAATCCAACTCCATTAAGAATGATAAATCAAGAAATAATAAAGCTTATAGAAAGTGATTTTGAATCTATGCTTGGGCATGATAAAGTTTTAAAAATAACAATCTTTGCTCCACAAGGAGAAAAAATAGCAAAAAAAACATTTAATCCAAGGTTAGGGATAGTTGGAGGAATATCTATAATAGGAACAACTGGGATAGTTGAGCCAATGAGCGATGAGGGCTGGAAAAAATCTTTATCTATAGAACTCCAAATGAAAAAAGAACAAGGTTTAGACAAGATAATATTAGTTCCAGGAAATCATGGAGAACAATTTATAAGAGAGAAACTGAACTTAGATATTAAGTATGTAGTAAGAACCAGTAATTTTATTGGTTATATGATTAAAGAGGCTCAAAGAATAGGATATAAAAAAATATTGATGGCTGGGCATATAGGTAAATTTATAAAAGTATCAGCTGGGATTTTTAATACTCATAGTAAAGTAGCAGATGCTAGAAGTGAGATATTAGTGGCAAATCTAGCTTTAATGGGAGCTACACATGAATTTTTACATAAAATAAATCAGTGTTTAACTGCTGAAGAAGCTGTAGAGTTAATAAATAATAGCGAATATAAACAGGTTTATAATATATTGAGTAATAAATGTAGAGATAGAGTAAAGCAATATTTAAATGAAGATGTAGATGATATTGATGTAGAAGTAATAATTTTTTCAATGGATAAGTCTTTGTTAGGAAAATCAGATAATACAGATGATTTATTGGAGGTTTTTATATGATAAATATAATAGGTTTAGGGCCTGGTAACTTAGACTATATAACAAAAAAAGGTGAAAATTTAATTTCTACTTCAGATGTATTAATTGGTGGCAGAAGGAATTTAGAATCTGTAAAAAACTTTGAAGGAGAAAAAATAATATTAGATTCTAATTTAAGAGAAATTGTAGAGTATATAAATAACAATAGTGAAAAGCAAATATCAATAATAGCTTCAGGTGACCCACTGATATATGGTATAGGTAAGTATTTATCTAAAAATATTGATAATAAGATGTTAAATATGGTTTCTGGAATTAGTTCTTTACAATATATATTTTCAAGGATATATGTTGATATGAATGATTTATATATTACCAGTAGCCATGGTAAAATACCAGATTTCGATTATATACTATCACATAAAAAAGTATGTATGGTTACAGATTCTAAGATAGGACCAAAGCAAATAAGTAAAGAAATAATAGATAGGAATTTAAATAAAATTATTGTTGTAGGTGAGAATTTATCATATGACAATGAAAAAATAACAATAGCAAAGCCAGATGAAATAATAAGAATGGACAATTTCGGAATGAATGTTGTGGTGATTTTAGATGAGGAATAGTGAATTTATAACAGGTAAGGTTCCAATTACTAAAGAAGAAGTTAGAGCAATATCAATAAGCAAACTAGATTTAGTAAATGCTGAGAGTTTTATAGATATAGGTGCTGGTACAGGAAGTGTAAGCATTGAAGCTGCATATAACTATCCCAACCTAGAGGTTATATCTATAGAGAAAAATGATGCTGCTGTAGAACTTATAGAAAAAAATATTAAAAAGTTTAATTTGAAAAATGTAGAAGTAATAAAAGGCTATGCACCGATAAAGATAAGCTTAAATACTAAAGTTGATTCTATTTTTCTTGGGGGTACTGGAAATAACTTAGAAGAAATAATAGCATGGTCTAAAAAAACTTTAATTACAGGAGGAAGACTTGTAGCTAATTTTATAATCATAGAAACATTTAACCAAACTCTAAAGTTACTTAGAAAATATGGGTTTAAAGAAATAGATGTATGTGTTTTAAATGTTTCTAAACTAGAGAAACTGGGAAAAGGTGAATATTTTAAACCACTAAATCCTATATATATAATATCTTGTGAAAAAGGGGAAGATGATGATGAATAAAGTACATTTTGTAGGAGCAGGACCTGGAGACAAAGAGCTAATAACTTTGAAAGGGTATAAACTATTAAGTAATGCAGACGTAGTAATATATGCTGGGTCACTTGTCAATCCTGAACTTTTAGAATATTGTAAAGAAGATTGTCAAATACATAATAGTGCACATATGGATTTACAAGAAATAATAGATGTTATGAGAGACGGTATAGAAAATAACAAGTCTGTTGTGAGATTACAAACAGGAGATTTTTCTATATATGGTTCAATTAGAGAACAAGTGGAAGATTTAAATAAATTGAATATAGACTATGATTGTACACCAGGAGTGAGTTCTTTTTTAGGGGCAGCTTCATCTCTAGGAGTGGAATATACAGTTCCTGAAATTTCTCAAAGTGTTATTATAACGAGAATGGAAGGAAGGACTCCAGTTCCTGAAAAGGAATCAATACAATCTTATGCTAAGCATCAGACATCTATGGTAATATTTTTATCAGTTCAAGAGATTGAGAAGGTTGTATCTAAATTATTAGAAGGCGGTTATCCAAAGGACACTCCTATAGCGGTTATATATAAAGCTACATGGGCAGATGAAAAAATAGTTAAAGGAACTTTAAATGATATAGCTGTAAAAGTTAAAGAAAATAACATAAATAAAACTGCTTTAATAATGGTAGGTAGATTTTTAGGAGAAGAATATAATAACTCAAAGTTATATGATAAGGATTTTAAACATGAGTATAGAGGGTAATATCGCTATAATTTGTATTACTGAAAACGGAAAAAACTTAGCTAGAAAGATAGAATCTTTAGTGGACAATTGTGTTGTATATCAAATAAAAAATAAAAAAGGTACTTTAGATATTAGTCAGGAAGATTCTGTACAAATAATACAAAAAAAACTAAGTGATTTTGTAGGAGAGGTATTTAATAAATTTGAGTACATAATATTTATAATGGCGACAGGGATAGTTGTACGAAGTATAGCACCATATATAACAAGCAAGTTTAGTGACCCTGCAATTCTAGTGATAGATGAGAAAGGACAAAATGTAATAAGTTTATTGAGTGGACATATTGGAGGAGCAAATAGTTTAACGCATTATATAAGTAGTCTTATCAATGCGAATCCAGTAATAACAACAGCTACTGATGTAAACCAAAAAGCTTCTTTAGATATGATAGCAAAAAAATTAAATGCTTATATTGATAACTTTAGAGAAAATGTAAAAGAAGTAAATTCTATGTTAGTAAATGGTAAATGTGTTGGTTTGTATGTTGAGGAAGGTTATCAAGTTGACACTAGAGGATTTAAGCTTATAAAAAGTAGTAAAGGATTAAAAGATAGTTTTTTAAATAAAGATATAGAAAAGATAGTTATAGTAAGCAACAAGATAAATTTTACTAAAGATATAGAAAGTTTAGATGTGGATAATAACTTTACACATAATTATTACAGAGAAAAAATAATAAAAGTGATTCCAAAAGATATAGTTATAGGGATTGGGTGTAGAAGATACACAGATAGTAAGTTGATGTTTGATTCTTTACTAGAATTTTTTGAGGTACAAAATATAGATATTAAAGCTGTAAAAATCATTGGAAGTATAGACCTAAAAAAAGATGAAAAGGCAATCATTGATTTAGCAAAAAAGCTAAAAGCGCCATTTAAGACATTTTCAATAGATGAAATATCCAAAGTTGATGATATGTTTGATAAATCCGATTTTGTGAAAAAAAATGTAGGTGTATATTCAGTAGCAGAACCTGTAGCATATCTTTTAAGTAAAGGAAACTTAATAGTTGAAAAACACAAATATAAAGGAATAACTTTTTCGGTAGGGAGAATAAAAATATGATATATGTTGTAGGAATTGGACCAGGAAATAAAGATACTATGACTTTAGAGGCGATAAAAGCGATAGAGGACTCTGAGGCTATTGTTGGGTATAAGACTTATATAAATTTAATAGAAGAATTTATAAGTGATAAAGAAATAATTCAAAATGGTATGAGACAAGAAGTTGACAGATGTAAACAAGCAGTAGAAGAAGCGAAAAAAGGGAAAAAAGTAGCAGTTATAAGTAGTGGAGATGCTGGTATATACGGAATGGCAGGACTTATTTTAGAATTAATATCTAAGGAAAGTGAAGACATAAGAGTTAAAGTAATTCCAGGTGTTACTGCTAGTATTGGTGCAGCAGCTATACTTGGAGCACCTATTATGCATGATTTCTGTCATATAAGTTTAAGTGATTTAATGACTCCATGGGAAGTAATTGAAAAAAGATTAAAGTTAGCTGCAGAAGCTGATTTTGTAATATGCCTGTATAATCCAAGAAGTAAGGGAAGAAGTGAACATCTAAGTAAAGCATTTAAAATAATGGGAGAGTTTAAATATGGAAATACACCTGTTGGAGTGGTCAAAGATGTAGGTAGAGAAAAAGAAACTAAGTTTATATGTACTTTTGAGAATATGGATTTTGAAAAAGTTGATATGACTACTATGGTTATAATCGGAAATAAATCTACTTATATTGATGGTGAACTGATGATAACTCCAAGAGGTTATACAGTATGATTTTGATTCTAGGAGGAACTTCAGATAGTTTAGCTATATGTGATATGATAAATGAATTGGAAAATCAGTCCTATGTACTTTCAGTAACTACAGAATATGGAAAAGAACTTGCACAAAAACATACAAATAATATAGTTTTAGGTAAGCTTGGAAAAGAAGAAATGCTAAGGTTTATAAAGGATAATCATATAGCTAGAATAATAGATGCTACTCATCCTTATGCAGTTGAAGTATCTAAAAATGCTATTATTTGTGCAAAGTTATCAAACATAGAGTATATAAGATTTGAAAGAAAATCGTTAATAGAAGAAATAAATTATGACAATAAGTTTATAGTAGATACAATTGAAGAAGCTTGTAAAATTGCAAATAAAATAGGAAAAAATATATTTATAGGAACAGGAAGTAAAAACTTAAACAGATTTGTAGAAGGAATAAGTAATAAAAATTTAGTGGTTAGAGTTCTTCCGACAAGTGAAGTTATCTTAAGTTGTGAAAAATTAGGTTTAAATGCAGACAATATAGTAGCAATGAAAGGTCCGTTTAGCCAGTGTATAAACGAGGAAACATATAAACATTATGATGTAGATTTAGTTATAACAAAAGAAAGTGGGGTAGCAGGAGGTTTTTTAGAAAAAGTAAATGCATGTAAAAATCTCAATATACCAGTAGTAATTATTAAACGAGAATCGATTAACTACGAAAATGTAATTAATGACATAAATAAAATTAAAGACATAATTGTGTGATTTTTAGGAGGAGAAGATATGAAGAAAGCCTTATTAGTAGTAAGTTTTGGGACAAGCTACCATGAAACAAGAGAAAAGACAATAGATGTGTGTGAAAATAAAATAAAGAATTCGTTAAAAAACTATGATTTTTTTAGAGCGTATACATCAAATATGATAATAAATAAAATAAAAAAAAGAGATGGCATAGAAATAGACAACCCTATACAAGCTTTAGATAAAATATATGAGCAAGGGTATGACGAAGTAATAATTCAAACGCTTCATATTATATGTGGAGAAGAATTTAATAAGCTAAAAGAACAAGTAGAAAGCTATTCCTCTAAATTTAAAAAACTTATATTAGGTAGACCTTTACTTACTCACATAGAGGATTATCAAGAATCAGTAGAGGCAATTAAACATCAAATTCCTCATATGGAAAGTGATGAAGCAGTAGTATTTATGGGTCATGGAACAGTTCATGAGTCTCATTCAGCATATCCAGCCTTAGAATATATGCTTAGAGATAATGGAGTAAATGCTTATGTTGGTACGGTTGAAGGTTATCCAGAAATAGAACATGTAATGAGAAGATTAAAAGAAGGAAATATAAAAACTATAAATTTAATGCCATTTATGTTAGTTGCAGGTGACCATGCCATAAATGATATGGCAGGAGATGAAGAGGATTCTTGGAAGACAATACTTGAAGATAATGGATTTAATGTGAAAATTCATTTAAAAGGGCTAGGAGAAAATCCTTATATACAAGATAAATTTGTTCGTCATACTCTTAAATGTGCAGAAACTGCTAAGTTTTATGGTATAGGAACAGGACCAGGAGATAGTTCTTTACTTACAATAAAAGCAGTTAATACTCTAAAAAAACTAGATGTTTTATACACTCCAGAGTCAAAAAGGGGTGGAGAAAGCTTGGCATTATCAATAGTTAATGAATATTTACCAGAATCACTAGAGATAAAATCTAGACATTTCCCAATGAGTTTTGATGGAAACGAAAAAGAACTAGCTTGGGACAATGTAGCAGAGGAAATTATATCAGATGTTAATAATGGTAAAAATGTAGGATTTGTAACATTGGGTGACCCTATGCTTTATAGTACATATGTGTATATAATGAACAGAATAGTAGATGAGATAGAAGTAGAAACTATACCAGGAATTTCTTCGTTTTCTAATATAGCATCTAATCAAAATTTTCCATTAGTTATGGATAGAGAAGCATTAGTAGTAGTTCCTTGTACTATGGAAGATGATAAGATAGAGAATGCTCTACAAAATTATAATTCTATAGTGTTAATGAAAGTGTATAAGAATTTTAAAGAAATAATAAAAAAATTAGAAAAATATAATCTGATAGAACATGCTATTTTAGTTAGTAATTCGTCTCAAGATAGTGAAACTGTATTTAAGGATTTAAGAGAAGCACATCTTGAAGATAAGATATCTTATTTTTCTACGATACTAGTAAATAAAGAGAACAAAATAAAATAGACGAATGTAATATTTAAAGGAGATTTAATATGAATATCGTGGTTGGAACTAGGGGTAGTAATCTAGCACTTATACAAACTGAATGGGTAATAAATGAGCTAAAAAAGAAATATCCTTATATTAATTTTGAAATCAAAATTATAAAAACAAAAGGAGATATAATTCAAAATGTTTCATTAGATAAAATAGGTGATAAAGGATTATTTGTAAAAGAAATAGAGCAACAATTATTGGATGGACAGATAGATATAGCAGTACATAGTATGAAAGATATGCCTTCTTATTTGGCAGATGGACTAAAATTTGCTCATACACCTAAAAGAGAAGACCCAAGAGATGTGTTAATACTTAGAGATGAATATAAAAGCCTAGATGATTTACCTCATGGAGCAGTAATAGGAACAGGGAGTAAAAGGAGAAAATTTCAATTATTAAAGCAAAGACCTGATTTAAACATAGTTCAAGTTAGGGGAAATGTAGAGACTAGAATACGAAAAATCAAAGATGAAAATCTACATGGAATTGTATTAGCTGCATCAGGAATAATAAGGGCTAATTTACAAGATAAAATAAGTTCTTATTTACCTGTTGATGTTGTCATTCCAGCACCTGCTCAAGGGGCTTTAGCTATAGAGATAAGAAGTAATGATAGTGATGTTGAGGAGATAGTGAACTCACTAAAAGATAATGATACAGAAATCCAAATATTAGCTGAAAGAGGATTTTTAGATGGTGTGAATGGAAGTTGTCATATTCCAATGGCAGCTTATTGTGAAATAAATCAAGATAAAATACATCTTACTGGTTTATATGGAGATTCAGAAGGAGATAAAATAGTAATTAAGTCCATAGAAGGAGATATCTCTTCTCCTAGAGAGTTAGGTTTAAAGTTAGCTAAACTTGTATTGAAGGAGTATGAAAGTTATGAAGGGTAAGGTTTACTTAGTAGGTGCAGGACCAGGAGATTATAAACTCATGACTCTGAAAGGCTTAGAGTGTATAAGAAAATCGGATGTAATAGTATATGATAGATTAGCAAATAGTAGTTACTTAAGAGAAGCTAAAACAGATTGTGAATTTATATATGTAGGAAAGGCATCAAGCAATCATATTTTGCCACAAGAAGATATAAATAGAGTTATAGCAGAAAAAGCTAAAGAAGGAAAACTTGTGACTCGTTTAAAAGGTGGAGACCCTTATGTATTTGGTAGAGGTGGAGAGGAAGCAGAGACTCTAGTGGATGAAGGTATAGAGTTTGAAGTAGTTCCAGGGATAACTTCTGCAATAGGAGGTTTATGCTATGCGGGTATTCCTATAACACACAGAGACCATGCTTCATCATTTCATGTAATAACAGGTCATCTGAAAGGTGATGATAGTGGGGAATTAAATTGGAATGCTCTTGCAAACAATAAAGGCACTCTTGTGTTTTTGATGGGGATTTCTAACTTGAAGAAAATAAGTGGAAACTTGATGAAAGAGGGAAAGAGTAAAGATACACCAGTTGCTCTTATAAGTTGGGCAACTAGATATAATCAAAGGGTTGTTACATCTACACTTGAAAATGTCTATGAAGTTGCTATCAAAGAAGAAGTAAAACCACCAACTCTTATAGTAGTTGGAAGTGTTGTAGGACTTAGAGAAAAACTGAATTTCTTTGAGGGGAAACCTTTGTTTGGAAAAAGTATAGCTGTGACTAGGTCTAGAAATCAAAATAGTGTCTTAGTAGAAAAGATAATGGATTTAGGTGGGAATCCAATAGAGATACCTACTATTAAGATAGAAAAAATACAGAATAATACTAAATTGGAAAATGAAATAAAAAATATAAATGAATATAACTATCTAATACTAACCAGTAAAAATGCAGTAGAAATATTTTTTGAGAAGATTTATGAAGTGAATTTTGATTCAAGAATATTATCTAACCTAAAGATATGTGCAATAGGCTCAGCAACGTCAAGTGAATTGAAGAAAAGAGGAATTACAGCAGATATAGTACCAAAAAAATTTGTAGCAGAATCATTATATGAAGAGCTATCACCAATTTTAACTGAAAATGATAAGATACTTATACCTAGAGCAGAAAATGCTAGAGACTATTTAGTTGATAAGCTTAAGGAAATTTGTGAAGTAACAGAAATACATACATATAGAACCGTGATAGATGAAGATAAAAGAAATGAAATATTAGATATTTTAAATTCGAATGAGATAGATTATATAACATTCACAAGTTCATCAACAGTAAATAATCTTATTGAGATTATAGGAAAAGAAAATATTAAAATTTTAGATAAAATAAAAGTATTGTCTATAGGGCCTATAACTACAGAGGCAATAAATAATTTAGGAATAAATTTATATAAAGAGGCTACAACATCTACAATAAATGGATTAGTAGATTTAATTATAGAAAATTAATTTTGGAGGATTGAGATGTTAAGAAGACCAAGAAGACTAAGAGCAAGTAAAGCAATAAGAAATTTGGTAAGAGAAACTAAAGTAAATGTAGAAGATTTAATATATCCTTTATTTGTAGTAGAAGGGGAGAATGTAAAAGAAGAAATTAAATCTTTACCAGATGTTTATCACTTATCAATAGACATGTTAGAAGAAGAAATAAAAGAAATAAGAGATTTAGGAATTGAACATATAATGTTATTTGGTGTACCAGATGAAAAAGACGAATGTGCATCACAAGCATTTAATGAGAATGGAATAGTACAAAAAGCGATTAGAAAGATAAAGGAAATAGATTCAAATATAAATGTAATAACAGATGTCTGTATGTGTCAGTACACAAGTCATGGACATTGTGGAATTTTAACAGATACTGGTTATGTTGATAATGATAAATCATTAGAATATTTAGCTAAGATATCTGTAAGTCATGCTAAAGCAGGAGCAGATATGGTTGCTCCATCTGACATGATGGATGGAAGAATACAAGCAATAAGAGAAGCTTTAGATGAAAATGGTTTGGAAAATATCGGTATAATGGCTTACAGTGTCAAATACGCTTCAAATTTTTATGGACCTTTTAGAGAAGCAGCTCATTCAGCACCATCATTTGGAGATAGAAAGACATACCAGATGGACCCTGCAAATAGCAATGAAGCTATGATAGAAACAGAACTTGATGTATTAGAAGGTGCAGATATACTTATGGTTAAACCTGCATTATCATATTTAGATGTTATAAGAAGAGTTAAAGATAATTTTGATTTGCCTTTAGCTGCTTATAATGTAAGTGGAGAATACTCTATGCTTAAGTTAGCTGTTAAAGAAGGATTATTAAATGAAGATGTAATTCTTGAAGCAATCACATCTATAAAGAGAGCAGGAGCAGATATAATAATAACTTACTTTGCTAAAGATATTGCTAAATTATTAAGAAAATAAGCTATTAAAATATAAAGTATTATGAAAAGTATAGAAATTGTAATTTGTTATTTTAAAATATTTTCATCTACAAGTTTAGTAATCTATAATCTTAGTAAATGAAAATATAAGTGACTTTACAATTTCTATATTTGTTTATGTATTTAATAAAAATTTTGGAGGGTAAAAAATGCTATATCCTATTAACTTAAAATTAGATGACTTAGATGTAGTCATAATAGGAGGAGGAGAGGTTGCATATAGGAAATGTAAAAACTTTTTAGATTTTAATAAGAGTGTTACTGTAGTTTCTAAACATATTTTAAATAAGTTTCATGATTTAGAAGGTAACATAAATATAATAAAAGACGATTATAAAGAAGAATATATAGAAAGTAGCTCTGTGATAATTGCTGCTACAGATAATAGGGAGCTGAATTTAGAAATAGGATTATATTGTAGAAAAAATAAAAAACTAGTAAATGTTGTTGATAATGTAGAAATATCAAATTTTACTGTTCCATCATATGTAAAAAGAGGTGATTTGCTTATAAGTGTATCCACAGGGGGTAAAAGTCCATCTTTGTCTTCAAAAATAAAAAAGGAGCTAGAAGAAAAATATACTGAGGATTATGAGGAATATTTGAACGTGTTAGGCGAGATTAGAAAAGAAGTTATAAAAAAATATCAAGATAAAAATAAAAGAAAAAGTATACTTAATATGTTGATAGTACTTGATTTAGATGAATTAAAAAAGTTTAATGTATAAAGTTTTTTAAAAAAAATATAAAAAAGCTGTTGACGAATTATTTTTAAGGTGATATAGTATTACTTGTCCTTAAGAAAAGGGCAAACATGAAAAATGAACTTTGAAAATTAAACAGTAGGTTAATTTATAAAACAAGAAACAAACCATAAAGCCAGATATTTAGATAACAATAGTATCTGAGCCTGATAAACTTTTATTTGAGAGTTTGATCCTGGCTCAGGATGAACGCTGGCGGCGTGCCTAACACATGCAAGTTGAGCGATTTACTTCGGTAAAGAGCGGCGGACGGGTGAGTAACGCGTGGGTAACCTACCCTGTACACACGGATAACATACCGAAAGGTATGCTAATACGGGATAACATATTTGAGAGGCATCTCTTGAATATCAAAGGTGAGCCAGTACAGGATGGACCCGCGTCTGATTAGCTAGTTGGTAAGGTAACGGCTTACCAAGGCGACGATCAGTAGCCGACCTGAGAGGGTGATCGGCCACATTGGAACTGAGACACGGTCCAAACTCCTACGGGAGGCAGCAGTGGGGAATATTGCACAATGGGCGAAAGCCTGATGCAGCAACGCCGCGTGAGTGATGAAGGCCTTCGGGTCGTAAAACTCTGTCCTCAAGGAAGATAATGACGGTACTTGAGGAGGAAGCCCCGGCTAACTACGTGCCAGCAGCCGCGGTAATACGTAGGGGGCTAGCGTTATCCGGATTTACTGGGCGTAAAGGGTGCGTAGGCGGTCTTTCAAGTCAGGAGGAAAGGCTACGGCTCAACCGTAGTAAGCTCTTGAAACTGGGAGACTTGAGTGCAGGAGAGGAGAGTGGAATTCCTAGTGTAGCGGTGAAATGCGTAGATATTAGGAGGAACACCAGTTGCGAAGGCGGCTCTCTGGACTGTAACTGACGCTGAGGCACGAAAGCGTGGGGAGCAAACAGGATTAGATACCCTGGTAGTCCACGCTGTAAACGATGAGTACTAGGTGTCGGGGTTACCCCCTCGGTGCCGCAGCTAACGCATTAAGTACTCCGCCTGGGAAGTACGCTCGCAAGAGTGAAACTCAAAGGAATTGACGGGGACCCGCACAAGTAGCGGAGCATGTGGTTTAATTCGAAGCAACGCGAAGAACCTTACCTAAGCTTGACATCCTAATGACATCTCCTTAATCGGAGAGTTCCCTTCGGGGACATTGGTGACAGGTGGTGCATGGTTGTCGTCAGCTCGTGTCGTGAGATGTTGGGTTAAGTCCCGCAACGAGCGCAACCCTTGTCTTTAGTTGCCATCATTAAGTTGGGCACTCTAGAGAGACTGCCAGGGATAACCTGGAGGAAGGTGGGGATGACGTCAAATCATCATGCCCCTTATGCTTAGGGCTACACACGTGCTACAATGGGTAGTACAGAGGGTTGCCAAGCCGTAAGGTGGAGCTAATCCCTTAAAGCTACTCTCAGTTCGGATTGTAGGCTGAAACTCGCCTACATGAAGCTGGAGTTACTAGTAATCGCAGATCAGAATGCTGCGGTGAATGCGTTCCCGGGTCTTGTACACACCGCCCGTCACACCACGGGAGTTGGAGACGCCCGAAGCCGATTATCTAACCTTTTGGAAGAAGTCGTCGAAGGTGGAATCAATAACTGGGGTGAAGTCGTAACAAGGTAGCCGTATCGGAAGGTGCGGCTGGATCACCTCCTTTCTAAGGAGAATTGCCTACTGTTTAATTTTGAGGGTTCGTTTTTACGAATACTCAATTAGCACTTTGAGCAACAGAATAAACTGAACGCATGTGAAGTTTGTTTGTTGGCGCTGTGCGTTAGCACTTTAAGCAACGGAATTTATCTGTTGGTGCTGTGCGTTAGCACTTTGAAAACTGCATATATATTTAGTGATATGACATCTAATTTGTAATATATAAAGCTGATAACTTTTAAAAATTATCGAAGTTGATAGCTTCTAATCTATCAAACCTTTTTAACTGGTCAAGTTATTAAGGGTGCAGGGCGGATGCCTTGGCACTAGGAGCCGATGAAGGACGCGATAAGCTGCGATAAGCTTCGGGGAGTTGCACGTAAACTTTGATCCGAAGATTTCCGAATGAGGAAACTCACTTAGAGTAATGTCTAAGTATCATTAAGTGAATACATAGCTTAATGAGGGGAACTCAGGGAACTGAAACATCTAAGTACCTGAAGGAAGAGAAAGAAATTCGATTCCGTAAGTAGCGGCGAGCGAACGCGGAATAGCCCAAACCAATAAAGTTTTCTTTATTGGGGTTGCGGACATATCTTAAACGAAGAGGTATCGTAATTGAAGAGGTTTGGAAAGACCCACCACAGAAGGTAATAGTCCTGTATGTCAAACGAGAAAACTTCAGATATGATCCAGAGTACCACGGGACACGTGAAACCCTGTGGGAAGCAGGAGGGACCACCCTCCAAGGCTAAATACTACCTAGTGACCGATAGCGTATAGTACCGTGAGGGAAAGGTGAAAAGAACCCCGGGAGGGGAGTGAAATAGAACCTGAAACCCTGCACTTACAAGCTGTGGAAGCACATTTCTTGTGTGACCGCGTACTTTTTGTAGAACGGGCCAACGAGTTACGTTAAGTAGCAAGGTTAAGCACTTAAGGTGTGGAGCCGTAGCGAAAGCGAGTTTTAACTGAGCGTTCAGTTACTTGACGTAGACCCGAAACCGGGCGACCTACCCATGAGCAGGATGAAGCGAAAGTAAAATTTCGTGGAGGTCCGAACCCACGAGCGTTGAAAAGCTCGGGGATGACTTGTGGGTAGCGGTGAAATTCCAATCGAGCCCGGAGATAGCTGGTTCTCCCCGAAATAGCTTTAGGGCTAGCCTCAAGGTGAGAGATACGGAGGTAGAGCACTGAATGTCCTAGGGGGTATTGCACCTACCGAAGACTATCAAACTCCGAATGCCGTCATCTTATACTTGGGAGTCAGACTGTGGGTGATAAGATTCATAGTCGAAAGGGCAACAGCCCAGATCGTCAGCTAAGGTCCCTAAATGTAAGTTAAGTGGTAAAGGATGTGGGATTGCACAGACAACCAGGATGTTGGCTTAGAAGCAGCCACTCATTCAAAGAGTGCGTAATAGCTCACTGGTCGAGTGATCCTGCGCCGAAGATTTCCGGGGCTAAAACTTACTACCGAAGCTACGGCATCAGTAATGATGGGTAGGGGAGCTTCCCATACGGGTTGAAGCATGACCGTAAGGACATGTGGACAGTATGGGAGTGAGAATGTTGGCATGAGTAGCGAGATGTGGGTGAGAATCCCACAGGCCGTAAACCCAAGGTTTCCAGGGAAGGTTCGTCCGCCCTGGGTTAGTCGGGACCTAAGCTGAGGCCGAAAGGCGTAGGTGATGGACAACAGGTTGATATTCCTGTACTACCGATAACCGTTTGAGAGATGGGATGACACAGTAGGATAAGCTAAGCACACTGTTGGTTATGTGTGCCCAAGCATTGAGGCAGTCAGAGTAGGTAAATCCGCTTTGATAATGCTGGGATGTGATGGGGAGCGAAATTTAGTAGCGAAGTAGCTGATTTCACACTGTCAAGAAAAGTCTCTATCGAGGTTAAAGGTACCCGTACCGCAAACCGACACAGGTGGGTGAGGAGAGTATCCTAAGGCCCGCGAGAGAACTGTTGTTAAGGAACTCGGCAAAATGACCCCGTAACTTAGGGATAAGGGGTGCCACCATACGGTGGCCGCAGAGAATAGGCCCAAGCGACTGTTTACCAAAAACATAGGTTTCTGCTAAGTCGCAAGACGATGTATAGGAGCTGACGCCTGCCCGGTGCTGGAAGGTTAAGGGGATCTGTTAGAGTAATCGAAGCAGTGAACTTAAGCCCCAGTAAACGGCGGCCGTAACTATAACGGTCCTAAGGTAGCGAAATTCCTTGTCGGGTAAGTTCCGACCCGCACGAAAGGCGTAACGATTTGGGCACTGTCTCAACAACAGACTCGGTGAAATTGTAATTCCGGTGAAGATGCCGGATACCTGCGACAGGACGGAAAGACCCCATGGAGCTTTACTGTAGCTTGACATTGGGTCTTGGTACTACATGTACAGGATAGGTGGGAGGCTTTGAAACCAGGACGCCAGTTTTGGCGGAGCCATCCTTGGGATACCACCCTTGTAGTACTGGGACTCTAACCATAGGCCATGAATCTGGTCTTGGGACACTGTCAGGTGGGCAGTTTGACTGGGGCGGTCGCCTCCCAAAAGGTAACGGAGGCGCTCAAAGGTTCTCTCAGTACGGTCGGAAATCGTACGTAGAGTGTAAAGGCAAAAGAGAGCTTGATTGCAAGACATACAGGTCGAGCAAGGATGAAAATCGGACTTAGTGATCCGGTGGTTCTGCGTGGAAGGGCCATCGCTCAACGGATAAAAGCTACCCTGGGGATAACAGGCTTATCTCCCCAAGAGTCCACATCGACGGGGAGGTTTGGCACCTCGATGTCGGCTCATCACATCCTGGGGCTGTAGTAGGTCCCAAGGGTTGGGCTGTTCGCCCATTAAAGTGGTACGCGAGCTGGGTTCAGAACGTCGTGAGACAGTTCGGTCCCTATCCGTCGCAGGCGTAGGAAATTTGAGGAGACCTGTCCTTAGTACGAGAGGACCGGGATGGACGTACCTCTGGTGTACCAGTTGTTCTGCCAAGGGCATGGCTGGGTAGCTATGTACGGAATGGATAAGCGCTGAAAGCATCTAAGCGCGAAGCCAACTTCAAGATAAGATTTCCCACCGCAAGGGTAAGACCCCAGAAAGACTATCTGGTTGATAGGTCGAAGGTGTAAGTGCAGCAATGTATTTAGCTTATCGATACTAATAGGTCGAGGACTTGACCAATATTTATTTGATGTTCATTGATTAAAATATATATGTAGTTTTTAGAGTGCTAACTCTAAAGAATCTAGTTTTACTAGTCTCAATAACTTAATAGTAATATTAAGCATAAAGATTATGTGGTTACAATAGCAGAGAGGATACACCTGTTCCCATTCCGAACACAGAAGTTAAGCTCTCTAGCGCTGATGGTACTTGGTGGGAAACTGCCTGGGAGAGTAGGACGTAGCCACGTAATTTTTTTTGAGTAAATTTATAAAAAATAAAAAATTTTTATTTTTTGTGTTTAGACATGGCAAATTTGGGACATAATATAATTGTAAAACTTAATAGCAAAAATAAATTACTCAATCTCCCCCACTTAAAGGCCTCTATCCCCCATAGAGGTCTTTTTTATTATGTCTAATTTGCTATATCAGTTATTTTATTTATTTTAATTCTATCTTATTAGTCAGTATATTTATTTAAGTTTAGTATAATTTAACAGAAAATATATGTGATTTAACATCTATTTTAATAAATTTACTATATGTTCACTTTGTCTTAATATGTCCTTTACAAATAAAGAGTATTATTAATTTATAAGTAAATCGTATGACTAAACAAAGTATTTTGAGGAGGATAAAAAATGGCAGATATAAAACTAGAAAATGTCACAAAATCTTATGATAAAAAGAACACTGTTATAGAGAACTTGAACCTTACTATAGAAGATGGTTCTTTTACGGTATTGGTAGGCCCAAGTGGTTGTGGAAAATCTACTACACTAAGAATGATTGCTGGGCTTGAAGATATAACTTCAGGTAATTTAAAAATTGAAGAAAATGATGTAACAAGAACTGATGCAAGTAAGAGGGATATAGCTATGGTATTTCAGAATTATGCATTATATCCACATATGACTGTAAAAGAAAATATAGAATTTGGTTTAAAGAATAAAAAAGTTCCAAAAGAAAAAAGAGAAGAACTTATAACAGAGGTTATTGATATAGTTGGATTACAAGAATATTTAAATGTAAAGCCAGGAAATTTGTCTGGAGGACAAAGACAGAGAGTAGCATTAGCTAGAGCAATGGTTAAAAATCCAAAGGTATTTTTAATGGATGAACCATTATCAAATTTAGATGCAAAACTGAGAAATCAAATGAGGACAGAATTAATACAGTTACATCAAAAATTAAAATCTACATTTGTTTATGTAACTCATGACCAAGTCGAAGCAATGTCAATGGCGGATAAAATAGTTATAATGAACAAAGGAGAGATAATGCAAATAGGTTCTCCAAAAAAAATATATCAAGACCCTAAAAATTTGTTTGTGGCACAATTTATCGGAAATCCTTGTATGAACATATTAAATATGAAGGATAATATCAAACTTGGATTTAGGCCTGAAAAAGCTGTATTAGAAAGTATAAATATAGATATAAAAAATGATGATACTTTTAATTTACTTGGAAAGGTTATAACTAAAGAGGTATTAGGAAACGAAACTATATACTGTTTATCTGTTCTTGACAGTGAAGTAAGGGTTAAAACAGAAAACGATATATTTGATATAGGGAAAACTTTGAAAGTAAATGTATTAGAAAAGGATTTATATTATTTTAATAAAGATGGGCAAAGAATAAATGATATAAAAGAATGTAAGAATATGTATTCTAAAATCAAAGGAGATATTTATGAAAAAGCAATTTAATAAAGCATATTTGTACATAACACCTGCAATTATAGGAACTTTACTGTTTATAGTATATCCAATAATTAAGACAATATCGCTGAGTTTCAAATCAGGAAGTCTTCTTAGTTCAACTTTCGAAAATGTAGGATTAAATAATTACACAGAGCTTTTAAAAAATCCAGAGTTTATACAAACTATAACGAATACTGCAATTTATACTTTTTTTATGGTAATTATATCTATATCACTAGCTATAGTACTTGCTGTTTGGTTAAATAAAAACTCTATAATACACAATTTGACACAAAGTATAATCTTTACACCACATGTAATTTCACTAGTATCTGTAGCTGTATTGTGGCTTTGGATTATGGAGCCACAATATGGCTTTTTAAACTGGATACTGTCAACATTGCATTTACCAACATCAAAATGGCTTTCAAGTGAAAGTTCAGCTTTAATGTCATTGATTCTAATAGGAATATGGAAAACTCTTGGATACAATATTTTAATCGTGTTATCAGGTCTTAAATCGATACCAAACTATATATATGAGGCTTCTAAACTAGACAATGCAAACAAGATAACGAATTTCTTTAAGGTAACATTGCCATTATTATCGCCAACAATATTTTTTCTCATGATAACAACAACAACAGCATCATTTCAAGTATTTGACGAAATAAGCATAATGACACAAGGTGGTCCATTAGGTTCAACTAACATGTTATCTTATTATATATATGAGTCTGGATTTATATATTACGATATAGGGCAAGCAAGTGCAGCAAGTATGTTTTTATTAGCCATAGTTATGATTGCTACATATGCTAATTTCAGACTATTATCAAAAAAAGTTCATTATCAATAAATAAAAAATATATATTATAAGGCGTGTTAAAAAGGAGGACAAAATGGACATTATAAGACCTATTAAAAAAGATAAAGCTGATATAAAGAAAATAGTATCAAAATCAATAGAAGTATTAATTCTACTACTTTTATCTGCAATATTTATATTCCCTTTTATATGGATGCTGTCAACATCTTTTAAAAACCCACAAGAAATGATGCAACTACCACCTACAATAATACCAAACGATATAGTACTAGGAAATTATACTACAGCATGGAATTCAGGACCATTTTTTAGATATTTATTAAATAGTATCTTTGTGACAGGTAGTATTTTAATCGTACAGTTTTTAGTGATGGTTCCTGCAGCTTATGCATTTTCTAAGATTAAATTTAGAGGTGAGAAGGTATTGTTTGGACTATTACTCATAGGACTTATGATTCCTCCACAAGTAACTTTTTTACCTGTATATATGATGATGAGTAAATTTGGATTTATAAATACATATGTGCCACTTATAATTCCATTTATGACATCTTCATTTGGTATATTTCTGCTTAGACAAAATTTTATGCAGATATCAGATGAGATTATTGAAGCAGCTAAATTAGACAATACTTCGGACTTAAAAATAATGTTTAAAATAATGGTTCCTATGGCAAAACCAGCAGTAATAACATTTATATTATTTAATTTTATATATCATTGGAATAACTATTTCTGGCCTTTAGTAATGACAAATACAGATGCAATAAGGACTTTACCAATCGGAGTAGCTCTTCTTAAATCTTCAGAAGGAATTACTGCATGGAATGTAATAATGGCAGGAAATATAATTTTAATTTTACCAATAATTCTTGTTTATATATTTGCAAATAAAAAAGTAAAAGAAGCTTTTATGTATTCAGGAATAAAATAAAAAGTCAAAAACTAAATTTGGAGGATGGAAATGAAGCTTAAAAGAAAATTAGCAACAGGATTAGCAATAACATTATTATTAGGTTCTTTAGTTGGGTGTTCAAATTCTAATGACTCAAATACATCTAAAGGAGAAAAGACAGATAGCAATATTACAAAGATAGATTTCTGGGCACCTTTGGGTGGAACTAATGGTGAAACTGCACAAAAAATGGTTGACCAGTTTAATAGTGAACATAAAGACATACAAGTAAATATGCTAAAACAAAAAGATTACTATGAAAATGCAACAAAATTACAAGCTGCATTAACTTCTAAAGACCAACCAGATGTAACATTATTAGAAATAACTCAAACAGGTACATTTGCATCAGCAGGAGCTTTAGTAGATATGAGTAAATACTTTGATAAGGCATACCAAGAAAGATTTTTTTCTGGTCTTCTAACAAATTCATATTATGAAAATAAGTTTGTTGGTATGCCATTTAATAGAAGTACACCAATACTATACATAAATAAGGATATGGCAGTTAAAGCAGGCCTTGACCCTTCAGGACCAAAGTCATGGGAAGAACTTAAAACATATGCTAGTAAAATGACAAACAAATCAGAAGATACGTATGGATTTGAAACTCCAATAGATATTTGGTTCTATGAAGCTATGGTAATGCAAAGTGGAGGAGAAATAACTGATGGAAAAAAAGTAGCATTCAATAATGAAGCAGGTCAAGCACCAGTTAAATTCTGGCAAGATATGATGAAATCTGGAATAATGAAAATGCCACCTGGTGAAGATTATAATGCTTGGGATGTAGCAAAGCAAGATTTTGTAAATGGTAAAGTTGGTATGATATTTACATCAACAGCAGATTTAGCAGGTCTTATGCAACAAACAGACGGTAAGTTTGAAATATCAACAGCATTTTTACCAAAAAATCAAAAATATGCAACGCCTACAGGGGGAGCAAACTTAGTTATGCTTGAAGGTGGAACAGACAAAGAAAAAGATGCAAGTGCAGAATTTATGGAATGGATGACTCAAACAGATAAAATAGTTCAATTTAGTTCATCAACAGGATATCTGCCAACAACTGAAGATGCAACTAAATCAGAAAAATTACAAACATTGTATAAAGAAAAGCCACAATATAAAGTTGCAACTGACCAATTACAATATGCTGTTGCCCTTCCAATGTTAAATGGATATAAAGAAGCAACTGATAAGTTAATGGATGAAATTAAAAAAGGTCTTACTGATTTAAATGTGGCGCCAAAAGATGCAGTAAGCAAAGGAACTTCTGCAATGCAAGCAGTAATAGACAAGACTAATAAATAATTATAGACAGGTATGAAATGTTGATGAAATATCACCTGTAACATATATAGATTATAGATTGATTGAATGTATCCAATAATATATGAATGAAGAGGTAATGTAAATGACAAAAGTTATAGTATTATCAGTAGATTCTTTATTTGAAAAAGATTTAGAATTTGTAAAGAATCTACCAAATTTTAAATCTATCTTAGAAAATTGTTCTATGGTGAAAAATATAAATTGTGTATATCCAACTTTAACATATCCTTGTCATACAAGTATGGTTACAGGAGTATATCCTAAAAAACATGGAATATATCATAATGAAAAATTTGACCCCAATAAAGAAAATAAAGATTGGTATTGGTATTCAAAAGATATAAAAGTAAAGACAATTATAGATGTAGCAAAGGACAATAATCTGACTACTTCTAGTATCTTATGGCCTGTAATGGGTGCAAATCCAAATATAGATTATAATATTGCAGAGATATGGGCTCCTAATAGAGAAGATGACCCAAGAGAAATTTTTGAAAAAAGTTCAAGTAAGGTTATAATGGATAGTATTTATGATAGACATTGTCACTATATTGATTGGAAATTAGAGCCTAATATGGATTTGTTTGGAGTAAATTGTGCTATAGATGTAATAAAAGAATATAATCCAGATTTAATGTTAATACATCTAGCAACTTTGGACCATACACGACATAACCATGGTTTGTTTAATGAAAAAGTAAATGAAGCCTTGAAAATGAATGATAAATGGTTAGGAGATATAATTCAAGCTACAAAGGATGCAGGTACATATGAAGATACAAATTTTATAATACTTGGAGACCATGGTCATCTTAGAGTTGATAAAGTTGTAAATCCAAATGTTTTACTTAAATCACATGGATTTATAACAGTAGAAAATGGAGTAGTTAAGAATTTTGATGCCTATGTAAATTCGTCAGGTATATCAGCACAGATAATAGTAAATAACCAAAATAGATTAGAAGAGTTGAGAGTATTGCTTGAAGAGTTTAAAGAAGAATTATTTATAGAGAATATATTTACCAGAGAAGAAGCATCCAATCTTGGACTTGAAGGCGACTTTGAAATGGTAATTGAAGGAATTGAAGGAATTTCATTTGGAAATGATTTAGAAGGAAATATTATAAAGGATTCTGATATAAAAGATTACAAGTTTGCTGTTGCTACACATGGTCATTTACCTACTAAGGGGAATAGACCTCCGTTTATAGCTTTTGGACCTAAAATAAAAACAGGCGTAGTAGAGGAAGAAGGCGACTTAAGAGCTCATGCAGCAACTATATTAAGACTATTCGATTTGAAGCTAGACGGAGTTGAAAAAGAAGCATTTGATTTCATTATATAAACTGGATAAAGTATTTATTTTCCATTACTTATAGACTTCTATTATAAAGATAGAAGTCTTTTTTTATATTTTAGATTTAAGTAAAATTTAAATGGGTAAAATATTTAAAATAACTGAAACAATTCTAGAAAGGTATGATATAATAATACATGTTAGGAACTAATGTTCGAAAAGAAGGAGTGATACTATGGATTTTAAAATAAAGTCAGACTTCAAACCAACAGGTGACCAACCAGAAGCTATTAAATCAATAGTGGATTCTATAAATAGAAATGAAAAATTTTCGACATTGTTAGGTGTAACAGGTTCAGGAAAAACATTCACAATGGCAAATATAATACAACAAGTTAAAAAACCTACCCTAATAATGGCTCATAATAAAACACTAGCAGCACAACTTTATAGTGAGTTTAAAGAATTTTTCCCAGACAATGCAGTTGAATATTTTGTAAGTTACTATGATTACTATCAACCAGAGGCATATGTAGCTCACAGTGACACTTATATAGAAAAAGATGCAAGTATAAATGACGAAATAGATAAACTTCGACATTCTGCTACAGCATCTATTTTAGAAAGAAGAGATACTATAATAATATCTTCAGTATCTTGTATATATGGTTTGGGGGACCCAAAAGATTATAAAGAACTTATGTTATCTATAAGACCTGGTATGCAGAAGGATAGAGATGATGTAATAAAAAGGTTAATAGAGATACAATATGAAAGAAATGATATAAATTTTACAAGAGGGACTTTTAGAGTTAGAGGAGATATATTAGAAATATTTCCAGCTAGCAATGATGAAAAAGCAATAAGAATAGAGTTCTTTGGTGATGAAATAGATAGAATAACAGAAATTGATTATGTAACAGGAAAGATTGTTGGGACAAGAAATCATGTTGTTATCTTCCCCGCATCTCACTATGTAACAACACCAGAAAGAATTGAAAATGCAATTGTTCAAATTGAAGATGAACTTCAACAACAAATTGAGACTTTTAAAGAAAATGATAGGCTTTTAGAAGCACAACGGATTGAGCAAAGAACGAAGTATGACATAGAAATGTTAAAGGAGATAGGGTTTTGTCAGGGGATAGAAAACTACTCAAGGCATATTACTGGAAGAGACGAAGGAGAAAGACCATATACATTAATGGATTTCTTTCCAGATGATTATTTGATAATTGTAGATGAGGCACATGTTACTATTCCGCAAGTAAGAGGAATGTACGCAGGAGATAGATCAAGAAAAACATCTCTTATAGAAAATGGATTTAGATTACCTTCTGCACTTGATAATAGACCGTTAAATTTTCAAGAATTTGAAGGAAACATAAATCAAATATTGTTTGTAAGTGCTACACCAGGTCCTTATGAAATTCAACATTCTGAGACTATAGCTGAACAGATAATAAGACCAACAGGTCTTTTAGACCCAATTGTAGAAGTAAGACCTATAAATAATCAGATAGATAATTTAGTAGGGGAAATAACTAAAACAATAGAAAAAAATGAAAGAGTGCTTATAACCACTTTAACTAAAAAAATGAGTGAAGATTTAACTAATTACCTTAAAGAAATAGGCATAAAAGTTAAATATCTACATTCAGATATAGTTACATTAGAAAGAACAGAGATAATAAGAGACTTAAGACTGGGAAAATTTGATGTACTTGTAGGAATAAATTTACTTAGAGAAGGTCTAGATATACCAGAAGTTTCACTTATAGCAATTTTAGATGCAGACAAAGAAGGTTTCTTACGTTCCGAAACAGCATTAATACAAACTATTGGACGTGCAGCTAGAAATGAAAATGGAAGAGTTATTATGTATGCTGATAGGATAACTGATTCAATGCAAAATGCTATTGATGAGACAAAAAGAAGAAGAGCTATACAGAATTTATATAATGAAGAACACAACATAACTCCTAAGACTATACAAAAAAGTGTAAGAGATAGTATAGAAGCAACTAAGGTTGCAGAGGAAGAAGTTGTCTATGGAATAACTGATACAGATGATAAAGAAGAGATAAAAGATAATATAGAAAAATTAAAATCAGAGATGATGGAAGCTGCTCAAAACTTACAATTTGAGAGAGCGGCAGAATTAAGAGATAAGGTAAAACAGTTGGAAGAAAAATTGGAAAAATAGAAAGGTAAAAACAAGGTTATGGAAGATAAAATTATAATAAGAGGAGCAAAAGAGCATAATTTAAAAAATGTAGATTTAGAGTTACCAAGAGATAAGTTTATAGTTTTTACAGGATTGTCTGGTTCTGGAAAGTCATCTTTGGCATTTGATACGATATATGCAGAAGGCCAAAGAAGATATGTAGAGAGTTTGTCTGCTTATGCTAGACAGTTTTTAGGGCAAATGGAAAAGCCAAATGTAGAATATATTGAAGGTCTATCACCAGCTATTTCAATAGATCAGAAGACTACTTCAAAGAATCCACGTTCTACAGTTGGAACAGTAACAGAAATATATGACTATTTGAGATTGTTATTTGCAAGAGTAGGCGATGTATATTGTCCTACATGTGGTGAAAAAATAAGTCAAATGACTATTCAAGAAATAGTTGATAAAATGCTAGATTTTCCAGATAGAACTAAGTTGCAAATACTTTCGCCAATTGTTAGAGGTCAAAAAGGTACACATAAAAAGGTCTTAGATAATATTAAAAAAGAAGGATTTGTAAGAGTTAGAGTTGATGGGGAAAACTATGAAGTAAGTGATGATATTGTTTTAACTAAAAACCAAAAACACAGTATAGAAGTAGTAGTGGATAGAATAGTAGTCAAAGATGGAATAGAATCTAGACTTGCAGATTCAATTGAAACTGCGGTTAAACTATCAGATGGTCTTGTAATAGCTCAAATAATAGATGGAGAAGAGATTCTTTTCTCAACTAAATTTGCATGTCCAGAACATGGAATTGGGATAGAAGAATTATCTCCAAGAATGTTTTCATTTAATGCTCCTTTTGGAGCTTGTGATGTTTGTAATGGTCTTGGGGAAAGTAAAGAAGTTGACCCAGAACTAGTTGTACCAAATAAAGATTTATCAATAAAACAAGGTGCAGTGGCTGCTTGGGGTTCAACAGGTGTCAACGACGATACTTATTATAGCAAAATGATAAAAAGTTTAGCTGAGCATTTTAAGGTATCTTTGACAACTCCATTTAAAGATTTACCAGAAGATTTTGTTCAAGAGTTACTTTATGGTAAGGATAATATAATGGTAGAGTTTGTTTATGAATCAAAATTTGGAGGAACTAGAAATTATAAATCATATTTTGAAGGAGTAGTAGTAAACTTAGAGAGAAGATACAAAGAAACTAACTCAGAGTATATGAGAGACAAAATTGAAGAATATATGGCAGAAAGACCTTGTCCAAAATGTAAGGGATTGAGACTTAAAAAAGAGGTTTTATCTGTTTTAGTTGATGGAAAAAATATAATGGAAGTAACAAACTTATCTGTTAACGAATTGATAGATTTTATGGAAAATGTAACTCTTACAGAAAAGCAAAGATTTATAGCTCATGAGATTATAAAAGAGATAAAGGGAAGAGCTAAGTTTTTAAGAGATGTTGGTCTTGATTATTTGAATTTATCAAGAAAAGCTGGAACACTTTCAGGAGGAGAAGCGCAACGTATAAGATTAGCAACTCAAATCGGTTCAGCATTAGTTGGAGTGTTATATGTGCTTGATGAGCCAAGTATAGGTCTTCATCAAAGAGATAATGACAGACTTATAGGAACTCTTAGACATCTAACAGATTTAGGAAATACTTTAATTGTCGTAGAACATGATGAAGATACAATGAGAGAAGCTGATTATGTTATAGACATTGGACCTGGTGCAGGTATACATGGTGGTGAGATAGTTGCACAAGGAACTTTAGATGAAATAATAGAAAATGAAAACTCAATAACAGGTCAGTACTTAAGTGGAAAAAAACAAATATTAGTTCCTGAGACTACTAGAGAAGGAAATGGAAGTTTTATAGAAGTAATCAAAGCATCAGAAAATAACCTAAAAAATATTGATGTAAAATTGCCATTAGGTAAGTTTACATGTATAACAGGTGTTTCAGGTTCTGGGAAAAGTACACTAATAAATGACATACTTTATAAAGGTGTTGCAAGTAAAGTGAATAGACTAAAACAAAGAGCTGGTAAGCACAAAGAAATAAAAGGAATTGAAAATATAGATAAGGTTATAAATATTGACCAAAGTCCAATTGGAAGAACACCTCGTTCAAATCCAGCTACTTATACAGGGGTATTTGATTTTATAAGGGATATTTTTGCTGCTACTAATGAAGCTAAAGCAAGAGGATATAAAAAGGGAAGATTTAGTTTTAATGTAAAAGGTGGTAGATGTGAAGCTTGTAAAGGTGATGGAATAATAAAAATAGAGATGCACTTTCTACCAGATGTATATGTTCCTTGTGAGGTTTGTAAGGGTGAAAGATACAATAGGGAAACATTACAAGTAAAATACAAAGATAAAACTATATCTGATATACTAGATATGAATGTAGAAGAAGCTGTTGAGTTTTTTGAAAATATACCAAACATAAAAAGAAAGCTGGATACATTGATGGATGTAGGTCTTTCATACATTAAATTAGGACAGCCTTCAACTCAATTGTCTGGAGGAGAAGCACAACGTATAAAATTAGCATCAGAACTTAGTAAAAGACCAACAGGAAAGACTTTATATATATTAGATGAACCTACTACAGGACTTCATATGGCAGATGTAGATAAGTTAATTCACGTATTACAAAGATTAGCAGATACAGGAAATACAATTATAGTTATAGAACATAATCTAGATGTTATAAAGACTTGTGATTATGTAATAGACCTAGGCCCAGAGGGTGGAGATAAAGGTGGAACTATAGTTGCAACTGGAACACCAGAAGAAGTATCTAAAGTTGAAGGGTCTTATACAGGTCAATTCTTAAGTAAATATTTCTCTTAGGTTATATAAACTGTGTAAAATTTTAACTGTAAATATATAAAAATAAGTTGAAAATATTAGAAGTAAGTAAATTAAAAATAAATTGTAGATAATTACCAAACATAAAGTCCATATTGTTCTTCGTATTTGAGATTGCTTTTAAATCAATTATAGAAGATGATATGGACTTTAACTTGTGTACAATGCTGGAAATTGAATAACTTTTTAATTTTCACATTTTAGGGTATAATTTTAATATAAAACTTAATGTTTTGGAGGGCGATATGTTTGATATACAAGACCACTTAAAAAAATTACCTTCTGAGCCTGGTGTATATTTAATGAAGGATAAATACGACCATATAATATATGTGGGAAAAGCCATATCTCTAAAAAATAGAGTAAGGCAGTATTTTCAATCTTCAAAAAACCATACATCTAAAGTAAAATCTATGGTTAAGAATATATATAAATTTGAATACATTATAACAGATTCAGAGTTGGAAGCATTAATACTTGAATGTAATTTAATAAAAAGATATAGACCAAAGTATAATGTGTTACTTAGAGATGATAAAACTTACCCATATATTAAGGTGACTACAAATGAAGATTATCCAAGGATTTTAAAGGTTAGAAGGGTTCTTAAAGATAAAGCAAAGTATTTTGGACCATATACTAATATAACTGCGGTAAATGATACTTTAGACCTTATAAACAGTACCTATCCAATAAGAAGTTGTAAAATTGACATAGAAAAAGCGATAAAAAATAAAACAAGACCTTGTTTAAACTTACACATAAATAAGTGCTTAGGACCTTGTACAGGAAATGTATCCAAAGAAGAATATGGAAAGATGATAGAAGAAATTATAATGTGTCTATCGGGGAAAGAAGAAAAGTTGATGGAGCTCTTAAAAGAAAAGATGAATGAGAGTTCTATGAATTTTAGATTTGAAGAAGCAGCTATATATAGAGATAAAATAAAGAGTCTTGAAGAAATGATACAAAAACAAAAAATAGATGCTACTGTAACCGATTTAAATCAGGATGTAGTTGCGATGGCAAGAGCTCATAATGAAGCTTGTGTACAAGTATTTTTTATTAGAAATGGTAAGATTGTTGGGAGAGAACACTTTATACTAGAAGGGGTAATGGATAGCCCAAGAGCTTCTATATTGAGTTCATTTGTAAAACAATTTTACAATGAGCAAGAATATATACCTAAAGAACTAATTATAGAAGATGAGATAGAAGACAGTTGTATATTAGAAGAATGGCTATCGTCTAAAAAAGGGCAAAAAGTAACAATAAGAGTACCACAAAAAGGAGAGAAAAAAAGCCTAGTTGAAATGGTGAGAAAAAATGCAGTAGAGTACCTTGAAAAATTTTCTGATATGAACAAAAGGAAATATGAAAAAAGTATTGGAGCATTAGAAGAATTAAAACGATTGTTAAACTTAGAAAAATTGCCAATAAGAATAGAGTCTTTTGATATATCAAATATACAAGGAGTAGATTCAATTGGCTCTATGGTAGTCTATACAAATGCTAAAAAAGATAAAAAAGAGTATAGAAGATATAAAATAAAAACAGTCATTGGACCTAATGATTATGATTCCATGGCTGAAATTGTAGATAGAAGATTGAAACATGGAAATTTACCTGACCTTATATTGTTGGATGGAGGAAAGGGACAGGTTAGCGCTGTAAAAAAAGTATTAGAACTTAATGATGTAGACATACCACTTTGGGGAATGTACAAAGACGATAAGCATAGGACTAAAGGGTTAATATGTAAAGAAAAAGAAATCGAGTTGGATAAGACAACTAGTTTATATAGATTTATTGCTAGTATACAAGAAGAAGTTCATAATTATGCAATAACATATCATAGAAGTCTAAGAAATAAAGCTTTGACAAAATCTATCTTAGATGATATACAAGGGA
Source organism: Clostridioides sp. ES-S-0010-02 (assembly GCA_020641055.1). Classification (NCBI taxonomy): domain Bacteria; kingdom Bacillati; phylum Bacillota; class Clostridia; order Peptostreptococcales; family Peptostreptococcaceae; genus Clostridioides; species Clostridioides sp. ES-S-0010-02. Next base: position 433,692 of record CP067345.1, read on the forward strand.
TAGGTGAAAAAAGAAAAAAAGCACTGATGAGTCATTTTAAAGATGTAGAAGCCATAAAAGAAGCTACTTTTGAAGAACTTTTAGAAGTAGAAGGAATGAATAAAAGCATTGCAGAGAATGTTTATAATTTTTTTAGGAAGGAAGAAAATTGATGGAAACTAGCAATAAAGTATCAATAAGAGAAATAATAAAAGATTTAAAACTTAAAGTAGTATACATGCCTGATGATGTAGATTATTATGTATACTCTCAAGATATAAATAGACCAGGTTTACAATTTGCAGGATATTTTGATTACTTTGCATATGAGAGAATACAAATAGTTGGAAAAACAGAATATAATTTCTTTGGATTGATGGATAATGAAATTCGAGAAGAGGTACTAAATAGATTTTTCTCATATGAAATACCAGCTTTAATAATTTCTAGAGATTTAGAAATAAAACCAGATGTGATTGAAAAGGCTAAAAAGTATAAGAGAATACTTTTAAGTACAAACAGAAACACAACTAGACTTATAAATAGATTATCAAACTACTTAGATAATAAGTTAGCACCACATACAACGATTCATGGAGTTTTAGTTGATATTTATGGTATAGGTGTTTTGATAAAGGGAGAGAGTAGTATAGGAAAGTCAGAAACAGCATTAGAACTAATTCAGAGAGGTAATAGATTAGTTGCAGATGATGCTGTAGAAATAAGAAAATTAGATGAAAGTATGTTGATGGGTCAGTCTCCTGAATTAATAAGACATTTCCTAGAGATAAGAGGAATAGGTATAATAGACGTCAGAAGTCTATATGGTGTAGGAGCTATCAAAAATTCTAAAATGATAGATTTAGTAGTACATTTAGAAGCTTGGGATGAAAATAAGTATTATGATAGACTTGGATTAGATAAAGAATATGAAGAAATACTTGGTGTTAATGTAGAGAAGTTAGTTGTTCCTGTAAAGCCTGGAAGAAATACTGCTATGATACTAGAAGTAGCAGCAATGAACTTTAGACAAAGAGGAATGGGGTATGATGCAGCTCAAGAATTTACTAAGAAACTATCAAAACTTATTGATACTAAGTAATAGAGAGTGCATATAAAATAAAATTGTATAGAATAGTTATAAAATATATATTATATAATTGGAGTTTAAATTAGCTTTTAAGGTTATTAGTTTAAATTTAATACTATATTTAAATTTATTATATGATAAGGAAGTTGGAGTCTTTATGGGAATGAACTATTTTAGTAAGCTTTTAGAAAGTACTACTGAAAAAGAACTGCTCTTAAATAAAAAATCAAATAATATAAGTACAGCTAGATTAATATCTTTTTTAATATTGATAGCGGGATTTGCTATTGGATTTTACAATAAAAATATAGTAGGTATTTTTGTTGGAATTGTAGCATTGATTCTATTTATTTCACTTTTAGTTATTCATAATAAAATAAAAGAGGAAGAATCGTATTTTAAGAGTAAGTGTGAAGTGCTGGATAAGTATGTTAAGAGATTTGGTGATGAGTGGAAAGAATTCAAAATAGATGGAAAAGAATATATACAAGAAGAAAATTCACAAGCAAAAGATTTAGACTTATTTGGAAGAGCATCACTATATCAGTATATTTGTATAGCTAATACATCCTATGGAAAGAAGTCTTTAGCTAAGTCCTTATGGAATGAAAATCCAAACGATAATATAATCCTAGAAAGACAAACAGCAGTAAAAGAGCTATTATCAAAACAGGATTTTTCTATCCATATTCAGACCTTGAGTAATATAATTGGTAAGGAACAAAAAACCAACTCTGATGGAAGTATAGAGTCATTTATAGAGTATGGAGAAGATAAAAAAGTATATATACCTAAGTGGATGCATGTTTTTACTTGGGGTTTGCCTACTGCAACAATACTATCTTTTATATTTTTTATATTAGGGTTTTTGCCTATGCTACCTGTTTTTTTACTTTTTGTACTTCAGCTAGGATTTGGTGGGTTTGGGAATACAAAGCTTATGCAGACTTTATCCCCATTATTCTCATTTAGTAGAAGTATACAAGTATATGAAAAGATGTTTGAAGTTTTAGAGAAAGAGACATTTGAAAGCCCATATTTAAAAGAATTACAAGCAAAACTTTCTAAAGGTAATGGTGTTTCAAAAGGTATTAAACAGCTGAACTCAATAGGTAATGCAGTAAACTTAAGATATAATCAAATAGTTTATATACTTGCTTGTGGTGTTCTTATGTGGAATTATCACTGTGCAGAATCTCTAGAAAGATGGAAAAGTGTATATGGAAATCAAATTAGAGGATGGCTTGAATCTATTGGAGAGTTTGAAGCTTTGATAAGTTTAACTATTATTGGTCAAGTAAAAGAAAATACATGTTTTCCAATAATAAAAAGCGAAAGTATTCCAAAGTTAGAAGTTGAAGAAGTATACCATCCATTAATAGCAGAGAAAAGTGTTGTAGCAAATTCAATAAAATTAAATTCTCAAACCTGTATCATTACAGGTTCAAATATGTCAGGTAAGACGACATTTTTAAGAAGTATTGGTGTAAATTTAGTATTGGCGTATGCAGGTGCTCCAGTATGTGCTAAAAATTTTGATGCCACATGTATGTATATATTTACATCTATGAGAATACAAGATGATGTAAGCCAAGGTATATCAACTTTTTATGCTGAAATTCTCAGAATAAAATCAATGATTCAATATAGTATAAAAGAATTACCGATGTTAGTTTTAGTTGATGAGATTTTTAAAGGAACTAACTCTGCTGATAGAATTATTGGAGCAAGTGAGGCAGTAAAGAAACTATCAAAGCCATGGATTATAAGTATGGTTACAACACATGATTTTGAGTTATGTGACCTTTCAAGTGGTGGAGATGTAGAGATTGTAAACTACCATTTTTCAGAGTACTATGTTGATGATAAAATCTATTTTGACTATGCCATAAAAGATGGAAGATGTAAGACTACAAATGCAAAACAGCTTATGAAAATGGCAGGGATACTTTAAGAAAGATAAGCGTAGAAATGTAGCTTATTATGATTAAAATAGAAAGGATTGTATAAAGTACTTAAAAGCACTTTATACAATCCTTTTATTTGAGAATATTTTAGTTTTTCAATTTGTTAAAATTTATTTAGCTTCTTCACAAGCACATTCTTTTGGACATTCTTCATAAATACAACTCTTATCAAAGTAATGAGTATGAAGGTATTTATGAGCTACATCGCTATTTGGATCTCCAAAGAAGTCTTTATAAATAGCTTGTAAGTCAGGATTTTCATGAGACTTACGAATAGCCTTATTTCTATCTATCTCATACAATGCATTAGCACGTCTATCAATTATATCAGTATTACCATGATGGTAAGGTTGACCAGCTCCTCCAACACATCCACCAGGGCATGCCATAACTTCTATGATATGGTATTTACATTCTCCACTTCTAACTTTATCCATCATTTTTCTAGCATTTTTAAGTGTATTTACAATACATACATTGACTGTAGTTCCATCAACATCTATACTTGCTTCTCTGATTCCCTTAAGCCCTCTAACATTAGTAAAGTTTACATTATCTAAAGTTTTGTTAGTTATCTTTTCATATGAAGTACGTAGAGCAGCTTCTAAAACTCCACCACTCGCTCCAAATATAGACGCAGCACCAGTAGATTTTCCTAATGGATTATCAAAATCCTGGTCTTGAAGATTAGGTAAATCAATAGCAGCTTCTTTTATCATCTTAGCTAACTCTCTAGTAGTTATAGAAAGGTCAACATCTAATATTCCAGATTCACTTAATTCTTCTCTTGAAGCTTCATACTTCTTAGCTACACAAGGCATTACAGATACAACATAAAGGTCATCTGGATTAATTCCTAGTATTTTAGGTGCATAGTAATTCTTAGCTATAGAACCAAACATACCTTGAGGAGATTTACAGCTAGATGCTAGATTTAATTGGTCTGGATAATTGTGTTCTAAGAAGTTTACCCATGCAGGGCAACAGCTTGTTAATATAGGTAGATTTTCACCTTTTTGAATTCTTTCTATAAATTCAGTAGCTTCTTCCATTATAGTGAAGTCTGCACCAAAGTTTGTATCGAATACATGCTCAAACCCAAGTGCTTTTAAAGCAGCAACCATTTTTCCTGTAGATATTGAACCTGGTTCTAATCCAAACTCTTCACCAATAGCAACTCTTACAGCAGGGGCAACTTGCACTACTATAGTTTTTTCTTTTTTATTTAAAACATCCCATAGTTTAGGAACATTATCTACTTCTGTTAACGCTCCAGTTGGACAGACAGAAATACATTGGCCACAGAATGTACACTCTGTTTCAACCATATCAGCATTAAAAAATGTACTAACTAAAGTATTAAATCCACGATTAACTCCAGATAATGCTCCAACTGTTTGGATATCATTACATACAGTTTCACATCTTCTGCATAATATACATTTAGAATGGTCTTTAACTAAAGATTTAGTAGAGGTATCTTTACCTGCAAAAGACTTAGAACCTTGATATCTTATCTTTCTTACTCCTAAATCAGCAGCTATAGTTTGTAATTCACAGTCTCCATTTTTTTCACATATAAAACAATCTTGTGGATGGTCTGATAATAGTAACTCAACAATAGTTCTACGAGCATTTAATGCTTTAGCACTATTAGTTTGAACTCTCATACCTTCCTTTATAACTGTTCCACAAGCTGGAACTAAACCTCTCTCTGTCTCAACCATACAAACACGACAAGAAGCACAAGTATCAAGCTTATCTATCTCATTCATATGTAAATGACAAAGGTTATGTATTTTTATATTTATTAGTTTTGCAGCATCTAAGATAGAAGTTCCACTAGGTGCTGAAACATGTTTGCCATTGATAGTTAAATTAACTAAACTCATTGTTATTCCTCCTCCAAATAAGTTATTTCTTGATTATAGCATTAAATGTACAATTATCTATACAAGCACCACATTTTAGACACTTAGAAGTATCTATTGTATGTTGTTCTTTAACAGAACCTGTTATACAACCAGCAGGACACACTCTAGAACATTTTGTACAACCCTTACAAGCATCTGTTATGAAGTAAGAAAGTAAGTTTTGACATTTGCCAGCAGGACATTTCTTATCTACAACATGTGCTATATACTCATCTTTGAAATATTGAAGAGTACTTAAAACAGGGTTTGGAGCAGCTTTACCAAGACCACATAATGAAGCAGTTTGTATAGTTTCAGCAAGGTTTTCTAGGTCGTCTAAATCTTGTAGAGTACCATTACCTTCTGTAATTTTAGTTAATATTTCTAATAATCTCGTAGTACCTATACGACAAGGTGTACATTTACCACAAGATTCTTCAACAGTAAACTCAAGGAAGAATTTGGCTATATCTACCATACAGTCAGATTCATCAAGAACAAGCATACCACCAGAACCCATCATTGAGCCTATAGAGCTTAATGAACCAAAATCTATAGGTATATCTAAATGTTCAGTTGGTATACATCCACCAGACGGTCCACCTGTTTGAACTGCCTTGAAGTTTTTGCCTTCAGGAATTCCTCCACCAATTTCAAATACAATATCTCTTAAAGTAGTACCCATTGCAACTTCAACAAGACCTACATTTTCTACTTTTCCACCAAGAGCAAAAACTTTAGTACCACTAGAATCATCAGTACCTAAGTTAGCAAACCAGTCTCCACCCTTAAGTATGATTGCTGGAATATTAGCAAAAGTTTCAACATTGTTTAAGCAAGTAGGAGATTTCCATAATCCACTTTTAGAAGAACTATAAGTCTTCATTCTAGGTTCACCACGTCTACCTTCAATTGAATGCATTAAAGCTGTACCTTCACCACAAACGAAAGCTCCTGCACCGTATTTTAATTCTAATTTGAAGTTAAATCCAGTACCTAAGATATTTTCACCAAGTAAGCCATGTGCTTCAGCTTGAGCTATAGCTACTTTTAGTCTTTCTATAGATTTTGGATATTCAGCTCTTATATATATGTACCCTGTATCAGAACCTATAGCATATCCACATATTGCCATAGCTTCTAGTACACTATGAGGGTCTCCTTCAAGTACAGATCTATCCATGAATGCACCAGGGTCTCCTTCATCAGCATTACAGACAACGAATTTTTTATCAGTTGGGCCAGCAGGATTCTTTGAAGCAGCTTCCCATTTAGAACCTGTAGGGAATCCAGCTCCTCCTCTACCACGAAGACCAGAAGTCTTTACTTCTGCAATAACTTCTTGAGGAGTAAGAGTCGTTAAACATTTACCTAGAGCTAAATAACCATCATTAGCAATATAATCCTCTAAACTATCTGGGTCTATAAGCCCACAATTCTTTAGAGCTATACGTAATTGTTTTTTGTAGAAAGACATTTCTTCTTGTGCTTCTACTTTTTTATTTAAAGATTCTTCTTCATATAATAATTCCTCAACAACTGTATTTCTAATTAAGTGATTTTGAACTATCTTTTCAGCATCAGATGGTTCAACTTTCACATAGAAAACGTTATCAGGATAAACTTTTACGATAGGACCTTGAGCACAGAAACCAAAACAACCTGTTAAACGAACATCAACCTTGTCTTGTATTCCTGATTTTTTTATTTCATTTTCTAACTCACTAACTATTTCCATACTGTTTGAAGATGTACATCCAGTATCACAACAAACAAGTAATTCTCTTCTTAATACATTTTCCTTAGAATAATTTTTTCTTAGGCTAAGACTAGGTTTTAGCTCATCAGCTAAAACTTTTAATTCATCAAATGAATTTACTTTACGCATTATTTATTCACCCCTCTTAACAATTCAATTCTAATTCTCTATAAGTATCCAATATTTCGCTTACTTGATCTGGTTTTACTTTACCATAAACTTTACCATTTACAGTAACAACTGGAGCTAAACCACATGCCCCCAAACATCTTAAACCTTCTAAAGAAAATTTAAAATCACTAGTAGTTTCTCCAACTTTTATACCAAGCTGTTTTTCAAAAGCACTTAATATCTTATCAGCACCTTTTACAAAACATACAGTACCTAGACAGACACTTATTTTATACTTACCTACAGGTTCTGTAGTGAAATAAGAATAGAATGTAACAACCCCATATACCTTTGCAGGAGCTACTCCAAGTCTTTTAGCAACATGAAGTTGTACTTCTTTTGGAAGATATCCAAATATACCTTGAGCTTCATGTAGAACTTGTATCAAAGCACCTTCCTTTGTTGCAAGAGAGTCAATAAATATATCTAATTCGTCAAATAACTGCTTGTTGTGTGAAATAAAATCGCACATAACAAATCCCCCTTTTCTTTTTAAAGTTATTATTTTTCATAAAATAATTAACCATGAGTTGACACCAATATTATGTTGGTGAACAAAACCAAAACAATAAAGAAAGAATAATATACAACAATTTCTTTATTCATAAAAACAATGCAAAAAAGTTACCTATTAAAAAAAAACTATACTAGTCTATTATAATATAAAATAATTCAGAATAGTTAAAAAAAATAAAAAAAATGGACTGAATCCAATAAAAAAAAAATAATATATATAAAAAACTTTAAAAAATAAACCAAAAGGTAAAATTTTTATAAAATAAAAGATTTATAAAACTGATGATAATAGTCTAGAAATTGATTCCTTGATTTTTATATAAGTAGACCTAGAATTATATACATCTAATGTTATTTCTTTTGAATCTAAAATATCATTTTCAAATATAACTCTTTGCTCTAGTGCTTTTTTTGAAGAGTACATAAATGCATTTACTTCAAAATTAAGCTCAAAGCTTCTTATATCCATATTAGCTGTTCCTATAGAACATATAGAGTCATCTATAACTATTGTCTTAGCATGTAAAAATGCATTTTCACCATAAGTGTAGATTTTAGCTCCAAATTTTAAAAGTTCTCCAGCATATGAATATGATGCCCAGTATACAAAAGGATGGTCAGGTTTAGAAGGAATCATAATTCTTACATCAACACCAGATAAACAAGCTATTTTTAAAGTATCTATAAATGTTGAGTCAAGTATTAAATAAGGACTCTGTATGTATATATACTTTCTAGCTTTCTGAATCATTTTAAGGTAACCATATTTAATTTCATCAAGTTCTAATATATCTGGACCACTTGATACTATCTGAATCCCAATATTTTCAGAAGGACAATCAGAAGGTGTTTCACTTTCTACGAAGTACTTTTCTAAATCTAAATCTTCTTTAGTTGTATATCTCCAATCAAGGATAAACCTCATATTTAGGTCAATTACACAATCACCAGTAAGTTTAGTATGTGTATCTCTCCATAGACCAAATTTTGGATTTCTACCTAGATATTCGTCTCCAACATTGTATCCACCTACAAATCCTACTTTTCCATCAATGACAACTATTTTTCGGTGGTTTCTGTAGTTTAAGTTAAAGTTTACAATTTTTAAGAATGATGGAAAGAAACTTCCAACTTTAACACCACTTTCTTTTAATCTAGAAAGTGTACTATTTTTTAGTGTTCTACCACCAACGGCGTCAAATAAAAGTCTTACTTCTACACCTTCTTTGGCTTTATCTACTAGAATGTCAATTATTTCAGTTCCGATTTTGTCATCTTTGAAAATGTAAAACTGTATGTTTATATATTTCTTTGCTTTCTTAAGTTCTTCAAGAAGAGTGTTAAAAAATTGACTAGACTCAGCGTAAATCCACACATCGTTATTATTGGTATAATGAGCATTATTTGAATTAGCTAATGCATAAATCATATCCTTATGTTGATGTATCTCTGAATTAATTTCAGATGTAGATTGTAATTTAACTTGAGTATCTAGTATATTGCTTTTGATTATCTTATCATCCTTTTCTTTTAATCTAAACATATTGTTTTTTGAAATATTTCTGCCAAAAGCTATATAAAGTATAAATCCAAGAGCTGGTATTAATACTAATATAAGAAGCCATGTTAGAGTTGTATTTATATTTCTCTTTTCTCTAAAAATGAGATTTAGTATAACCATGAAATTAATTATATATATTGTAGTAACTGCTATTTCATATATTGACATTTCGAAAAATGATATATCAAACATAAAATTTCCTCCTTTAAATATTTATTAAAATAAGTAATTATATATAATAACACAAACATATATCTATTATATATAATACCTCAACAATAAAAAAGTAAAATAAATATTCGAAAGGTAAATTTTTCAAATTCAATATAAATTATTTCGAAATTAACAAAGTTGGTATATAATAAATAATATAATTATATGAGACAAGTATATATAAACATATAGTATATTTTTTATATTAATAAAATTTATTATATATCATATTGTTATTATATAATTATTGCCATAAAAAGACAAGGAAAAGTATAATTTTTAAGGGGGAAGGATTTATGAGTAAAGGATTCTTGACACCTGGGGAAACTGCACAAGCAACTATAAGTGCAGGCATTAAAAAAGCGAATATTTCAACACAAAATGCAATTTTATTAGGTTTACTTGGAGGAGCATTTATAGGTTTTGGGGCATTGGGTAGTATAATAATTAGTCAGACTTTTGGTAAGATAGACCCAGGAATAGCTAGTTTTTTAAGTGCTATGGTCTTTCCAGTAGGTCTTATGCTTGTAGTGGTAGCAGGGGCAGAATTATTCACTGGAAATACCTTAATGTTTATTCCACTTATGGATAAAAAAATAACATTAGGGAAAATGCTAAGAAACTGGGGATTAGTTTATTTTGCAAATCTAGTAGGTTCACTACTTTTAGTGGCACTTTTATATTATTCTTCTACATTAACAGGGGATGTAGCTACAAAAGCCATAGCTGTAGCAGAAGCTAAAGTTAATTCAACGATAGTTTCAATGTTTTTAAAAGCAATACTTTGTAACATTTTAGTAGTTTTAGCTGTATGGATGGCTACAGCATCTCAAGACATAGTATCTAAGTTAGCCTCATGTTGGACAGTAATAATGTTATTTGTGTTATGTGGATTCCAACATAGTGTTGCAAATATGTTTTTTATACCAATGGGAATGGCATTAGGAGCAGATATTACTATGGTTCAATTAATAACTAATTTGGTATTTGTAACGCTTGGAAATGTAGTTGGAGGTTCTATAATAGTTGGGGGAATTTATTATCTTTGCTATGTGAAAAATAGTTAGATAAATAATACGAATTAAATAGCCTTTTAAAGCATTGATATCAGCGATATTGATGCTTTTTTTAAATTATTTATGTTCTTTTATATGTTGTTATTTTTTTTTTTTTACTTTATTATATATTTATTGAATATAGTTTGGAATTAAAAAACTTAAAAATATGAAATCTGTATGATAAGCAAAATCATATATTATTGAATATAGTTAATACTATATATTAATATAATTTAGATAATAATGACAACTGAAGTTTAGTATAATTTGGGAGGAAATACAATGAATAATCAAGATATACATGAAAATTTATTAAATATATTAAGCAAAGATGATATAAAAATAGATGAACCTATGAAAAAACATATCTCATTTAGAGTTGGAGGGCCAGCCGATATATTGGTTAGACCTAGAACTGAAGAGCAGTTAAAAAATGTACTTCAATTAGTGAAAAAAGAGTCTATTCCATATTTAATAATTGGAAATGGCTCAAATATTCTAATTAAAGATGGTGGAATAAGAGGCATAGTAATAGAACTTGCAGACAACTTTAATTCTTATGAGATAAAGGGCACTAAAATAATTGCTCAGTCAGGAGCTTTATTATCTGTTTTAGGTAAAGCTCTTCAAAAACAAGAATTAAAAGGATTTGAGTTTGCCTCAGGTATACCTGGAACATTGGGTGGAGCATTAGCCATGAATGCAGGAGCATATGGTGGTGAAATGAAAGATATAGTAAAATCGGTAAGATTAATAGATATGGAAGGAAATATCTTTGAACTGTCAAATGAACAGATGGAATTTGGGTATAGAAAAAGTATAATAACGAAAAATGGGTATATAGCTTTATCAGCAGAAATAGATTTACAAAAAGGAAATTATGATGAAATAAAAAGTTTAATGGATGATTTAACAACAAGAAGAACAACTAAGCAACCATTAAATTTTGCTAGTGCAGGAAGTACATTTAAAAGACCAACAGGATATTTTGCAGGGAAGTTAATAGAAGAAACTGGACTAAGAGGACTTACTTTAAGAGGTGCTCAAGTATCTGAGAAGCATTGTGGATTTGTGATTAATTTAGGAGAAGCAAGTGCTAAAGATATTTTAGATTTAATATATGTTATAAAAAGTGCTGTATATGCCAAGTTTGGGGTTATGTTGGAAGAAGAAGTCAAAATACTTGGAGAGGATTAACAAATGAAAATATTGGCTGATTATCATACACATACATTATATAGTCATGGTAAGGGAACTATTGAAGATAATGTAAAGGTGGCCATTGCTAAAGGGATAAAGACAATCGGAATATCAGACCATAGTTATAAACATATTGCATATGGTGTAAAGAGGAAAGATATTCATAAAATGAGAGAAGAAATAAATTCTTTGAATGATAAATATAGTGATATAAATATACTTTTGGGTATGGAGTGTAACATATTAGATGATAAAGGTAATATAGACATGGATGAAAAATTTATAAAAGAACTTGACTATATCATGGCTGGATACCATTTTGGTTCTACTCCTACATCATTTGGAAGTTTATTAAATCATTGTAATAACTATATTTTTAAAACTGAAAAAGCAAAAGAGTATAATACAAAAGCCGTAATAAATGCTATGAATAATAATGATATTTTTGTAATTACACATCCTGGTGATAAAGGTGATGTATATATAGAAGAAATAGCGAAGGTAGCAAAAAAGACAGATACAAGGCTTGAAATAAATAGTAGTCATTCTTTTTTAAATGTAAAACAAATAAACGAAATAAAAGAAATAGGAAATAAATTTATAATAGGGTCAGATGCACATTGCCCAGAAAGAGTGGGTGATTTTAAACGAGCTATGAAAGCTGTATATGATTCAAATATGGATATATCATTAGTAGAAAATATTATAGTGTGATAATCGAAAGATAAAAGTGTAATAAACAGAAGATAAAAAGGAGGAGTTAGCAATGAAATTTGTTATAGTTACAGGTCTTTCAGGGTCTGGAAAAAGTGAAACAATGAGAGCTTTAGAGGATATGGGATTTTATTGTGTAGATAATCTACCTCCTGCTTTAATAACTAAATTTGCAGAATTATGTTATCAACCAAATTCAAGTATTGATAAAGTTGCTCTAGGTATAGATATAAGAGGAAGAAAGTTTTTTGAAGCTCTTCATGAAAGTTTAAACTATCTAGAAAAAGAAAATTATGAATATGAAATGGTGTATCTAGATTGTAATGATGATGTATTGTTAAAGAGATATAAAATGACAAGAAGAAATCACCCATTGGCGAAAGACATGCAAATTCCAGAAGGTATAAAAATGGAAAGAAAAATAATGGAGCCTTTAAAGGGATTTTCTACATGCATAATTGACACAACTAATATGAAACCAAAAGACCTTAAAGAAGAAATAAAGAAAATATATTCTTCTGGTGAAGATAATCCTAATTTAACTATATCTGTAGTATCTTTTGGATTTAAACATGGTATACTTGCGGATGCAGATTTAGTATTTGATGTAAGATTTCTTCCTAATCCATATTATGTTGAAGAATTGAGATCTAAAACTGGTGACGATAAAGAAGTTAGAGATTATGTTATGAATTCTAAAATTAGTGAGGAATTTTATGTAAAACTTTTGGATATGATTCATTTCTTAGTACCTCAATATATAGAAGAAGGAAAACAACATCTAGTAATTGGTGTTGGATGTACAGGTGGAAGACATAGGTCAGTTACTATAACAAATCTTATAGCGGAGGATTTATCTAATAAAGGATATAGAGTTGTAAAAAAACACAGAGACTCTATGTTACGATAATGGAGGCAAACATGGCTAAATTACTTATTATTGTAGGAATTTTAGGTTGGATTGCATTAATTGTATCGTTATTTATATATAAGAAAGCAAAGAATGAAAAAGTAAGGTTATTTCAGAGGTCTGTTATTGAAAATAGAGACCCTAATGTAGTAGTAATAGGTGGAGGAACTGGTCAATCAGTGTTTCTGAGGGGGCTTAAACACTCTACGCAGAATATAACTGCGATTGTTACTGTTGCTGATGATGGTGGAGGTTCAGGAGTATTAAGAGAAGACTTAGGAATGCTTCCACCAGGAGATATAAGAAATTGCCTGTTAGCACTTGCAAATATAGAACCAACTATGAATGAAGTTATGCAATATAGGTTTACAGAGGGACTTTTAAAAGGTCAAAGTTTTGGGAATCTATTTTTAGCTGCTATGAATGGATTATATGGAAACTTTGAAAAAGCTGTGTATAAATTAAGTGAGATTTTTGCTATAACAGGTAGGGTTTTGCCAGTAACACTAGAAGATGTAAACTTAGTTGCCAAATTAAAAAATGGTGAAATAGTAAATGGCGAATCTAGTATACCTGAAGAATCAAAAAATCAAAAAAGTTCTATTGATGAGATTTTTTTAAATCCTAAAGATGTTAAACCATTAGGAGATGTTATTGCATCTATTTATGATGCTGATATTATAATTATGGGTCCTGGAAGTTTATATACTAGTATAATACCAAACTTACTTGTAGATGGTGTTGTAGACGCCATTAAAGCCTCTCTAGCGCCAAAAGTGTATATATCAAATATAATGACTCAACCAGGGGAAACAGAAGGATATAATGTATTAGAACATATTAATGCGATAATAAAGCATACTGACAATAATTTGATAGATTATGTGATAGCAAATAACGAAATATTGCCAGAAGGAATGCTTGATTTATATAAACAAGATGGAGCAGAACAGGTTTTACTAGATAAAAAACAAAAAGATAAGTTAAAAGAGATGGGTATAAAAACCGTAGAAAAAAATTTGATTGAAATAAAAAATAATTATATAAGACATGATGCAAAATATATATCTAACATAGTTATTGAGTTAGCCCTAAATCATAATTACAACAAAAGTTAGTAAAAAAGGATTTTAAAAAAAAGTGTAGAAATCCTTATCATTATGTTAGTTTTAAGGAGTGAACATCGATGAGAGAAGAGGTTAGTGCTGGTGGTGTAGTCCTGTTTGGCAATACGATTCTTTTACTAAGGAAGTTCAATGGAGATTGGGTGCTACCCAAAGGAAAAGTAGAAGAAGGGGAAAATAACCAAGAGGCAGCATTACGTGAAGTAAGCGAAGAAACTGGAGTAAAAGCAGATATATTGAAATATTTAGGTGAAATACACTATACATTCAAAGAAAACTGGGATGAAAATAGAGCAGTTCATAAAACAGTTTTTTGGTACTTAATGCAAGCAAAAAATATGGATACTATTCCACAAAAAGAGGAAGGCTTTATTGATGCTAAATTTATCCATCTAGATAGAGTGGTAGACCTAGCTAGGTATGATGATGAAAAGGAAATAATAAAGGTTGCCTTACAGGAAATAAAAAAAAGGTTAAAGAAAAATTAGTTAATGGGTGATATATATGTCTTTTTCAACTGAAACCAAAAATGAACTAGCGAGAATTGTATCTGAGAATGAATGTTGTAATATAGCTGAACTGTCAGCTCTAGTTAAATCAGGGGGAAGTATACAAATTGTTGGATATAAAAAACTAAATTTAAAAATAACAACAGAATTAAACTCAATAGCCCGTAAAGTCTTTAAGTTATTAAAAAAGAATTTCAGCATAAATACTACAATTTCTGTAAATAAAAATCAAATGTTAAAGAGAAATAATAGTTATGTATTAATGGTAACAAGTGAAATGGGTTCAGAAATGTTATTAAAAAAATTAGGTGTATTGGAAGAAAAAGAGGGATTTTTTACTATAAATAGAGTTCCAGAAAGTTTGGTTAAACATGAGGGATGTAAAAGAGCTTTTATAAGAGGAGCTTTTCTTGGTGGAGGTTCTATAAGTGATCCAGAAAAAAACTATCATATGGAATTTGTAACTAACAATGAGGATTTTGCAGATTCATTAAAAGAACTTATAAATTCTTTAGGCTTTAATAGTAAAATTGTGGCTAGAAAAAATAATTATGTTGTTTATCTTAAAGAGAGTGAACAAATATCCGATTTATTAAGTATTATAGGAGGACACCACGCTCTTTTAAGTCTCCAAAATACTAAAATAGTAAAAGAAATGAGAAATAATGTAAACAGAATAGTAAATTGCGAGACAGCTAACCTTTCTAAAACAGTAAATGCAGCCGTAAGACAAGTAGAAAATATTAGACTAATACAAGAAACTATAGGGATTAGTAGCTTACCAGAAAATTTACAAGAAATAGCCAAGATTAGAATTGAGTATGAAGATATGACTCTCAAGGAGCTTGGAGAGATGTTAGACCCGCCAATAGGAAAATCTGGTGTCAATCATAGACTTAGAAAAATAGAAGAAATCGCGACAGACTTGAAAAAAAAATCATTATAATAAATTTGAGGGGACAATCTCAAAATAAGAATTAATTTCAACATATAGGGTTATAGGTGGAAGTTAATTCCTATTTTGAGATAAAAGTCTCTGTTTTTGTTTTAAGACATGTATTTGTGGTAAAATTAAATTTATAAAACAGGAGGTGATTTAATGGAAAAAGATTTTGCTCATCTTCATGTACATACCGAGTATAGTTTACTTGATGGATTTTCGAGGGTGAAAAAACTTATAAAAAGAGCTAAAGAATTAAATATGAGTTCAATTGCTATTACTGACCATGGTTGTATGTTTGGTGTTATAGATTTTTATAAAACAGCTATAAAAGAAGGAATAAAACCAATTATAGGGTGTGAAGTTTATACAGCTGCACGTGGATTAAGAGATAAAGACCCTAATTATGATAAATATCAAGGACATTTAGTTTTGTTAGCTAAGAATATGGAAGGCTATAAAAATTTGATAAAAATAGTCTCAACTTCATATGTAGAAGGCTTCTACTATAAGCCTAGAGTCGATATGGAAGAACTTAGAAAGCATTGTGAAGGGATTGTAGCACTTTCTGCATGTCTTGCAGGAGATGTTGCACGTGCTTTGATGAATAGAAATTATGAAAAAGCAAAAAAGTTTGCCATTGATTACAAAGATATATTTGGTGAAGAAAATTTCTTTTTAGAAATTCAAGACCATAATTTACCAGAACAGAGAGAAGTGAATTCTGGATTAGTGAAATTATCAAAAGAGACTGGTATTCCACTAGTTGCTACTAATGATGTTCACTATGTAAATAAAGAAGATTCAAAAATACATGATGTTCTTATGTGTATTCAAATGGGTAAAACAGTAAATGACCCAAATAGAATGAGATTTGGAAGTGATGAGTTTTATCTGAAATCAAGAGAAGAAATGGAAGAGTTATTCCCATATGCACTAGAGGCTATTGATAATACTGTAAAAATAGCTGATATGTGTAATGTAGAGTTTGATTTTAACACTATACATCTTCCTAAATATGATGTTCCAGATGGATATACGCCAGAAACTTATTTAAGAGAATTGTGTTTTAATGGATTAAAAGAAAGATATGATAATCCTGATAGTGAGATACTAGATAGATTAAACTATGAATTAGATGTAATTGAAAAAATGGGTTATGTGGAATACTTTTTAATAGTTTGGGACTTTATAAATTTCTCTAAAGAAAATAATATTATAGTAGGACCAGGTAGAGGTAGTGCGGCAGGTTCAATAGTAGCATATACACTTAAGATAACTGATATAGACCCAATAAAATATTCTCTCCTATTTGAACGTTTTCTAAATCCAGAACGTATATCTATGCCAGATATAGATATAGATTTTTGCTATGAAAGAAGAGAAGAAGTTATAGACTATGTAAAGCGAAAATATGGTGATGACCATGTTGCACAAATAATAACTTTTGGAACAATGGGTGCAAAAGCCGCAATAAGAGATGTTGGAAGAGTATTAGATATAGGCTACAATAAGGTTGATAAGATAGCTAAAGAAATACCATTTGCTTTAGGAATGACTATAGATAAGGCATTAGATACAAATCCAAACCTTAAGGATTTATATGACCAAGACCCTGAAACAAAAGAGATAATCAATATATCAAAGCAAATAGAGGGAATGTTAAGACATGCTTCCACTCATGCAGCAGGAGTTGTTATATCCAAAAATCCTGTAGATGAGTATGTACCTCTGTACAAGCATCAAGATGCAATCACAACTCAATTTACTATGACAACACTTGAAGAACTTGGTCTTTTAAAGATGGACTTTCTTGGATTAAGAACACTTACAGTTATAAGAGATGCACTTGATTTAATAGAAAAGAATAGAACAATAAAAAATTACACTGAAAATATAGATTTTTCAAAGATGGACTATGATGATCCAAAGGTATATGAAATGCTTTCATCTGGAAATACTTTAGGAGTGTTTCAGTTGGAAAGTGCTGGTATGAGGAGTTTTATGAAACAACTGAAACCAGATAATTTTGAAGATATTGTAGCGGGAATATCCCTATTTAGACCAGGTCCAATGGACTCTATACCTGCGTATATAAAAAATAAAAGTAATCCAAAAGATGTAACATACTTACATGAGAAATTAAAACCAATAATGGAAGTTACATATGGATGTTTGGTATATCAAGAACAAGTTATGCAAGTTGTTAGAGATTTAGGTGGATATAGTTATGGTCGTAGTGACTTGGTTAGAAGAGCCATGAGTAAGAAAAAAATGGATGTAATGGAAGAAGAAAGACAATATTTTATTCATGGGAAATTTGATGAAGATGGCAACATAGAAATTGCAGGGTGTGTTAGAAATGGTGTAGAAGAGGAAATAGCCAATAAAATATTTGATGACATGATAGATTTTGCTCGTTATGCATTTAATAAATCACATGCAGCTGCATATGGAGTTTTAGCATATGAGACAGCTTATTTAAAAACATATTATCCTGTTGAGTTTATGGCAGCTTTAATAACTAGTGTTATGGGAAATACTGATAAGGTAGTTGAATATATAAGAGAATGTAAAGCATTAGATATAGATGTGTTGCCACCAGACATAAATAAAAGTTTTTCAAAATTCTCGGTTGAAGGTGACAACATAAGATTTGGTCTGGCTGCTGTAAAAAATGTTGGTGTAAATATAATAAATAATATAATTGATGAGAGAGAGTCTAAGGGATTATTTATAGACTTAGTTGATTTAGTTAAGAGATTAGACCAAAAAGATACAAATAAAAGAGTAATAGAAAGCTTAATAAAATGTGGAGCTTTTGATAATATAAGTGAAAATAGAGCTAGTCTGATGGCTGGTTATGAAACTTTATTAGAAAGTGTTTCTATGGACAGAAAGAAAAATGTTCAAGGTCAAATTTCATTATTTGATGCTTTTGGAGATAGTGAAGAAGATAGTGACTTTCAACAAATATATAATTTACCTAAAAGACCAGAATATGAAGAAAGAGAGAAACTTAATCTTGAAAAAGAAGTTCTGGGAATGTATGTAAGTGGGCATCCTTTATCGCAATTTGAAAAAGAATTACAAGAAAAAACATCTATAGATAATGGAAAGTTAAATTCATTAAAAGAGGATGAAGAGTCATATATACAAATGAATGAAACTGATGCAATAATGGGTGGAATGATTGTAAATAAAACGATAAAAACCACAAAAAGAAATGAAATTATGGCATTTATTGAGTTAGAAGATTTATATGGTGCTATAGAAATAATAGTTTTTCCTCAGTTATTACAAAAATATAATGTTATTTTAAACGAAGATAATATAATTTATGTAAAAGGAACATTAAGTATAAAAGAAGGCGAAAATGCAAAACTTATAGCTAGAGAAATAAAAGATATAAAAGACAATACTGACTTTGAAGCTAAAAAATATAATTCAGTAAGAACTAAAAATGTACAAAATGTGAAGTTAGAAAGTGGAAAAAAACTGTATTTAAAAATAGATAGTATGTCTGACACAGATACAACTTACAATATTATAGAAATAGCAAAGCAATATCCAGGCAATGACAGTATATACTTATATCCTATGGATGAAAATATAAATGGTAAGCGCAAAGCATATAAAATGACAGGAGTATCCACCTTTATATGTGATGAATTTATAAACAATTTAGAAAGATTACTTCCTAAGGATAACATAAAGATAAAAGCTTAATTTTTTGGATAAAAATCTAAATATATTATAATAATATGAAAAATATTGTCCGTTTTGTGATATAATATCACAAAATGGACATTTAAGGACATTTAATTTTTTTAGTCTTGATGGGATTGAAAAATGATATAGGGACGAAAAAAGTCCATTAAGATGTGATAAGAATGATTATAATAAAAATTTGACATAAAATCCAAGGAGGTAAAAAATGAAAACTATAGGATTACTAACAAGTGGAGGAGATGCTCCAGGAATGAATGCTGCAATTAGAGCGGTTGTAAGGTCAGCAATATATTATGGATGCAAAGTATATGGAATCAATAGAGGATATAAGGGATTGTTGGAAGAAGATTTAACTGAAATGAACTTATCTTCTGTTGGGGATATTATACACAGAGGAGGAACTATATTAAAATCTTCTAGATGTGAAGAATTCAAAACAGAAGAAGGTAGATTAAAGGCAGTAAAAATTCTTAAAAAGTATAAAATTGACTGCTTAGTAGTAATTGGAGGAGACGGTTCATTTACAGGAGCTCAAAAACTTAGTGACTTAGGATTTCCAGCTATAGGTATACCAGGAACTATAGATAATGACTTAGCATATACAGATTATACTATAGGATTTGACACTGCAATGAATACTATTATAGATGCTATAGGTAAAATAAGAGATACATCATCATCTCATGAAAGAGTTAATATAGTAGAAGTTATGGGAAGACACTGTGGAGATTTAGCCTTATATGCAGGTCTTGCAGGAGGAGCTGAAACTATAATAGTACCAGAAGTAGAGGTTAAAGTAGATGAAGTTGCTTTAAGATTAAAGACAACTCAAAAAAGAGGCAAGAGACATAGTATAATCGTGTTGGCAGAAGGAGTTGGAAGTGCTAGCGATTTAGAGAAGGAACTTAAAAAAGAATCAGGAGCAGATTTAAGAGTAACTGTATTAGGTCATGTTCAAAGAGGAGGAAGTCCAACTGTATTTGATAGAATACTAGCAAGCAGACTTGGTGTAAGAGCTGTAGAATTACTACTAGATGGAAAGTCAGCTAGAGTTGTCGGAATAAAAGAAAACAAAATAATTGACTTAGAAATAAGTGAAGCTTTATCTCAAAAGAAGGTTTTTGATAAAGAAGCTTATGAAATGGCAAAAATATTATCTATATAAATCTTAGTATTTAAAATAAATCTGTGAAATAATATTTCAGGAGGAGCAAATATGTTAAATAATGTAAAGAAAACAAAAATTGTTTGTACGCTAGGGCCAGCATCACAAAGTGAAGAAGTTTTAACTCAACTTATGCAAAATGGTCTAAATGTGTGCAGATTTAACTTTTCCCATGGTTCACATGAAGAACACAAGGAAAGAATAGATATGGCAAAAAAAGTTAGAGAAAAACTAAATAAACCAGTTGCTATATTATTAGACACTAAAGGTCCAGAAATTAGAACAGGTAATTTTGCAGACCCAGAGGTATCTTTAGAAGAAGGACAAAAATTTACTATAACTATGAAAGATGTTGTAGGAACTAAAGAAATATGTACAGTAAGTTATAAGGGTCTTGCTGAAGATGTTAAAGTAGGAGATTCTATACTAATAGATGATGGATTAGTTGGTTTAAGAGTAAAAGAAATAAATGGCGAAGATATAGTATGTATCGTTGAAAATTCTGGAATAGTAAAAAATCATAAAGGTGTAAATGTGCCTGGTGTAAAAATAAATTTACCAGCAATAACTCCTAAAGATATAAGCGACATAGAATTTGGAATAAGCCAAGGTATAGACTATATAGCTGCCTCATTTGTAAGGAAAGCATCTGATGTACTAGCAATAAGAGAAATTTTAGAAAATAACAATGCAACTGATATACAAATTATATCTAAGATAGAAAATCAAGAAGGTGTAGAAAACTTAGATGAAATATTAAAAGTTTCTGATGGTATAATGGTAGCTAGAGGTGATTTAGGTGTTGAAATACCTACTGAAGAAATGCCAATAGTTCAGAAAATGATGATAAAAAAATGCAATGAATTAGCAAAACCAGTTGTAACTGCTACACAAATGCTTGATTCTATGATAAGAAATCCAAGACCAACAAGAGCAGAAGTTACAGACGTAGCTAATGCTATATATGATGGAACAGATGCAATAATGTTATCTGGAGAAACTGCTGCTGGGAAATACCCTGTAGAAGCTGTAAAGATGATGGCTACAATAGCAAAAAGAACAGAAGAAACTTTGGATTATGATAGATTGTTAAAGGAAAATGGTACTAATAATGTTACAGTAACAGATGCAATAAGTCATGCTACTTGTACAACAGCTGTAGATTTAGATGCATCAGCTATAATAACATCTACTTCCTCAGGTTATACTGCTAGAATGGTGTCTAAATTTAGACCAAAATCTCCAATAATAGCTACTACAAATAATGAAAAAACTATGAATAAACTAGCTCTTACATGGGGAGTTTATCCAGTTAAATCTTCTGTTGCAGGAAATACAGATGAAGTTATAGAAAAAGCAATAGAAGCAGCTAGACAAGCAGATTATATAGATAATGGAGAACTAGTGGTTATAACTGCTGGAGTACCAGTAGGAGTAAGCGGAACTACTAACTTAATAAAGGTTCATGTAATAAGTGAAGAAATTGTTCAAGGTATAGGTGTAGGTAATCAAACAGTAGAAGGTAAAGTTCGTATAATAAAAAATGGAGATACTTGTGTAGACTTCAATAAAGGAGATATATTAGTTTCTACAACTACTGATGCTGAAATGAACAATTATATAGAGAAAGCAGGAGCTGTAGTAACTGAAAATGGTGGAATGACATCACATACAGCTATCGTAGGAATAAATTTAGATATACCAGTTATTGTGTCTGCAAATGATATAACTAATCTAGTAAAAGATGGAGAAGTTGTAACAGTGGATGCATCAAGAGGTGTAATATATAGAGGTTCAACTAGAGTTTTATAAGAAAATAATAAATTTATTTTGTCAAGGGGCTTTATAAGCTCCTTTTTTTTTGGTAAAATAAAATATTGTAGCTTAGTAAAAAATATAGTTTAGTTAATATCAAGATTTTAATATATATTTAAAGAAAAGAATTTGTAAGAATTTAAATTTAATATAGTGATTGGAGGGTGATTTATGCTTTCAAAAAACGAGATGTATATTGTAGATATAGTAGACATTGGACAGGCTGGAGTAGGCGTTGGAAAGTACAATGGTATTACAGTTTTTGTAGAGGGCGGATTAATACAAGATAAAGTTAAAGTTAAAATTAATAAGGTCAAGAAAAATTATGCTGTAGGAGACATTGTTGAAATAATAGAGAAGTCTCCATTTAGAGTAAAAAGAGTGTGTAGTGACAATCTTAAGGATTGTGGAGGGTGCCAAATACAAGATTTAGACTATAATAAACAACTTGAAATGAAAACAAATGAAGTTAAACAAGTGCTTACAAGAATAGGTAAGTTGGATGATGTGGTAGTTCATGATACTATAGGCATGGAGAAGCCATATAGATATAGAAATAAAGCTCAATTTCCAATACAAAAGAACAATGGAGTTCCTATTATTGGTTTTTACAAAAAGAAGACTCACGATGTAATATCGACAGAAAAATGTGTAATACAACATGAACTAAATGATAAAATTGTTAAGATAATAAAAACGTATATAAGAGCTTATAAGGTAAGCATATATGATGAAAAGGCTCAGACTGGAGTAATTAGACATTTGGTGACAAAAATTGGATTTACAACTAAAGAAGTAATGGTTGTATTAGTTGCTAATGGAAACAG